>JBKPDG010000178.1:0-26314 GCA_046727755.1 Actinomycetota bacterium
GTCGGTGAGGAACTGCTCCAGCGCCTTGTGCAGCATCGGGCCGCGCCACACGACGGGCTGGTCCTCGCGGGCGAAGAACCCCATCGAGATGAGGTTCACGCCGTTCGCCTCGGGCGGGATGATCACGTCGTCGATCACGACGGGCGCGTGGTCGATCCCGAGCATGCGCGGCATCGAGAAGCCCCACACGTCGGCGTCGACCGCCGCGACCTTGTGACCCCGCCGGGCGAGCGCCACTGCGAGGTTCGTGGTCACCGACGACTTCCCGACGCCGCCCTTGCCCGACGCGATCGCCAGGACCCGTGTGCGGGCGTCGGTGAACGGGTTCACTCGGGCGGGCTTGCCGTCGGCGGGGGCGGCGTGCTGCTGGCGGAGCCGGGAAGCGACTGCCTGGCGCTGCTCGTCGTCCATCACCGTCAGGTCCACGTCGACCGACTCGACGCCGTCGAGGGGCTGGATCGCCTCGCTGACGCGCCGGGTGATCTCGGGCTTCAGCGGGCAACCCGCCACGGTGAGGGCGACGGTCACAGCCACCCGTCCGCCGTCGATCGCGACCTCTTTCACCATGTCGAGATCGACGATCGACTGGTGGATCTCGGGGTCCTCGACCGGGCGCAGGGCCTCGAGAACGGCGGCCTCAGTGGGCATCGGGTCTCCTCGCCCCCCGTCAGGGGGCATTTCCACTACGTGCATAGGTAGAATACCGGCATGACCGAGCCGGCCGCGAAGCCCAGGGGCGCTGGGCTCAGCGCCGACGAGTTCAGCGCCGCGGTGAGCGCGGTCACCAGCGCCTTCGGGGACCCCACCCGCCGCGACATCTATCTCTTCGTCCGTGCCGGCACCGCCGGGGTCACGGCGGCCGAGGTGGCGGAGCGCTTCGACCTGCATCCCAACGTCGCCCGCCACCACCTCGAGAAGCTGACCGCGGGCGGCTACCTCACGGTCGAGCTCGCCCGCCACGAGACGGCGGGCCGGCCGTCGAAGCGGTATCGCGCCGGCGAGCTCGACACGTCGCTGAACTTCCCGCCCCGGCGCGACGACCTCCTTGCCACCTTGCTGGCCCGCTCGCTCGAGCTGCTCGATCCCGACCAGGCCGCGGCCATGGCCGAAGAGGTCGGGTACGACTACGGCCTCGCCATCGCCGCCCGCATGACGCCGGAGACCGACGACCCGGGCGCGGGCCACCGGTCGGTCCGCGCCGCGCTGGCGACGGTCGCCGACGCGCTCACCGCCCATGGCTTCGCCGCCCACGCCGAGGCGAGCGGCGGCTCGCTCCGGATCGTGGCCGAGCAGTGCCCGTTCGGCGACGCGGCGAAGAAGTATCCGCACGTCGTGTGCTCGGTCGACCGGGGCATGATCCGCGGGATGCTCGCCGGCCTCTACGGCGACACGCACCCGCTGTTCACGGAGAGCCGTCCCGCGGGCGACGACCACTGCGTCGCGCGCGTCTGACGCTGCGCTCGTGCGGCGCGCGTACCTCGATCACGCGTCCACTTCACCGCTGCGCCCGGCCGCGTTCGAGGCGATGCTGCCGTTCCTGCGCGACCACCACGCCGACCCGGGGCGCCTCCACGCCGAAGGGCGCGTGACCCGCGTCGCGCTCGAAGACGCCCGCGATCAGGTCGCCGCGCTGCTCGTCGCCCGCCCGCGGGAAGTCGTCTTCACAGCCAGCGGGACGGAGGCGGTCAACACCGCGGTGTGGGGTGCGGTAGCGCGGGCCGACGCGGCCGCGCACATCGTGACCACAGCCGTCGAGCACTCCGCCGTCCTCGACGCGTGCGCACGCAGCGGCGCCGACGTCACCGTGGTCGGTGTCGACGGCATCGGCCGCTACGATCCGGCCGAGGTGCTCGACGCGGTCCGCCCGGAGACCGCGCTCGTCACCGTGCAGCTCGCCAACCACGAGGTCGGCACCATCCAGCCCGCGGACGCGGTGGCCGCCGCGTGTCGGGAGCGCGGCGCGCTCGTTCACGTCGACGCGTGCATGGCGGCCGGGCACGTCCCGGTCGACTTCGGTGCCTTCGGCGCGGATCTCTGCTCGGTGAGCGCGCACAAGTTCGGTGGGCCGAAGGGCGCGGGCGCCCTGCTCGTGCGCCGCGGCCTGCGACTGCCACCGTTCGTCGTCGGCGGCGCGCAGGAACGCGCCCGGCGCGGCGGACTCGAGGACGTCCCGGCCATGGTTGGCTTCGGCGCCGCCGCCGCCGAGGTGTCGTCAGACGGGCGGCTGGCCGCCGAGGCGCGGGCGCAGCAGGAGCTGACGGACCGCGTGGCGCGGGAGGCGCCGGCGCGGGTCGGCGGCGTCGTGCGCTACGGCGATCCCGTCGACCGGGTGCCGCACCTCGTGTGCCTCGGCGTCGAGGGCGTCGAGTCCGAGCCCATCCTCCTCGGGCTGGACCAGCGCGGGGTGGCCGTGCACTCAGGCTCCGCGTGCTCGAGCGAGGCCCTCGAGCCGTCGCCGATCCTGACGGCCATGGGCGTCGACGCCGACCACTCGCTGCGCGTCAGCGTCGGCTGGAGCTCGACGCCCGAAGATGTGGACGCCTTCCTCGACGCGTTCCCCACCGTGGTGGACCGTCTGCGCGCGCTGCGGGCGGGGTGAGCCCGGCGGCGGGCGGGAAGTCCGGGGACCGCCCTACGGTTGCACCCTGCATGATCCCGGTGCAGCGCCTGAACCACGCCGTTCTCTACGTGCGCGACGCCGACCGCGCGGCCGCCTTCTACAAGGAAGCGTTCGGGTTCGAAGTGGTGCAGCGGATTCCTGGTGTTGCCGCCTTCCTCAAGGCGGCGGGCACCGAGAACCACCACGACCTCGGGCTCTTCTCCGTCGGCCCGAACGCGCCTGGTCCGGAACGAGGCCGGGTCGGCTTGTACCACCTGGCGTGGGAGGTGCCGTCGATCCACGACCTCGCCGCCGCCCGCCGCACGCTGGCCGACCTCGGCGCGCTCGTGGGACAGAGCGACCACGGCGCGACGAAGTCGCTCTACGGCAGGGACCCCGACGGCAACGAGTTCGAGATCATGTGGCTGGTCCCGCGCGAGCAGTGGGGCGCCCACGAGCACGACGCGACGACGGACCCTCTCGACCTGGAAGCCGAGCTCGCCCGCTGGGGGTAACCGTCGTGCTCAGCGTTCGGCTGGTTTGACGGCCACGCGAACGTTGACGCGCTGGCGAAGAGTCCCCTGGTCGTCGCCGGCTTCGATGTGGAACGTCTGGTTGCCACTCGATCGGATGTCGCCTGCGACGGGCAGGAGGCTCGTCAGCTCGACCGTGTTCTCGCCCCGGAAGGTCGTCTTGTAGCTCCTGACCTCGAGCTGGGCGCCGGGTGCCACGTTCGGCAGCTGGACCGTCTGTCGGCCGGCGGACTGCGTGCCGCGAACGCCGAGCACGACTCGCGATCCCGTGCGCTTCTTCAACGTGTATTCGTACACCTGGTTGGCCTCGATGCCGTTCAGGGCCAGCGCGGTGGTCGCCCGCCAGCGGGCGCCGACACCGACCGGCGCCTCCGGGAACGGGATGGAGAGCGTGCGCAACTGGTCGCCCACCTGCGTGACCAGACTGCCCACCTCGGGGTCGAGATCCGGGGGGATGTTGAGGGTGCTGTCGACGAGCACCCCCTGCGGGGTGAGCGTCAGCTGACCCGACAGGCCGGTGAGGCCTTTGAATGCGTTCTTGATACGTCGGCGCTGCTCGGCCGTGGCCTCGCCGCCCCGCAACACTTCGAAGGACGGGTACGAGAAGCTGACCTGCAGGTTGCCCTCGGGCGTCACGCCCTGGAGGGTCGTCTCGACCGTGGCCTTGGTCGGCGGAGGCTCGACGCTGCCGGACGACACGCCCGACTGTTGAATCGCGAACGTCACCGTCATTGCCGAACGTTGCGTCGCGCCGGCCGCCGGCGAGAGCCGGAGCGCCTCGCGCGGCTCGTTGCCTTCCTCGAGGACTTCGACCGTCGGCGTGGGGGCCGGGTTTGATTGCGCGACCGCCACCCGACCGGCCAGGGCGGGCCCGGTCGCAACCAGGCCCGCGACGACGAACAACCGGAGCAACGACCGCATGACGTGACCCCCGATCAGGCTTGCTGCCGCAAGACGTTCAGCGCGGAGCCCGCCCGGAACCACTCGATGTGCTCCTCCGACATCGTGTGCGTGGTCTGGATCTCGTCGCTCGATCCGCTGGTGTGCTGCACGACGACGGTCACAGGGTTCCCCGGCGCGAGGTCGCTCAAGCCGACGATGTCGATCGTGTCGTCGGGAAGGATCTTCTCGTAGTCGGCGTGATTGACGAACGTCAACGCGAGCACACCCTGCTTCTTGAGGTTCGCTTCGTGGATGCGCGCGAACGAACGGACGATGACGGCCCGTCCGCCCATGTATCGAGGCTCCATGGCCGCGTGCTCACGCGAGGAACCTTCGCCGTAGTTCTCGTCACCGACGGCGACCCACTCGATACCGGCGTCCTTGTACTCCCGCGCCAGGTCGGGCAACGGCTTCACCGATCCGTCCCGCACGTCGACGCCGTTCCCGTGCCCGTCGGCGAACGCGTTCGACACCCCTGTGAAGAGATTCTGCGAGATGTTCGTGAGATGCCCCCGGTAACGGAGCCAGGGGCCCGCCGGCGAGATGTGGTCCGTCGTGCACTTCCCCACCGCCTTGAGCAGCACGCGCAGGCCCGAGAGATCCCGGCCGTCCCAGGCCGGGAACGGCTCGAGCAGCTCGAGCCGCTCGCTGCCCGGGTGCACCACGACTTCCACCTCTCTTGCGTTGCGGGCCGGAGGCTGGAAGCCCGAGTCACCGGGATCGAAACCCTTGTCCGGCAGCTCGTCGGCCACCGGCGGCTCGAGGTGCACGGCCTCGCCTCCGGGACCGGGCACGCCGTCGTGCACGAAGTCGACGTCGAGGCGGCCGGTCAGCGCCATCCCGACCACCGTCTCGGGCGAGCCGATGAACGCGAGCGTCTCGGCGTTGCCGTCGTTCCGGCGCGGGAAGTTGCGGTTGTACGACGTGACGATCGTGTTGCGATCGCCCATCTCGATGTCGTCGCGCTTCCACTGCCCGATGCACGGGCCGCACGCATTGGCGAGGACGCTGGCGCCGATCGCCTCGAGATCGTCGAGGAGGCCGTCGCGCTCGATCGTCGCCCGCACCTGCTCGGAGCCGGGTGTGATCAACAGCGGCGAGCGCACCTCGAGCCCTGCCCCCTTCGCCTGCCGGGCGACGTGCGCGGCACGCCCGATGTCCTCGTACGACGAGTTCGTGCACGAGCCGACGAGCGCGTATGAGATCTCGGGCGGGTAGTTCTCTTTCTCGACCGCGGCGCGCACCTCCGAGATCGGCCGGTCGAGGTCGGGCGTGTGCGGGCCGACGAGGTGCGGCTCGAGCTCGTCGAGGTCGATCTCGACGACCCGGTCGTAGAAGCGCTCCGGGTCATCCTCCACCTCGGGGTCGATCCGAAGGTGTTGCGCGTACTCGTTGGCGAGGTCGGCGATCTCCTCGCGCTGGGTGGCCTTCAGGTACATCGCCGAGCGGTCGTCGTACGGGAAGATCGAGCACGTGGCGCCGATCTCGGCGCCCATGTTGCAGATCGTCGCCTTGCCGGTCGCCGAGATGGACTCGCAGCCCGGGCCGAAGTACTCGACGATCGCGCCCGTCCCGCCCTTCACGGTGAGGATGCCGGCGACCTTGAGGATCACGTCCTTCGGAGCCGTCCAGCCCGACAGCCCACCGGTGAGGTGCACGCCGATGACCTTGGGGACCTTGGTATTGAACGGCCAGCCCGCCATCACGTCGACGGCGTCAGCACCGCCCACGCCGATGGCGACCATCCCGAGACCGCCGGCGTTGGGCGTGTGGCTGTCGGTGCCGAGCATCATCCCGCCGGGGAAGGCGTACTGCTCGAGCACAACCTGGTGGATGATCCCCGAGCCCGGCTTCCAGAACCCGATGCCGTACTTGGCCGACACCGTGCGCAGGAACTCGTACACCTCGGAGTTGGCGTCGAGCGCGTGCTTCAGGTCGACCTCGGCACCGACCCGAGCCTGGATGAGATGGTCGCAGTGGACGGTCGTCGGCACCGCGACGCGCGGGAGGCCGGCGGTCATGAACTGGAGGAGCGCCATCTGCGCGGTGGCGTCCTGCATCGCGACCCGGTCGGGCCGGTAGTCGGCGTAGTCGACACCGCGCTCGACGCCGATCGTGTGCGGGTCCTCAGCGTGGGCGACCAGGACCTTCTCGGCGTAGGTGAGCGGCCGTCCGAGCCGGCGGCGGCCCACGGCAACCCGTTCCGGGTACCGGCCGTAGACCTCCTCGACGAGCGCGACCGGCGTGGTGGGCCCGGTGTTGTCAGCCATCGGTCCGAGGCTACGTCACGACCCCGGGCCGGACTTCAGCGGACGGGCAGTCCCGCCGCCTTCCACGCCAGGAACCCACCGGCGAGGTCGGTGGCGTTCCGGAAGCCCATGTCCTGGAGCGACGCCGCGGCCAAGCTCGACGTGTAGCCCTCCGAGCACACGACGACGACGACGACCTGCTCGTGGTCGGTGACGTCGGGAATCCGCTCGGGGCTCGCCGGATCCAGGCGCCATTCGAGGACGTTGCGCTCGATGACGCGCGCTCCGGGCATCTCGCCCTCCCGACCGCGTTGCTCGGCGGGGCGGATGTCGACGACGAGCGCGCCTCCGGCGAGCGCGTCGGCGGTCTCGGCGGGCGACAGGCGTCGGAGGCGGGCGCGCGCCTCGTCGAGCATCTGGTCGACGGTCTTGCGGCCGCACGCTAGTGGCCGTGTCTCGTTCAGTGCGGCTGCCACGCGTCGGCGCCGGCGGTGAGCGCGACCACGCTCTCCGGCAACTCACCGGCGGCCAGGTCGGCGAGGGTCACGTGCTCGAGCACGGCTCGCAGGTTGGCGCGTAGCGCGACCCACACCTCGGGGAGGCGAGCCGCGGCGCCCTGGTAGCGCAGCCCCTCAGGACGCGTGCCTTGCACCGCGGCCAGCGGTCCCTCAACCGCCCGCAGGACGTCGGCCACCGAGATATCGCTCGGCGCCCGGGTGAGCGCGTAGCCCCCCTCCGCCCCGCGGCGGGTGCGGACGAGGCCGGCGTGGCGGAGGTCGGCGAGGATGTTCTCGAGGAACTTGGGCGGGATCGATTGCGCCGCCGCGAGCTGCTCCCCCTTGACGGGCCTGCCCTCGGGCGCCGCGGCGAGCTCCGCCGCCGCCCGCACCGCGTAGTCCGCCTTCGCCGAGATCCGCATTTGACGACCTCTTCCCAAAAGCCTAGCTTGTCGATCGGATTTACAGAGATTCTACGTCCCGGTCCGCCTCACCCACCCGGAGGTCGCCTCGATGCCCGCCCCCCGCAGGCTCGCCCGACTGACGACCCTCGCCGTGGCCGCCTTCGTCGCCGTCGGGTTCCTCGCGCCGGCCACAACGGGCGCGGCGCCCACCCAAGGCAACATCACCCTGCGGCTGGGCTACTTCCCCAATGTCACGCACGCCACCGCGCTCGTCGGCATCGAGGGCGGCCTCTTCCGGGAGAAGCTCGGCAACAACGTCGCGCTCGACACGTCGGCGTTCAACGCCGGGCCCCAGGTCGTCGAGGCGGTCCTCTCGGGGGCGATCGACGCGAGCTACATCGGGCCGAACCCGGCGATCAATGCCTTCGCCCAGTCCGACGGCGAGGCGATCCGGATCGTCTCGGGCGCCACGTCGGGCGGCGCCTTTCTCGTCGTGAAGCCCGACATCAAGAACGCCAAGGACCTCGAGGACAAGAAGATCGCGTCACCCCAGCTCGGCAACACCCAGGACGTCGCCCTGCGCACGTGGCTGAAGAAGAAGGGGTTGAAGACCGACACCGCCGGCGGCGGTGATGTGTCGGTCGTGCCCCAGGAGAACGCGCAGACCCTGGACCTGTTCCGGCAGGGCGAGATCGACGGCGCCTGGGTGCCGGAGCCGTGGGCCACGCGCTTGAAGGACGAGGGTGGCGGCAAGGTTCTCGTGGACGAGCGGACGCTGTGGCCGAATGGTCGGTACGTCACCACGCACGTGATCGTGCGCAAGGAGTTCCTCGACGACAACCCCGACGTCGTGAAGCGGCTCCTCGAGGGGCACGTCGCGGCCAACGCGCTCATCCGCGACGACACGCCGCGCGCCGAGCAGCTCGTCGCCCAGGGCATCGACAAGGCCACCGGCAAGCCGATCCCGCCCGAGCTCGTCACGGCCTCGTTCAAGAATCTCGTGTTCACGAACGACCCGATCGCATCGTCGTTGCGGAAGTCGGCCAAGGACGCTGAAGCCGTTGGGTTGCTCAAGCCGGTCGACTTGAAGGACATCTACAACCTGAAGCTCCTGAATCAGGTGCTCAAGCAACAGAGAGAGCAGACGGTCAAGGCATGACCCGCCCCGACGCAGCCGAGATTCCTCGCGTCGACGAGCCGGCTCTGGATGTCCCCCCGTCCGGAGCCGGCTCCGGCGCGCCGATCAGGCTGCGCGCCGCCAGCAAGGTCTACGGCCACGCCGGCGACGCAGTGCCCGCGCTCGACGCGGTCTCGCTCGACGTGCAAAGAGGTGAGTTCGTGTGCCTGCTCGGCGCATCCGGCTGCGGCAAGAGCACGCTGCTGAACCTCGTCGCCGGGCTCGACGCCGCCACCGCCGGCGCGGTCGAGGTCGACGGGCGGGCGACGCTGATGTTCCAGGAGGCGGCGTTGTTCCCGTGGCTGACCGCGCAAGGCAACGTCGAGCTCGCGCTCAAGCTCCAGCGCGTGCCGAAGGCGAAGCGGCGGGCCCGGGTCCGCGAGCTGTTGCGGGTCGTGCACCTCGAAGGCTTCGAGCGCAAGCTCCCGCACGAGCTCTCGGGCGGCATGCGCCAGCGGGTGCAACTGGCCCGCGCGCTCGCCCAGGGCGCCGACATCCTCCTGATGGACGAGCCGTTCGGCGCGCTCGACGCGATGACACGCGACCTGCTGCACGACGAGATCGAGCGGCTGTGGCGCGAGCAGGGCCTCACGATTCTGTTCGTCACCCACAACGTCCGCGAGGCGGTCCGCTTGGGTGACCGGGTGGTGCTGCTGTCGAGCCGCCCCGGCAAGGTGGTGGCGGAGTTCCCCGTCGACATCCCCCGCCCCCGACGGATCGAATCCCACCCGGTCGCCGACCTCGCGGCGACGATCACAGAGGAGCTGCGCAAGGAGGTGCGCCGTCATGGCGACGACGCCTGAGAACGGAAGCGCCACCACGGCCGATCGGCTCGACCGCGAGCTGTCGGGGCTCGATCACCTCGAGACGGCGCTGCCGACGGGCCCGAGCCGCGCGGCCCGATTCTGGGCGGCGGCATGGCCCAAGCTGCTGGCGATCGCGCTCGTGCTCGTCGTCTGGCAGCTGATCGTGTGGAGCGGTTGGAAGCCCGAGTACGTGCTCCCCGGCCCCCGCACGGTGTTCGACTCGTTCCGGGAGAACTTCGGGACCAACATGGAGGCGGCAGGCACAACGCTGCGGCGCGGGTTCCAGGGCTTCGCGTTCGCGCTCGTGATCGGGACGATCGTCGGCGCGCTCGTCGCCCGCAACCGCGTCCTCCGGTCCGCGATCGGCTCGCTGATCACCGGACTCCAGACGATGCCGTCCGTGGCGTGGTTCCCTCTGGCGATCCTGCTCTTCCAGCTGGGCGAGGGCGCGATCTTCTTCGTCGTCGTGCTCGGCGCCGCGCCGTCGATCGCCAACGGCCTCATCAGCGGGATCGATCACATCCAGCCGATCCTGTTACGCGCGGGGCGCGTCCTCGGCGCGAAGCGCTGGAGCGCGTTTCGCTATGTGGTGCTGCCGGCGGCCCTCCCCTCGTTCGTCGCCGGTCTCAAGCAGGGGTGGGCGTTCGCATGGCGCAGCCTGCTCGCCGGCGAGCTGATCGTGCTGATCCCCGGGCAGTTCTCGCTCGGGCAGCAGCTCGATGCCAACCGTCAGCTCGGTGACTCCGCCGGCGTGATCGCGGTGATGATCGTGATCCTCGTCATCGGGATCCTCGTCGACGCCTTGCTCTTCGGGACGGCCGAGCGCAAGATCCGCCGCCGCTATGGCCTCGTCGACGCCGCCGCGGCCTGAGCCACCGATGCGTATTTCAACGACGCCTGGCGTCGCTCAGATACGCATCACGCGGCGGCCGCGAGCCGGTTCTTGGCGGCGCGGATCTCGGGGGCTTCGATCGGGAGGACGTTGAGGAACCGGGTCAGCCCGAAGACGGCGGCGCGAACCGACGGCGTGGCCGGCTCGAACCACGGCAAGCCGTACATCCGGCGCGCGAAGCGCGGCAGCGACGCGACCGCCGCGCTCGCCGGTAGCACCCAGAGCGGGCGCAGCGGCAACGGCATCGGCGGGTACATGATCATCCGCAGGCTCTCCCGGGCGCCCGGCGTCAGCTGGAGCCCCTCGACGCCGCGGAGGTACTCGCGCAGCTCGCCCAGCGTGCGCGGCGCCATCGCCGGCGGCAGCCCGAGGAGCTCGGCGACGCGCACCATCTCGTCGACGTACCGGTCGGCGTCGGCGTCGGGCAACCTGCCGGCGTAGTTGCGGTACGCGTGCACGGAGGAGTGCACCTCGACGGCGTGTATCCACAGCAAGAGGTCGGGATCGTGGGCCGAGTAGGCGCGGCCCGAGACGGGGTCGACGCCGTGCACGCGGTCGTGGATCCGGTGCACCGCGGCGCAAGCCGCCTCGGCCGTCGCGGTGTCGCCGTAGGTGGTGTCGAGCACGAAGCGGACCGTGCGGTTCAGCCGGCCCCACGGGTCGGCCTTGTAGTCGCTGTGCTGCACGACGCCGGCCATCGCCCGCGGCTCGAGCGCCTGGACGAGCAGGGCGCGCATCGCGCTCACGAGCATCGACGGGTCGGCGTGAAGCCGCCACGCCACGCTGTCGGGACCGAAGAGCCCGGCGTCCATCCGTCGGCTCAGTCGCGGGCCGCCTCTTCGATCGTGACCGACTGCATCGTGTCGCCAACCTGCGTCTGCTGGGCGACATCGATGCCGTCGACCACGTAGCCGAAGAGGTTGTAGTTCTTCTGGAGCTTCTTCGTGCAGTCGTCGATGCAGACGAAGAACTGGGAGCCGTTCGTGTCGGGTCCCGCGTTCGCCATGGCCACCGCGCCAACCGTGTACTCACCGCGCACGGGCTCGTCCTCGAACCGGTACCCGGGGCCGCCACGACCCGTCCCATCCGGGTCGCCGCCCTGGATCACGAACTCGGGCACGACGCGGTGGAACGTGAGGCCGTCGTAGTAGCCCTGGCGGGCGAGCGCCACGAAGTTGTTGACGCTCTTGGGCGCCAGCTGGGGGTCGAGCTCCATCACGATCGCGCCCCGATCGGTGTGGATCGTCACCCGGTAGATGGCGTCGTCGTTGATCTCGTGCGCGGGAGGATCGGCCATTACGGAGGCACGCTACCCGAGCCCGGGGGCGGCTCGAGTGTCATGGCGAGGGCGTTGCGGGCCTGCGTCGCGAACCGCCCGTCGGGCGCGAGCACCAGGTAGCGCTGGAACTCGCTGATCGCGCCGTCCACTTCGCCGAAGCCGTCGAGCAGCAGCACTGCGCGGTAGAAGTGCGCGTCGGCGTTGTCGGGATCGGCTTGCACCGCGCGGTCGAGGAGCGTCCGGGCGCCGGTGACGAGCTGCTGCTGCGCTTCGGGGCTCGGTACCTGTCCGGCGACGATGAAGCGCAGCCGGCCCGCGTTGGCCAGCGCCTCCACGTTGTCGGGCTCGATCTCGACGGCGCGGTCGTACTGCTTGAGCGACTCCACCGTGTCACCCGACTCCTCGAGATACCGGGCCAGCGCGAGTCGTGGCTGCGCGTCGTCGGGTCGATCCTCCACCGCTTCTTGCAGGCGCGCCCGCCGTTCGTCGCCGCTCGTTGCGGCTTCGGGCGCGTTGCCCGACGACGTCTGGCCGGGGAGGCGGGCCCCGAGTGCCGCAGCCAGCGTGACGGCTGCCAACGCCGCGAAGGCGACGATCCCTGCGATCACGGGGCCCCGGCGCCGCCACGGCACCGCCGGCGCGGCGGGCCGGGCATCGACGCCGTCTCGGAGAGCCCTGATGGTCGCGGCGGCACGGGCGGTGTAGTCGTCGTGCAGCTCGGTGTACGACGCGTCGTCGATGTTGCCGGCGGCGCGTTCGGTCTCGAGGTCGTCGAGCGACTTCAGCAGGAAATCGCGCTCGCGTTCGAGCTCACTCGTCTCCTCGGGATCGAGGCGCGTGCTCATGGTCGGGCCCGCTCCACCAGTTCGCGGTCGGCGTCGGTCGGGTGCAGATGCGGCTCCCGGCGCCAGCGCCGCAACGCGAGCACGAGGCCGCCGGCGCCGAGCACGAGCGCGGCGGCCGGGAGCCCCCAGACGAGGATCCCGAGCCCGCCGCTCTCCGGCTTGAGCAGGATCGAGGGCCCGAACTTGTCGATGTACGCCTGGCGGATCTCGGCGTCGCTCTCGCCCGCCGCGACGCGCCGGCGGATGTCGGCGCGAGCGGCGCGGGCGGTCTCGGTCGAGCTCTGCGCGATCGACTGGCTCTCGCAGTCGGGGCAGCGGAGCTCGGCGCTGACAGAGCGCACGCGTTCTGCATCGGACGGCGCGCCGCCGCGGGGCCAGACCACGATCGCCAGCGTCACGATCACGACCGCCGCCAACGCGACCCACGGCAGGGCACGCCGGCTCATGCCTGCCCCCGGGCGGCGGTGAACATCCCCTCGAGCTCGGCCACGCTCGAGGGGCCCCACTTCGAGCCCGCGATCACTCCGTCAGGCGTGATCGCATACGTCTCCGGCTGACCCCGGGTGCCGAAGTCGAGTGCGGCTCGTCCGCCAGGGTCCAGGGCAACCGTGTACGGGACGGCTTCCTGGTCGACGTAGCGACGGATCGCAGACTCGGTGTCGTCGCGGACGACACCGATCATCACGAAGCCCGGATCGTCGGCGTGGCGGCGGTGGAAGTCGACCAGCGCCGGGTACTCCTGCAGGCACGGCTGGCACCACGAGTTCCAGAAGTTGACGACCACGACCTTGCCCGCGAGCTCGGTCGATCGGATCCGATTGCCGTCAAGCGTCGGAAGGTCGTAGCTCGGGGCGTCCTTGCCGACGAGCTGGCTCCTCGTAGTGTCGGCCCGGGGGTCGGTCCCGACCTGGCTCGCCATCACGACCGCGAGCGCGGCGACGCCGACGCCCACTGCCAGCGCGATCCACCGGGCCCGGTGCCTCATACCGGGACCTTCTCCGGCTCGGGCGCCGGCGGCGCGATCGGCGCCGGCTGCTCCACCCGCTTCGTTCGGCGCCGCAACGACGGCGACAGCGCGACGACGGTGCCGAGCGCCATGACGCCGCCGCCGACCCAGAGCCACAGCACCATCGGGTTCACGGCCACGCCGATCGTCACCCGGCCCTGCTCGTTCGGCGACGACACGAGCGTGAGGTAGACGTCCTCGCGAAAGCCGGTCCGGACCGACGGCGTCCCGATGCCCTGCGACGCGTTCGGGAACGTCGAGATCGCCGGGGCGTACGTGCCGAGGTCGTCACCGCCGCGGCGGACGCGCACGTCCGCCGCCACGGTGTTCTTCTGGCCGCTGCGCTCCGAGCGTGCGCCGACGTACGTCAGCGTGTACCCGCGCACTGTCGCCGACTGGCCTTCGGTGAGCCGGACCTCGCGCTTGGTCGAGTAGGCCGACGACGCCGCGATCGCCACCGCCGCGATTACCACGCCGACGTGGACGACGAGACCGCCGTACAGGCGCGGGTTCCCTCGCACCATGCGCCCGATCGCAACCGGCCACGCCTCCTCCGTCGCCCGGCGGCGACCACGGGCGCCGACGACGTACTGGCGCACGATCCCGGCCACCGCGAACGCGCCGAGCCCGAACGCCAACACCTGTGCGAGCTCCCGCGCCCCGAGCGCCACCGCGACCACCATCGTGAGCGCGCCCGCCCACGCGGGCACGAGCAGGCGGTCGCGCACCACATCGCCGCTCGTCGTCCGCCACGGCAGTGCCGGCGCCGCCGCCATCAGGAACAGCAACGCGATGCCGAGTGGCGCCGTCATCCGGTCGAAGTACGGCTCGCCCACCGAGAGCTGCTTGTCCTGGAGCGCCTCGGCGATGAGCGGGTACACCGTGCCGAGGAGGACGACGAACGCGAGCGCGGCAAAGAGAAGATTGTTGGCGAGGAACGCGGATTCGCGCGACACGGACGAGTCGATGCGGCCGGGGGCGCGCAACTGGTCGCCGCGCCAGGCGATGAGGCCGATGCCGGTGGCGGCGACGATCCCGAGGAAGACGAGCAGGGTCGGGCCGATCGCCGACTGCGTGAACGAGTGGACCGAGTTGAGGATCCCGGACCGCGTGAGGAACGTCCCGAGGATGGTGAGGCAGAACGTCGCGATCACGAGCGAGAGGTTCCAGACCCGCAGCATGCCGCGGCGTTCCTGCACGATCACGGAATGGATGAACGCCGTCGCGGTGAGCCACGGCAGCAGCGACGCGTTCTCGACCGGGTCCCACGCCCAGTAGCCGCCCCACCCGAGCACCTCGTAGCTCCACCACGCGCCGAGCACGATGCCGACGGTGAGGAAGCCCCAGGCGACGAGGGTCGCCCGGCGGGTCTCGGCGAGCCAGCCCTCGCCGAAGCGACCGGTGACGAGCGACGCGATCGCGAACGCGAACGGCACGGTGAACCCGACGTAGCCGAGGTAGAGCATCGGCGGGTGGAACGCCATCAGCGGGTGGTTCTGGAGGATCGGGTTCGGGCCTTGCCCATCCGAGGGCACGTTCGCCAGCGTCTTGAACGGGTTGGCCGGTCCCAGCATCAGCCCGAAGAAGAAGAGGGCGACGACGAGCCCGACGAGGAGCGCCCACCCGACCAGCGGGTCACCGGCGCGGGCACGGAACTTGTGCGCAACGAACGCGAGGTAGCCGCCGAGCACGAGTCCCCACAGCAGGATCGACCCTTCGAGCGCCGCCCACAGGCCGGTGATCGTGTACAGCAGCGGCGTCGCCCGGGCGTTGTTGTCGGCGACGTACTCGAGTGAGAAGTCGTGCGTGAGCAACGCCCACTCCATGACGGCCGCCGCGAGCACCGCGGCCGCGAGCACGACGTACACGTACCGGCGGCCGACGCGCAGGAGACGGTCATCGTGTCGGGCGAGCCCCACTGCGAGCGTGCCGATGCCCAAGAGCGCGCCGCTGGCGCCGAGCGCGAGCGCCAGCACCCCGAGCGTCGCTTTCACGATCCGGGCCCGGTCGTCTCGACCTTCGGCGGCTTGTACTCGCTGCCGTGCTTGATGAGGATCCGGTCCGAGTCGAACGCCGCGCCGTTGCTCCACCGGCCCTCGCACACGACCGGCGCGCCGTCCTTGAACAAGCCGGGTGCGTCGCCCCGGTGCACGATCGGGATCGTCGCTTTGCCGTCCGTGATCTCGAAGCGCACGCCCTTCCCGGTCTCGGCGATCGTGCCCGGCACCACGGCGCCGGCCACGCGCAGCCGGTCGTCTTGCTCACTCGATCGCTTCTCGACCGCCTCCGACACCGTGCGGAAGAAGACGACGTTCTGTGACAGTGCGACCGCGAGGACGACGATGGCGACGATCGCGGCGACGCAGACGCCGGCGGCGATGATGGCGCGTCGCTTCCGGCGGGAACGCGCCGGCGTCGCGCTCGGCGGAGGCGGTGGCGCGGTGTCGGTGACGCTCACGGGTTGGGGCTCTCGCCCGGCGGGAGGCTGCGCCGGGCGCGGCGCGTGCGCCGCGCGATCGACGCCCAGTAGCCGGCGAGCACCACGGCGGTGAACACCCAGCCGGCGACGACGTAGCCGGCGTCGGTCATGGCAACCTCATCGGGGTCATCGGGGCGCTCCCGAGTCGACGAGCTCGTCCGCTCCGCCCGACCCGTCCTCGTCGCCGGACGCGACCCGCTCGGCGATGGCCTGCTCGAGCTCGCGCTCGTCGCGGCCCTCCTCCAATGCCTCGAGGCGGTACCGCCGGTCGAGGAGGTACACGTAGACGAGGGTGAACGCGAGCACACCCCAGAACAGCGTGAACGCCATGGTCCCGTGGATCTGCGCCTTGAGCTCCTCGTTGAAGACCGTCCCCTCCTGGTGGAGCGTGCGCCACCAGTCGACCGAGAAGTGCACGATCGGCACGTCGACAACGGCGATCAGCGCCGCGATCGCGCACCGGGTACCACGGCCTGGGCCGGGGATGCGGCGCAGCGCGAGGTAGCCGACGTAGAGGAAGAAGAGGACAGCCGTCGACACGAGCCGGGCGTCCCACGCCCACCAGATCCCCCAGACCGGCCGCCCCCAGAGGGAGCCGAGCGCGAGCGTGAGCGCGGTGAACACCACGCCGATCTCCGCCGACGCGCCCGCGATGCGATCCCAGACCGCCGAGCGGGTGCGTCGCCAGAGATACAGCGCCGAGGCGAGGGCGGTGACCCCGAACGCGAGGTAGGCGAGCCACGCCGCCGGCACGTGCAGGTACATGAGCCGCTGCGCGTCACGCTGCACGGCGTCTGGGGGCGCGATCCAGAGCCCGAACACGGCGAGGACGGTCAGCGACGCCAGCGCCGACCACCCGAGGACGGTGGCCAGCCGCCGGTTGAGCAGCGCCGCCTCGCTCATGCTTCCTCCAGGAGGGGCCCGAAGGCCAGCATCCCGATCGACGTGTACAACGTTGCGAACAGCGCCAGCAGCGCGACCCACGGCCACCCGTCGGAGGTGGCGCTGCCGAGCCCCGCCTCCCAGGCCCGGGTCGCGCCCAGCATCACCGGCGCCACCACCGGCAGCAGCAGCAACGGGACGAGCGTCTCGCGCACGCGCAGACCGGCAGCCAGAACGCCGTAGAGGGTACCGGTGGCGGCCACGCCGGCAGTCGCGGCGACCGCCGCCGCCACGAGAAGCCCGAGCGAGCGCAGCTCGACGTCGTAGAGGAGGGCGATGCCGGCGCCGAGCGCGATCTCGAGCACCGCCAGCTGCACCGCGATCGCGCCCGCCTTGCCGAGGAACACCGCCGCCGGGTCGAGGCCAGAAAGGCGCAGCCCGTCGCGAGCGGCGTTCTCCGTCTCGACCGCGAACGAGCGCGACACGGCGAGCAGCGCCGCCAGCAGCACCGCCACCCAGAACAAGCCCGCCGCGACGCGCGACAGCACGCCGCGGCTGGGGTCGAGCGCGAACGCGAACAAGAGGATGACGATCAGCCCGAACGGCAGCACCTGGTACAGCGTCACGCGGGAGCGAGCTTCGATCCGCAGGTCCTTCCCCGCCACGAGCATCGCCTCGCGCCAGAGGTTCATGCGCGCGCCTCGGCGTGTTCGGTTTTGGCGTCGCTGCTCCGGGATATAGGCGGTGCAGCGACGCCAAAACGAGCGAGGCCGCCGGCGAGAACCACCTCGCGCCCGGCGAGAGCTCGCGTCCGGTCGAGCTCGTGCGAGGCGAGGATCACGGTGCGGTCCTCGTCGGGAGCCGACGAGATCGTGGCGTCGAGCACGGCGCGGCCGGCGGCGTCGAGCCCGGCGTGGGGCTCGTCGAGGAGGAGGAGCAGCGGGTCGCGTGCGAGGGCGACGGCCAGCGCGAGACGGCGACGCTGGCCAGCCGAGAGGCGGCCGTGGGCGACGCCGGCCTGGGCCGTCAGGCCGACGCGATCGAGCACGGCGTCGTACGCGTCCGCGCTCCTGCCCGCGGCGCGCACCGCGAAGCGGAGATTCTCGCGGACCGTGAGATCGTCGTAGCAGCCCGTTTCGTGCCCGAGCAGGCTGATCGCGCGCCGCGCGCCCCGCCGGTCGATCGACAGGTCGTGGCCCAGCACGACCCCCGATCCCGAGTGCAGCCGGTGCAGCCCGGCGAGCAAACGGAGCAACGTGGTTTTCCCCGACCCGTTCGCGCCTGAGAGCAGCACCACCTCGCCCGCTGCGACGTCCAAGTCGACCCCCGCCAGGGCCGGGAACCGACCCAGGAGGCAGACGGCGGATCGCAGGCGGACGACGAGGGACACGCAAGCCTCCGTGAGCTTCTCGAAACCCCGGTAGACGGTAGAAGGCCTGGTCAGAGTCTACGGACCGCCCGTCCAATGACGTAGATCGGAGGCGTGGGCCCGCCCGATCGTGTGCCTGTCCGATGCCAGCGGCACCGCGTCAGGAATCGTGCACTACGCCGTGCCCACTTCCGCAGACCCCTCCCGCAACGCCTTCAATCGATCTGCGCTCGTCAATGGATCCTCAAGGACGTGTGCCCAGTCGCCGATCGCGGAAGCCGCTCTTCGATCGAACCGTCGCCCTCTTCGAACACCTTGTCGCCTGTGACATACCGAAGGGTGTGCAGCGAGTGCCAGGCCGCGGCCAGAAACTGCTCCCAATAGTGGAGCGCGGTGAAGTAGTTCCGAAACGACTTTTCTTCTTCGAGGTACGACAGTGTGGCATGACGCGCTAGGACATGCTCGCTGCACGCGATCATGGCGCGCCGGGGAAAGTTGAACCGATACTCGCGCTGGGGCGAGGGTACGGAACCGCGAAGTGCGGAGTTCAGGACGTAGTTCGGAATCCAGTGGGGCGACTGGGCTGGGTTGCCGACATGTCGGGGATTTCGGCGTGGTCGAACTTCGAGATGTCGGTCGCCACGTTGGTGTCCGTGACGTGAATCGTAAAACCACCCAGGGGCGTGATCGTAGGGCAGCGCTCGCGCACTTAGGCAGGCCGCGGCTACAGTCCCGCGGCCGTGAGTCAAGCCTGGGTCCGTTACCAGTTGCGTCGAGTGCGCCGGGCGATTCTTCGACGCTATTGCGACATGGACAAGGCGTCGTACGCGCCATTCGCTCCGGAGGCGCTTGCGGAGTATCTAGAGGGCACCGGGATCAGATGGCGGGTCACAGGCATGTACATGTTCAACGAGTTCCTCGGGC
This sequence comes from Actinomycetota bacterium, assembly GCA_046727755.1. Lineage (GTDB taxonomy): Bacteria > Actinomycetota > Acidimicrobiia > IMCC26256 > JACDBD01 > JALZAA01. Next base: position 18,884 of record JBKPDG010000178.1, read on the forward strand.
GTCAACTTCGTGAGCCGCACGATCTCGACGTTGAGATCATCCGGGAAGACTTGCCGAGGCTCCTCACCGCGATGCCTTCATGGCAGCACTACTACGTGGATGCTGGGGCACGGCTCCACTATCGGGGTCAGACCCTTCCCGACGATGTCCGCCGGGTGGTGAGCCGCCCGGGCCGCAGCGAACCCTGGGCAATGGACTGGTTGATTTGCGATGTCGACGGTGATGAGTGGGTCTATCGCTACGACTCACGCGTGAGGCAGCCGTTGGACAGCTCCCTTGACGCAGACTCCTCGCGTATCAACTTTTCGCGGCCCGAGGTGGCGCTTCTCTACAAGAGCAGGATGGCCCGTCCCAAGGACTTCGACGACTTCGCTGTGCTCCACCCGCATCTCGATGCTCATCGCCGCGCATGGCTTGCCGATGCGATCGCACTCGCGGACCCGGAGCATCCATGGCTGGGCGCGCTGAGAGAGCACGACAATCTCCGCTTAGCTGAACGATGAGCGATCAGCCCACGTAACTCGACGGCGCAGGTCGGCGGGCAAGCCTCCACGGGCTTCACCCCGGTAGGCGCATCAAAGCACGATGAGTGTACGAAGGGGCCTCTGACCTGGGCGAACCGTCCCGGATGCAGACCGAGCCGCGACGAGGCCCGGAAGTAGCCTCTGGCACCGTGCGCACCGTGATCGGGGCCATCGGCCGGGTCCTGGTCACGGTCGGGCTGCTGATCCTCTTGTTCGTCGCCTACCAGCTGTGGGGCACGGGCATCTACGAGGCGCGCGCCCAATCCGATCTCGAGAGCCAGTTCGACCGCGAGCTGGCCCGCCAGAGCTCGCAGAGCCCCACAACGACGACCTCCGGCACGACGTCGACGACGGCGCCGCTCGCCTTGCCGTCCACGCCCGCCGCCGGCGATCCCGTCGGTGTGATCAAGATCGACGAGATCGGCGTCGACAAGGTCGTGGTCGAGGGCACGACCGTCCCCGACCTGCGCAAGGCGCCGGGCCACTACGAGGGATCGCCGCTGCCCGGCCAGCTCGGGAACGCCGCCATCGCCGGACACCGCACGACCTACGGCGCGCCGTTCGGCGACCTCGACCAGCTCGCGCTGGGCGACACGATCTCGTTCCAGACGCTCACGGGGACTTGGAAGTACGAGCTGGCCCGCGATCCCTTCGTCGTCAGCCCCACCCAGACCGAGGTCCTTGATCCCGTGCCCGGAGAAGCCACGCTCACGCTCACAACGTGCAACCCGAAGTACTCGGCCTCGGAGCGCTTGATCGTCCAGGCGCGCCTGGACCAGGACGGGCCATCGGCCCTCCAGGCCCCCGACACACAACCCAAGCTCGTCCTCGACACCGGACTCTCCGGCGGCAGCGAGTCGCGGGCTCCGGTCTTCCTCTGGGGACTGATCGCCGCGGTCGTCGGCGGGCTGTGGTGGCTCCTCTTCCACCGCTACCCGCGCTGGACCACCTGGCTCGCCGGCGCGATCCCGTTCCTGGTCGCGCTGTTCGTGTTCTACTCGTACCTCGAGCGCGTCCTTCCCAACAACTACTGAGCTGCGGCCGCGCGCAGCGGCGCCGACGCGAACTCACGCACACCCTCGTCGAAGCCGACCTTCGCGGTGAACCCGAGCCGGGCGCGCGCACGCTCGGTGTCCGCGAACACATGGCGGACGTCGCCGATCCGGTACCCGCCGACGATGTCCGGGGCCGGGGCCCCGTTCCCGACTGCGGAACTGAGCGCCTGGGCGAGATCGAGCACCGTGCGGGGCGCGCCGCTCGCCACGTTGAGCGCGCCGCCGACCGGCGGATCGGCGGTGAGCGCGAGGACGTTGGCGCGCGCCACGTCGCGCACGTGGACGAAGTCCCGACGCTGGCGTCCGTCCTCGAGCACGCGCGGCGCCCGACCCGCCCCGACCGCGCTGCGGAAGATCGCCGCCACCCCCGAGTAGGGCGTGTCGCGCGGCATACGGTCCCCGTACACGTTGTGGTACCGGAGCGCGGTGACCGGCACTCGATGCTCGCGCCCGAACGCGAAGCACAAGTGCTCCTGGTGGAGCTTCGTCGCCGCGTACACGTTGCGGGGATCGGTCTGTGCGTCCTCGGGCACCGGCTCCGCGAGCAGCGTTCCTCCGCACATTGGGCAGCACGGGTCCCACTCGCCGCGGTCGAGCCGCTCCGGTTCTCGCGGTCCGGCCCGGGCGACGCCGTGGGCGCGGCACCGGTACCGGCCCTCGCCGTACACGACCATGCTGCTCGCGAGGACGAGTCGGCCACGGAAATGTTGCTCGTGGAGCGCCGACAGGAGAACGGCGGTCCCGACGTCGTTGTGGCTCACGTAGTGCGGCGCGTCGCCGAAGTCGACGCCCAAGCCGACCATGGCGGCCTGGTGGCACACCGCATCGACGCCGGCGATCGCGCCGCGAACGGCGTCAGGATCACGAATGTCGACTCGACGATGGTCGACGCCGTCGGAGGCCGAGCGCGCGGTGTCGAGCACCCGGACCTCGTGGCCGCCGGCGACGAGCGCGTCGACCACGTGCGATCCGATGAAGCCTGCCCCGCCGGTGACGAGGACGCGCATCTACCCGCGCCCGGGGATCGGAAGGTGGACGGTGAAGCGGCATCCGCCGTTCTCGTTGCGGACGGTGATGTCGCCCCGGTGGGCCTCTACGAAGCCGCGGGCGATGGCGAGGCCGAGGCCGGCGCCGGCGTCACCGGGGGTCCGTGCCGCGTCGCCGCGGAAGGCGACCTCGAAGACCCGGGGCAGGTCGCGCTCGGGGATCCCGCCGCCGGTGTCGACGACCGACACGTAGGCGCCTCCGTCGTCGCTCCCCGCCTCGACCGTGACCGAGCCGTCGCTCGGGGTGTGCCGGATCGCGTTCTCGAGGATGTTGCGCAGCGCCCGCAGCACCTCTGACGTCGAGACCTCGAGCTCTGCCGGCGGCCCGTCGAGGCGGCCTTCCCAGCGCACCCCCTTCGCCGCCGCGATCGGGGACGCACCCGCTAACGCGTCGGAGACCAGATCACCGAGCGAGACCCGCTGGAGTTGGAGCTGGAGCACACCCGCTTGCGCGCGGCTCAGCTCGAAGAGGTCGTCGACCAGCTCGGCGAGCCGGTCCGCTTCGCCCCGCAGAGTGGCGTAGTAGCGCGCCACGGTCTCGGAGTCGTCGACGATCCCGTCCTCGAGCGCCTCGACGATGGCGCGGATGCCGGCGAGTGGCGTGCGTAGATCGTGCGAGACCCAGGCGACGAGCTCGCGCCGCGAGCCGTCGAGCGCCTGCTCCCGCGCCCGCGCGTCCTCGAGGCGGCGCGAGGTCAGCTCGAGCTCCCGGTGCAAGCGCGCCAGCTCCTGGGGCGCCGCCGGGCCGGGCCCGGATCCGGCCGGTTGCGAGTCGCCGTCGCCGAGGCGGCGGGCCACGCCGACGAGCGCCTCGCTCGCGGCTCCGACCCGTCGCCCGAGGACGAGTGCGCTCGCGACCCCGACCGCGCCCGCCGCCACGAGGATCACTCCGAGCGCCCAGAGATCGTGCTCCGACAGGAACATCGCACGCGCGCCGGCCCACGCGCCGACGCCCACGCCGACCACCGCGACGACCGCTACGGCGGCGGCTTGCGTGCCGAGGCTCCGCCGCCGGAGCGCACGCAACACCAGCGCGCCGGCAACGGCGGCGGTCGCGGCCGTCCCCGCCGCGAGCAGAGCGAGCTCGGTGGTCTCGTTCACGGGTCGAACCTGTAACCGACGCCCCAAACGGTCGTGATGCGTCGGGGCGTCGACGGGTCGTCTTCGATCTTCTCTCGCAACCGGCGGATGTGCACCGTGACGGTGGAGGTGTCGCCGTACGTGTACCCCCACACGTGCTCGAGAAGTTCGTCACGACGAAAGACCTGCCGGGGCCGTCCTGCGAGGAACGCAAGCAGCTCGAACTCGCGCGCAGTGAGCGTCGCGAGCTCGCCGCGCACCCGCGCTTCGCGTGCCCCGAGGTCGATTTCGAGGCCGTCGTACTGCACGGTCTCGGCGCGATCGAGATCGCCCAGCGGTGACCCTCCCGCCCGGCGCAGCACCGCCTTCACGCGGGCGGTGAGCTCGCGGGGCGAGAACGGCTTGGAAACGTAGTCGTCGGCGCCGAGGTCGAGGCCGAGCACCCGGTCTTCCTCGCTGCCGCGTGCTGTGAGCATCACGACCGGGATCGGCGCGCGCGACCGCAGGCGCCGACACACCTCGAACCCGTCGAGCCCGGGGAGCATGATGTCGAGCACGACGAGGTCGGGCAGCTGCTCATCGGCGCGCGTCAGCGCTTCGTGACCATCACCGACGGACTCGACGGTGAACCCCTCGCGCTCGAGATACCTCGTGACGACCTCCGCCACCGTTCGGTCGTCTTCCACGACGAGGATCCGGGTCGGCGCGTCCGTCACCACGACGCCTTCACCACGCTCGCGACGACGATGGCCGTTGTCGCCTGGACGCCGAGCCATCCGGCCGCGGCGCGGTGCCGCCTCGCAGCCAAGGCGGCACCGGCGGGCAAGAGCCAGATCCCGAACGGCAGCCAGATGCGCTCGACTTCCCCCTTCGACATCCCACTGATCATCGCGGCTCCGACCACCGCCAGGGTGCCGCCCACCAGAAGCCATAGCCGCCGATCCCGCAGGCGGACCAGCGCCACCGCGACCGCCGGGCCGAGGGCGATCGCCAGGGACGCGGCGTTGGCCACCAGGAAATCGAGGTACGGCCGGCGCGAGCCGACGCCGGCGAAGTACCGCTCGCGCGTTGCCAGCAGGCCGGCCACCCACCAGAAACCGCCGGCGAGGAACACGAGGAACACGGGCGCGGCGCCGACCGCTGCCAGCGCGAGGGGGCGGAACCGGCGGCGCCGAAACGCGACGATGGCGGGCACGGCGGCGAGCAGCACGAGGCCGTACGACAGGAACGCTGTCGCGCCGAAGAGGAGCCCACCCGCGAAGGCGTACGCGTCCGACCGCCGGCCGCGACGCCCGGTTGCAAGGACGACCAGTGCGACCGCCCACGCGCTCACGCCCATGAACAAGGCATCGGCGCTGGTGGCGATCCAGATGGCGGCCGGCGTGAGCACGAGGAAGGGCGCGGCGCGGCGCGCAACCTGCTCGTCCGCCACCTCGCGTACGGCAACCAGCACCGCGGGAACCGCAGCGGCGCCGCCGGCGATGCACAGGGCCGCAGCCCAGCCGGAGCCGCCGAGCCCGATCCGGTCGAGCGCCGAGAGCAACAGCAGCATCCCGGGCGGGTGACCCTGGACGTGGATGCTGTAGTCGCCGATGCGGTCGACGAACGTCGAGAGGAGCGCGCCCGGCGAGCCGACGCTCGCCACGTCGACGAGGTACTCGGTGCGCGCCTCGAGCGGGCGCGTCAAGCTTTGCCCACCGTCGACCAGCGCGAGCGACACGGCCCACAGCGCACCGACCGCGGCTGAGGCCACCAGTAACGAGCGCCAACCGACGCGCTCAGCCATCCTCGGCCCGGCGAGCACGACCAGCGCGCCGACGGCCACGGCGGCGAGGAGACGAGTGCCCACCCGGAGCTCGAACGTGCCGACGAGAGGGGCGGCCTGGATGCGGATGTTCGCTCCCGCGGCCTGGAGCCGCTCGAGCAGCACGTGCGCGACCACGATGACGATCGCCCACGCGGCGAGTACGCCGACCGTGACGAACGCCGAGCCGGATGCGGTCACGGTCCGTCGCGATGTTTCGCCGCGCGCCGCGATCGCGGTGTCGACGGCACCGGTGACCATGACCGGAGCGTACCGACGTCAACTCGTCGGCCTGCGCCCGACGCGCGGGTGTTTCGGAAATCGTAAGCACCTACATCGTTGCCATTCAGCGGCGCGTGGGTACCGTCGCATCGATGCCCGACGTCGTGCTCCCGGTGCTCGACGAAGCAGACGCGATCCCTGGAGTCCTGGCGCGGCTTCCGTGCGGCTACGACCCCATCGTCGTCGACAACGGATCAAGCGACGGCTCCGCGAGGATCGCCTTGGATCTCGGCGCACGGGTCGTGCTCGAGCCCGCCCGCGGGTTCGGTGCCGCGTGCTTCAGCGGCTTACGCGCCGCGACGAGCGACGTCGTGTGTTTCATGGACTGCGACGGCTCGCTCGACGCGCGCGAGCTGCCGCTCGTCGCTTCGCCGGTCATCGCCGGCGAAGCAGATCTCGTTCTCGGGGCGCGCCGCACGACGGAACCCGGCGCGTGGCCGCTGCACGCCCGGCTTGCGAACCGGACGCTGGCCCTGCTCATGGCGCGCCGTGTCGGCGGCCGCGTGCGCGACCTCGGTCCGATGCGCGCCGCGCGGCGCGAAGCTCTGCTCGGCCTGGGTATGACCGACCGGCGATTCGGGTGGCCGTTGGAGATGGTCGTCCGGGCGGCGGCCGCGGGCTGGCGGATCCTCGAGGTCCCGGTCGCGTACGCGCCCAGGATCGGCCGATCGAAGGTGACCGGCACAGTGCGCGGCACGGCGCGGACGGTCCTCGACATGGCCCGGGTGATGTGGTGACGGTCATCGTGCTGGCGAAGTCACCGGTGCCGGGACGGGTCAAGACCCGGTTGTGTCCCCCGTGTGAGCCGGAGGAGGCCGCCCGTCTCGCCGAAGCCGCGCTCGTCGACACGCTGACGGCCGTCGCCGGGATCCGGTGCGATCGGCGCGTGCTCGTCCTCGACGGCGCGCCCGGTCCGTGGCTTCCCAGCGGCTTCGAGGTGATCCCCCAGCGGGGTGACGGCCTCGACGAACGCCTCGCGCACGCGTTCACGGACGTTGGTGACGGCGGGCTGCTCATCGGCATGGACACGCCCCAGGTAACTCCGGCACCGCTCACCGCGTCGCTGCGCGCCCTCGACGCACCGGGAGTCGACGCCGTCCTCGGCCGGGCCGTCGACGGCGGGTGGTGGGCGCTCGGGCTGCGCGCTCCGGACCCCGCTGTCTTTCTCGGTGTGCCGATGAGTACCCCGAACACAGGTGCCGAGCAGCAGATTCGTCTGCGCGCGCTCGGCCTGCGCACCGGCGCGCTGCCGATCATGCGCGATGTCGACAACATCGACGACGCCGTCGACGTCGCGCGCACCGCACCCGCCAGCCGATTCGCAGCGACGCTCCGACCGATGCTGCATCGGCTCCGAGCGCGCGACGAAGCGGTCGCTGCGCGATGACTGCTTGTCTGCGAGCCTCTGACGGGCGGGCGCTCCCGACACGCGCGCACGGGTGGCCGGAGCCCCGTACCGTCGAGGACGACGCCGTGTTGGCTCGCGCGACGGCGCCCGTGCTCGACGTCGGCTGCGGGCCCGGACGCCACGTCCTCGCGCTCGCCGAGCGCGGCATCGTCGCGCTCGGGATCGACATCACCCCGGCTGCGCTCGACCTGGCGCGCCGGCGCGGGGCGCCGGTGCTGGCGCGGTCGGTGTT
>JBKPDG010000179.1:0-8151 GCA_046727755.1 Actinomycetota bacterium
GGGAAGCTGGCGCAGATCATCACGCACGCGCCGTTCGGCATCTTCGATCGAAGCCCGGACGAAACGCTCGACCGTCGTCGCGCCAAAGCGTTCGAGGAGCTCCTCCACCCGACGCGCGATGACGTTCACGCCTGCGACGAGGGCTCGGACGTCGCCGATCACTTTGTCGGGCGCTCGGCTGTTGCGGGCGATGATGGCCAACACGTCGTCCACGGAGTCGCCGTTCCGATACAGGTGGACCGGCGGCAGCAACAGCCCCTCGGCGAACGTGTCGGTGGCCAGCGCCGCGAGCCCGGCCACCGCGTTGCCGCCGAGGTCGGCGACGTGGATGAGGGTGCCGGCGAAGAACACGACCCGGCCGTCGCCGAAGACGGGCCGGAACACCAGGATGTCGTTGGCGTGGATGCCACCGCGATAGGGATCGTTGAGGGCGAAGACGTCGCCCGGCTGCATCGCATCGAGCGGGCACTCCTCGAGCAGTGAGGGCATCGAGCTCCGGAGGCTCGCCCCGTGCATGAGGCTTGTTGCAGTGGACTGCGCGACGAGCTGCCCCGAAGCGTCGAGGATGGCCGCGCACGCATCGGCACCCTCCTGGATGAAGGTGCTGTGCGACGACCGCACGACGACGACGCTCGCCTCTTCGGCTGCCACCAGCAGGCCGCTGCGGATGACCTCACCGGTGATGGCGTCGTCGACAGCGGTGGCGTTCGGCATCCCTGCCGACCCAAGCTAGCGCGCGCTTGGTAGGTTCTGCTTGACTAGCCAGAGCGACACGGGGCAGCACGAGCCGGACGCGGAGCGTCCGAGACAGGGGGGAGACTCGTGAGACTTCGAAGGTCGTTGTGCACGCTGCTCGCCGTGGGAGTCGCAGCCTCGGTCGTAGCGGCGACGGCGAGCTCGGCCGGAGCGGGCGGCAAGGCCCCGAAGGTGAAGATCGTCTTGCTCGCCGAGACCACCGGGGAGAGCGCGGCCGCCGTGCCGTACTACGACAACGGCGCAAAGATGGCAGCCGAGGAGCTGGGCGACCGGGTCGAGTACATCCGGATCCCCGCGCCCGTCGCTCCCGCCGGAGCGGAGAACGCGTTCCAGCAGGCGCGTGACCAGGACCCCGACGCGATCATCGGCTTTCCGGCCAGCTCGCAGGGCATCGCGGTGTCGCAGAGCATCAAGAGCGCCGGTATCCCGTTCTTCACGCTCTCGTCGGGGGAGCAGCTGGTGAAGAACGGTCCCAAGGGCGCCAACAACCTGTTCCTGATCCGTCCCGTCGACACGCTCAGCTTCACCGCCCAGGCTGAGTACGCGATCGACACGCTGAAGAAGAAGAAGATCGCGCTCGTGTGCGTCGACAACGCGACGGGTGTCAACGGCTGCAACGCAGCGAAGAAGGTGATCCAAGGGAAGCAGGGCGTCAGCATCGTCGCGGAGCGCACGAACTCCACGACCGCGACCGACCTCACGGAGCTGGCGACGGCGATGAAGGGTGCCACCGCAATTCTCGACTACAACTTCCCGAACCCGCTCGGGGTCATCTCCAACCAGCTCGTCGACAACGGGATCAATGTCCCGCACGTCGACGGCGCGAGCGCGGGGATCATCGCCGCGGGCGGCGTCGTGCAGGGCAAGGCGGCGACGAACCTCAAGGGCACCGACGACTGCGTCCCGGTTGTCGACAAGAGCTCCAAGGTCAAGAAGTGGGTGTCGGACTACGAGTCGATGTTCGGAGATCCACCGATCTATTCGGCAGCGCAGACGTACGACATGGTCAAGCTGATCGCGGCGGCGGCGAAGAATGCCGGCTCGACCAGCCCGGACAAGCTGAACCGGGCGATCGCGTCGATCTCGTACGACGGCATCTGCGCCGATTACAAGGCCGACAACCTCAACGTGCTCCAGCACACGGCGAACATCGTGAAGTTCAACGCTCAGGGCAAGGAGAGCATCGCCAAGGCTCTCCGCTTCCAGCCCGGAGAGCTGCCGGGCGTCGTGCCCGAGACCACGGTCCCGACGACCGCGGCACCTGCACCGTCATCGACTCCGTAAGGGAGCAGCTCCGAGTGCACCGGACGCTCACGGGCAGCGCGGCATGAGCCAATTTGTCGCGCTGCTCGCGAGCGGTCTGGCGACCGGCGCGATCGCTGCGCTCGCGGCAGTCGGTTTCCTGGTGACCTACAAGGCCACGGGAGTCGTGAACTTCGCGCAAGGGGATCTCATCACCCTCGGTGCCTACATCGCGATCTGGACCACGCAGAAGGAGGGCATGTTCGGCTTGGGGGCACTCGGCCTCATCCCCGGATACGCCGTCACCATCCTGATCATGTTCCTGATCGGCATGGGGCTCGAGCGGGTCGCATATGCACCGCTGCGCGGCCGCTCGATCCACGTGATCGTCATCACGACGCTCGGCGCCGCGCTCGTGCTGCGGGCGTTCATCGGACTGTGGCAAGGGACAACGCCCCGCTTCCTCGACAGCCCGGTTCGAGGCGACGTGCTCAAGATCGCCGGCGCCAACATCAGCTACCAGCGCGTCTTGATCGTCGTCGTGACCGCGATCATCGTGACCGCGATGATCGTGCTCTTCCAGTTCACGAGCTTCGGGCGTCAGCTGCGGGCGACGGCGGTCGACCGTGACACCGCCAAGCTCTGCGGCGTTCCGGTCAACTGGCTCTCGATGCTGGCGTTCGGTCTGTCGGCCGCGCTCGCCGGGCTCGCCGGCATCCTGCTCGGACCGCTCGGGAGCGTCGACCTGACGCTCGGGTTCAACTTCATGATTCTCGGCTTCGCGGCGGCGGTGCTCGGGGGATTCGGGAGCATCGGCGGGGTCGTCGTCGGAGGCCTCGCGATCGGGCTCATCGAGCACCTCTTCGGCGGCTACATAGGGCGCGATTACGCCGCGATCTATCCGTTCGTGTTGATGATCCTGGTGATCGCGCTCCGACCGCAGGGCCTGTTCACGCGCGCTGCCGTTCGGCGGTTGTAATGACGCCGCCGCAGACGGCTGTCGAGACCCCGCGCACGGCACCGGCGGCGGAGGCGACCCCCGCCAGCTCCGCCAGGGACCGCCCGCGTCCCCCGGCCATGCGGGGCCAGCCGTACCTCTGGCTGGCGCTGTTCCTGCTGGGGGTGGCGCTGTTCCGCCAGTTCGGAGTCTCGGCATTCGGCGACCAGGACCTCATCAACACGTGGCTCTACTACTGCGTCATCGTCGTCGGCTTCTATCTCGTCTTCGGCGTTTCGGGGCAGTTCGCCTTCTCCCAGGCCGTCTTCGCTGCAGTCGGCGGCTACACGTCGGCGTGGGCGACGCGCATCGCGCTGTTCGGCGTCGACTCGTTCTGGATGGGCGTGCTCGTCGCCGTCGTCGTCACGGCCGCAATCGCCGTCGCCTTCGCGTTCCTCATGCGGCGCGCGTCGCACTTCTACTTCGCGATCGCGACCCTCGGGCTCAGCGAGATCGTGCTCATCGTGCTCAGGCGCTGGACCGAGTTCACGGGAGCGAGCGGCGACACCACCACGGGCATCCGCGACATCGCGCTGTTCGGATACCCGCTCGACAACCCGTACCGGATCTTCTGGGTGTGGTTCGGGGCGCTGGCGCTGGCCATGACCCTGACCATCCTCCTCGCACGCTCTCCGGTCCAGCGCGAGACGATCGCGATGCGCGACCAGGACGTGGTCGCGTCGACCGTCGGCGTCCCGGTGCTCCGGTTGCGCATCACGATGTTCGTGCTGGGCTCGACGATCGCCGGGGTCGGCGGAGCGATCTTCGCCCACACCAAAGGCTTCATCACGCCCGATTCCTTCGGCATCGACCTCGGTCTCGGCATCTTCGTCATGCTCATCCTCGGCGGCCTCGACTCGCGTTGGGGACCGATCGTGGGCGCGGCCTTCTACGTCTTCGTGCCGCAGTGGCTGCAGGGCGAGGTGCTCGGCATCTCGGGCATCGACCTCACCGTGACCGCGTTCGGCCAGGAGCACAGACTCGGGGACTTCCGCGACATCTTCTTCGGCTCGTTGCTCGTGATCACGATGGTCGCGTTCCCCGAAGGGCTGGTCGGGATCGGCCGTCGCGTTCGCTCACTCGTGCTCGGGCGCGCGCATCCCGAGCAGCGCACCTGGTTGAGCGATCTGTTCGGGCTCACTCCGAAGAAGAGGCCGGTGGCGGACGAGAGCGCGCGCCGCCGCGGCGCCAAGCCTGCCGTCACCCCGCCGCTGCAAGCCGGGGGCACCGACGGCGCGGCGCGCGCCTCCCCGGGGGCGCCGGTGCTCGACGCTGCCGACATCGGCGTGCAGTTCGGCGGTGTGCGCGCCGTCGACGGCGTCAGCCTGTCCGTGCTCGAGAACGAGATCCTCGGCCTCGTCGGCCCCAACGGCAGCGGCAAGACAACGTTCCTCAACGCTCTCAGCGGGGTAGTCCCCGCCGCCGGGTCGCTGCGCGTGCGTGGCGAACCGGTGCGGCTCGGACGAGTCGGCCGGGTGCGGGCTCTGGCGGTCCTGCGCACATACCAGGCGCCACAGACGTACGACCACCTCACCTGCATCGAGGACGTGCTGCTGTCGACGGCCGACCGTTCACGGACTGGGATGGTCTCGGCCTCCTTCGAGCGGCTCGGCGTCGTGCGGCGCGACCGCGCCCGCTGGGAAGCCGCGACGCTGGCGCTCGAGCGGGTCGGGCTCACGCCGCTCGCCGAGGAGTCGACGGCACGTCTCTCCTACGGTCAGCGCCGTCTCCTCGAGCTTGCCCGCGCGATCAACGGGCAGCCGCGGATCCTCCTGCTCGACGAGCCGTCGGCCGGCCTCGATGCCTCCGAGACCGATCAGCTCGTTGAACACCTGCGCCGCTTGCAGGGCGAGGGAGTGTCCATGCTCCTCGTCGACCACAAGCTCGACTTCATCACCTCGTTGTGCGACCGGGTGGCCGTGCTCGAGCTGGGCCGCCTCGTGGCCGTCGGGCCCTCGGCCACCGTCTTCGAGGATCAGCGCGTCGTCGACGCCTATCTCGGCGTGGACGAGGAGGAGACGAGCCGTGCTTGAGCTCCGCGGCGTCGAAGTGTCGTACGGCGCCGTCGAAGCGGTGCGCGGGATCGACCTGCGCGTCGACCCCGGCGAGGTAGTCGCGCTCATCGGCCCGAACGGCGCCGGCAAGACGTCGACGCTGCGCGCCATCTCCGGGCTCGCGCCGTCACGCGGTTCGATTCGATTCGACGACATGGACTGCCGCCGGCTCAGCGTCCAGGGCGGCGCCCGGCGCGGCCTCATCCACGTCCCCGAGGGTCGCCGCGTCTTCACGACGCTCACGGTGCACGAGAACCTGCTCGTCGGCACCACCGCGCGCCGGGGGCGCGCCGCCGTCTACAGCATCGACGAGATCTACGACCTCTTCCCCGCGCTCGCCCAGTTGCGGCGGCGCGAGGGTGGTGCGCTCTCCGGGGGCGAGCAGCAGATGGTCGCGATCGGTCGTGCGCTCGTGGCCGGGCCGCGACTCCTACTGCTCGACGAGCCCTCCCTCGGGCTCGCGCCCAAGATCGCCCGATCGCTGTTCGCCGCGCTCGCCCAGGTCGCGACGCGCACGCCGCTGCTCCTCGTCGAGCAGAACACGGTGCTGGCCCTCAAGGTCTGCACCCGCGCCGCGGTGATGGTGAACGGCCGGATCGTGCTCGAGGGCTCGGCCGCCGAGCTCACCGACCGCTCCGCGCTCGTGGCGTCGTATCTCGGGGAGGAGCCGGCGGTGGCAGCGGGCTGAGCCGCCCAACCTAGCGCGCGCTTGGTTGGGTCTGCTGTACTTGGAGGAGTCAGAAAGAGGACAGAGGAGGGAAGGAAGAGATGAGGAACGGCCTCAAGGTGTTCGACGCCGATGCCCATGTCATCTACCCCCCTGACCTCTGGTCGCGCTTCCTCGACAAGAGGTTCCGCGACCGGGTCGGCCGGAGGAGCCCAGCCGGTCTCGACCACTACAACCCGGTCACGGTCGACGGTCGCTGGACCCAGCACCCCACGTCGGTCTACGGGCAGTTCCAGAAGGCCATCAACTGGACCGCCGAGGACATGATCGCCAAGTACGGCGAGGAGATCGTCACCAAGGGGTTCACCGGTGACCGCGTGGCTCGGGCGATCGAAGTCGAGGGCGTCGACCTGATGGTGATCTATGGCCCCGAGTACGACATGTGGCTCGAGGGGATCGACCCGGAGCTCCAGGCCGCCATGGCCCGGGCCTACAACCGCTGGGGCCAGGAGATGCGGGAGACGTCGGAGGGCCGTGTCCTCACCTCGGGACCGGTGCCGCTCAATGACGTGAGCCGCGCCGTCGAGGAGATCCAGTTCGCCCACGACGAGCTCGGCATCCGGTGCTTCTGGGCCCGGCCCGACCAGTTCAACCACCGCAACCTCGGCGACCGCTATTACGACCCGATCTACGAGCTGCTCCAGGACCTCGACTGCGCCTTCGCCACCCACGAGTACATGGGGCTGAACGCCCCGACCGCGGGCTCCGATCGTTTCGACACCTTCACCGAGTGGCACACGATCGTGCACCCCCACGAGGCGCAGTGCGCGGTGCTGTCGATGATCGTGCACGGCGTGTTCGAGCGCTTCCCGCGCTTGCGTGTCGCGTACATGGAGGCGGGCTGCGGTTGGCTGCCATCGTGGCTCCACCGCATCGACGAGCACCTCGAGCTCGCCGGCGCCGCCGAAGCACCCGAGCTCACCGCCTCGGCCACCGAGTACTTCCGGCGGAACTGCTGGATCTCCACCGAATGCGACGACCGGTTCGTCTCTGACGTCATCCGCTGGCTCGGCGACGACCACATCGTGTTCGAGACCGATTACCCGCATCCGGACTCCAAGTACCCGAAGGCCACGGAGCACTTCCTCGCGCTCGACTCGGACCTCGTGCCCGAGGAGAGCAAGCGCAAGATCCTGTGGGACAACGCCGTCGACCTGTACCGGTTCTCGGACGACGACGTCCCCGCTGTGTGAGCAGGGGACGATGATCCGCCGGCCCTTCGCGGCGGTCGACTACGAGGCGCTGGTCCGGGCCTATCCCCCTCCCCCGGAGTATTTCGAGACCGCCTGGTTCGCTCCACCGGAAAAGGTCGAGGCCGTGCAACTGACGCGGCTCCGTGAGCGCGCGCTCGCCGCTGCGCGGGTCCCGTTCTTCGAGCGGCGCTGGGAGGCCGCCGGTTTCGACCCGCGGTCGATCCGCACGCTCGAGGATCTCTGGAGAGCGCCGGCCTACACCGTCGAGGACATCCGCAAGAGCATCGACGCCCACCCGCCGTGGGGCGACTACCAGGGAGTCACGCCGGCCGACGCGCTGCGCGAGCCGATGCGGGTGTACATGTCGGGCGGCACCACGGGGAAATCGCGGCCGACGTTCTACACGCAGTGGGACCGCGAGGTGGGCGCGGTGCTCACCGCCCGCGCCCTGTACATGCAGGGAATCCGTCCCGGCGACGTCGTCCTCAACTCGTGGGCGTACGGCACCCACAACGGGGCGTTCGCCTTCGACGAGGCGCTCCATCACTGGCTCAACTGCGTCGTGCTCACCACGGGCAGCGGCAACGTCACGAGTAGCGAGCGCCAGGTCGAACTGGCCATCGAGTACGACGCCACCGCCATCCTCACGACCGGTGACTACCTCCTGCGACTGGCCGGCGTCGCCCACGAGATGGGCTACGACCCTTCGACCGATCTCAAGATCTGCGCCCTCCCGAACATCGGAGATCGCGAGCTGCTCGAGCCGACCTTCGGCGCCGAGTGCTTCAACTCGTACGGCTTTCACGAAGTGCAGTGGGTGTCGGTCGAGTGCCCGGCCCACGACGGCCTCCACATCTTCGAAGACGCGTTCGTCGTGCAGATCGTCGATCCCGAGACCGGTGAGGCGCTCCCGGACGGCGAGCAAGGCGCGATCTGCATCACCGAGCTCTACAAGACCGGGAGCCCGCAATTCCGGTACAACATCATGGACCTCTCCTACCTGTACCCGCGCGAGCAATGCTCCTGCGGCAGCTGGCTGCGCCGCATGGGCCCGTTCGGAGGTAGGGGCGACAACATGGTGAAGCTCCGGGGCGTGAACGTGTGGCCCGAAGCCGTCGGGGAGATCGCGTTGTCCGTCCCCGGCGTCGCCCCGGACTGGTTCGTGCGGGCGGTACGCGCCGA
>JBKPDG010000180.1:0-5542 GCA_046727755.1 Actinomycetota bacterium
GCGTGAACCTGTCGCAGGGACAGCGCCAGCTCCTGGCCATCGCCCGAGCGCTCATCTATAATCCACGGGTCCTCGCCCTGGACGAGGCTACCTCGAGCGTCGATCCGGAAGCGGAGGCCCTCATCCGAGCGGCACTGGTACGGCTGTTCGAAGGGCGCACGAGCGTGATCATCGCGCACCGCCTCTCGACGGTGCAGCGCGCGGATCGCATCCTCGTGCTCCACCGCGGACGGATCCGCGAGTCGGGGCGCCACGCCGAGCTGGTCGCCGCCGGAGGCCTCTACGCGCGACTGTGCGAGATCCAGTTCGGGCCGCTCGGCCGATGACCCGATTCCACCGGGCCGTGTACGGACTGGTGCGGCGCATCCCGCCGGGACAGGTGGTGACGTACGGCCAGGTCGCCGCGCTCCTGGGGGCGCCACGGGCGGCGCGGGCCGTGGGCTGGGCGATGAAGCACTGCCCGGCCGACGTGCCGTGGCACCGCGTCGTGAACGCGCGCGGAGGGATCAGCCTCCGGGCCAATGTGAGCAGCATGCTGACCCAGCGGATCCTGCTCGAGCAGGAAGGTATCGCCGTCCATCGCGGGCGGATCGGCCTCGAACGCCACCGCTGGCGGGGACGGCCGGTGGCCAACGTTCGGCTGCCCGCGCTGAACCGGCTGTGACCGTCACGTGACCGGTCGGTGCCGCCAGTGAGGAGAACGAACATGCGACTCGGGCTGAACACCGGCTACTCCGGCTCCCGCTTCGAGCTGGACATGGAGCTCATCGAGGAGGCGGACCGCCTCGGCTACCACTCCGTGTGGTCGGCCGAGGCGTACGGCTCGGATGCGGTGACGCCCCTGGCCTGGATCGCCGCCCGCACGCGGCAGATCCGGGTGGGCACCGCGATCATGCAGCTCGCGGCACGGACGCCGTCGCTCACCGCCACGACGGCGATGACCCTCGACCAGCTCTCGGGCGGGCGCTTCCTGCTGGGTCTCGGCGTGTCCGGTCCACAGGTGGTCGAGGGGTGGCACGGCGTCGCCTTCGGCAAACCCCTGGCGCGCACGCGGGAATACGTGGAGATCGTGCGCGCGGTGTGGCGTCGGGAGAAACCGGTCGAGTTCAGCGGCGAGCACTACCAGATCCCGTATCGGGGACCGGGGGCGACTGGCCTCGGCAAGCCGCTCAAATCCATCCTCCACGGCCGGCCCGACATCCCGATATATCTCGCCGCCATCGGCCCGAAGAACGTGGCGCTGGCCGCCGAGATCGCCGATGGATGGCTGCCCGTCTTCTTCTCGCCGGACCGGATGTCGGTGTTCCGCGACGCTCTGGAGAGCGGCTTCCGGGCCGCCGGGGGGAAGTCGTTGAGCCAGTTCGACATCGCCCCCACCGTGCCCGTCGTGCTGGGCGACGACGTCGCCCGGTGCCGGGCCTCGGTCAAGCCGCGGCTGGCCCTCTACGTGGGTGGCATGGGCGCCCGGGGCCGCAACTTCTACAACGACCTGGTGAGCCGCTACGGCTACGACGAGCCGGCGCGCCGCGTCCAGGACCTCTACCTGTCCGGCAAGAAGGACGAGGCAGCGGCGGCCATCCCGGACGGACTGGCCGACGAGGTGTCGCTGTGTGGGCCGCGGGAGCGGATCCAGGAGCGGCTGGCGGCCTGGACGGCGGCCGGCGTCACCACGATGATCTGCTCCGTCTCCAGCCCCGCCGCGCTCCGGGCGATGGCCGAGCTGGTGCTGTAGGCATGAAACCGGCGGCCGAGCGGATCCAGGCCGCCCTCAACGCGGCCGGCCTCGAGTGCGCGGTGATCGAGCTGCCGACCGCGGCCCGGACCTCGCGCGAAGCGGCCGCGGCGGTCGGAGTGAGGGTGGGGCAGATCGCGAAGTCGCTGGTCTTCGTCGTCAGCGACCGCCCGGTGCTCGTGATCGCGTCGGGGGCCAACCGGGTCGACGAGCGGAAGCTCGGCCGTCTCGCTGGCGGGAGCGTGGAACGAGCCGACGCCGACACGGTCCGGCGGGCCACGGGATACCCGATCGGCGGGGTGCCGCCGATCGGCCACGCGAGTCCGCTGCCAACGTGGATCGACGAGGATCTGCTGGGCCACGATCTCATCTACGCGGCCGCCGGGGTGCCCGAGTGCGTCTTCCCGCTGACACCGCACGACCTGGTGAGGATCACGGCTGGGCAAGTGGCCGACGTCAAGGAAGCGCCTCCGCGGGCGCCGGGAGGATCGCGATGAGGCTCAAGGACAAGGTAGCGCTGATCACGGGTGGGGGCTCGGGCATCGGGCAAGCGACGGCACTGCTCTTCGCCCGGGAGGGCGCGCGGGTCGCCGTGGTGGACCTAAACGAGGACGCGGCCAAGCGCACCGCCCAGCACATCGAGAAGGACGGCGGCCACGCCCTGGCTCTGCGCGCAGACGTCTCGCAGGCCCGAGACAACCAGGCGGCGGTCGAGCAGACGGTGGCTCGATGGGGGCGGCTCGACGTGTTCTACGCCAACGCCGGCGTTCCCGAGATGCCGACGCCGGTCGAAGACGTTGACGAGTCCACGTTCGACCGGATCATGGCTGTCAACGTCAAAGGGGTCTACCTCGGCGCCCGCTACGCCTTTCCCGTGATGAAGCGCCAGCGCGGCGGCGTCTTTCTCATCACCGGCTCCACCGCGGCGATCCGCCCGCGGCCGGGAGTGCAGATCTACTCGGCGTCCAAGGGCGCCGTGCACACGCTGGCCAAGGGGCTGGCCCTCGAGGGGGCGTCATTCGGGATCCGGGTCGTGGCGATCGCGCCGGTGGCCACCGAAACGCCCATGCTGCCCGCCTTCATGGGCAAGACGACGGTGGATGAGGAAGGCATGGCGCGCTTCCGCGGAACGGTCCCCCTGGGCCGGCTCAACAAGCCGGAGGACATCGCGCGGGCCGCGCTCTTCCTCGCGTCGGACGACGCGGCGATGGTCACCGGGACCGCCTTCGAGGTCGACGGGGGCCGTTGCATCTGACCGGCGATCCGGAGATCGCGGGCGGAGCCCGGAGGCTCTGCCTCGTGCCATGATGCGTGTTGTCCCACTCGCCGCCGAGTCGCTCGGCGTGCGCTCGGTGGCGACGTACGTCGAGTGCGGCAGCACGCGCATCATCATCGACCCGGGTGCTGCGCTGGCGCCGAGCCGCTTCAACCTCCCGCCCTCGGACGAGGAGTGGGAGACCCTCAAGCGCGCCAACGACCGGATCTCGGCCTACGCGGTGCGCGCCGACCTAGTCTTCATCAGCCACTACCACGAGGACCACTTTCGTTACGATCCGGGAATCTACGAGGGACGGACCGTGTGGGCGAAGGACCCGGCGCGCCTGATCAACCCGCGCCAGCAGTCGAGGGCGGGCGTGCTCTGGCGAGCGGTCCGGGCCGGGTGCCGGCTCGATGCGGCCGAAGGTCGGCGCCTCGAGACTCTCGAGGTGGCGCTGTCCGCCTCCCCGGCGCTCAGCCATGGGATCGAGGGCAACGGGCTCGGGTACGTGGTCGGGCTGAGCGTGACCGATCGTCGGGAGGGCTTCCGCTTCATCCATGCCTCGGATGTCCAGGGGCCGCTGTCACCGGTGGCAACCGCCTATCTCATCCGGGAGCGGCCGCACCTACTCTACCTGTCCGGCCCGCCCTCCTACCTGGAGGGACAGGTCGGAGCGGGTCTGATCGAGCAGGGCATGGACAACCTGCTGCGGATCATCGAGTCCACCGGTTGCCGGGTCATCATGGATCACCACGCGGCGCGCGATCACCGGTTCCGCGAGCGCTTCCGGCGCGTCCTCGACACCGGTCACGTGGTGACTGCGGCCGGCTTCCTCGGGCGGGAAGACGTCATGTTGGAGGCCGAGCGGAGGGACCGGTGGGCGAGACGGCGAAAGCCGCCGGCGCGGATGACCGGCCGGGCGGAGGTGCCACCATTGAGGGATGGCAGGGCCTCGGATAGGATGGCGGCGCGAAGCGCCTCGTGGCGCCGCGGCAAGGAAGCCAGGTAAATCGGACCCGAGAGGAGGTCGACGAGCATGAGCGAAGGGAAAACACCGGCGGTCGGCGATCGGGCCCCGGATTTCACCATGAAGACCATCGGTCTCAAGGAGATCAGCCTCAGCCACTACCGGGGCAAGAACGTGGTGCTCCTGTTCTATCCGCTCGACTGGACCCCGGGATGAAGCAAGTGCATGCCCGCCTTCGATCAGCGTGCGCGCGACTTCGAGGCGGCCAATACCCAGGTGCTGGGTATCAGCACGGACAGCCCCTTCAGCCATGAGAACTGGGCCAAGGCAGTCGGCATCTCCCACTACCCGCTGCTCTCCGACATGCAGCGCAGCGTGAGCAAGGACTACGGCGTCTACTGGCCGGAGTGGAACGCCAACGTGCGGGCGACGTTCATCGTGGACACCGAGGGACGGGTGCGTTTCGTCGAGCGGTACGGCAAGGGCGAGCTGCCGGACCCCGACAGGATCCTGGCCGAGGTGAAGAAGCTCTAGCCTACGCGGCGGCGGGCAGCTCGACGCCGAGGCGAGCCAGGCGCGGCCGCACCCGTTCGGTGAGGAGTCCGAGGCGCGCCAGGTTCCCCACCATGGACCCGTGCATGTCGCGCTTGAAGTATTTCCGGAAGACCGCGTAATCGTTGCGGGCCGCCACATCCCGCCGGTAGGCCCGGGCCTCGGCCACCTGGGCCGGCGAGAACCCGAGATCCCGGTACACGTCGGCCGGGAAGAACCCGGTCAGGATTTTCTCCAGCGCCTCACAGGCGAAGTCCTCCATCTCGCGATGCTCGGCCGCCGAGGCCTCGCGGACGACCGTTGGCAGCGCGAGCATGCCGAAACCCATGTGCCGTGACTCGTCCTGCAGGATGCGCCGACACACCTCGGCCAGGAGCGGGTCGCGAGCGCACTCGACCATCATCTTGAAGAGCGACACGGCGAACGTCTCCGCCACGAGCTGGAGCGCGATGGTCTTGATGTACCAGCGCGGATCGCTCAGGATGACGTCGAAGAGGATCCGCTCGTTGGCGGGCATCGGGTAGTGCAGGCCACCGAGGCGTGCCTGCAGGTAGCGCTCGAGGACCTCGTTGTGACGCGCCTCGTCCATCACCTGGGTGGCCTGGAAGAACTTCTGGTCGGTTCCCGAGACGATGTCCACGAGCTGGCTGCACGCGAGCATGGCACCCTGCTCGCCGTAGACGAGAACCGACAGGCGCCAGGCCGTCATCCGGCGGTTCAGCTCGACCCGGTCCCGCTCCGACAGCGCTTCCCACTGGGGGCTCCCGTAGATGTCCACCAGCTCGTCGGCGAGGACTCGCCCGTCCCCGGGCTCCGGGGTGGCCCAGGCGATGTCGCGGCTGGCGTTCCACTGATCTCGCTTGGCCTTCTCGTAGAGGCTGCGCATGTCGTCGACCTTGACATCGTAGTCGAACTCGAAGACCGTCCGGAGCGGGCTGTCGATGATGCGCGGCGCCATGCTGCCTCCAAAACCGGGTAGTATCGATCGGGAACTACCGGGTTTCGTAGCACCATCGACCGGCCCCTGTCAACC
>JBKPDG010000181.1:0-14638 GCA_046727755.1 Actinomycetota bacterium
TTCGTCCGGGTGATTCCGGTCCAGGGCGGCCGAAGTCCCCGGACCAAGTGGACGACTGGTTCGAACATGGTCCTCGTGAGCTACGCCGTCAACGGCGAGACGGGCCTTGTCCTGGCCGTGGCGGCGCTCGACAACCTCGGCAAGGGCGCGGCGGGCCAGGCCGTTCAGAACGCGAACCTCATGACCGGCCAGCCGGAGACGGCGGGGCTGACCGGCCTGCCGCTCTGGCCGTGACGCCCGGACCTCGCATCCAGCCCGAGCTTCGCAGCGGACGTCGCGACCTTGGGTTGATCTGACCGCGGCGTGCCCTGCCGCGGTCCACTTCCGGTCCAGTGCTCATCGCGGTGACGTTTATGGGCTCCCTCGCGTGGAGCTTCGTGTTCGTGGCGCTACCGTTCCAGGTCGAGCGGCTGAGCACGTCCGGGCCGGCGGGCACCCTCGCCTGGACGGGGTGGATCCTCGGCATCCCCTCGCTGGCGGCCGTGGTGAGCGGCCCGCTCTGGGCGCGCTACGGGGAGCGGACGGACCCGAAGCAAGCGTGCGTCCTCGTCCAGACCCTTCAGTCGCTGGGCTTCCTGGCCACCGCTCTGGCCCGCTCGGTCATCGAGCTGTTCAGCGCGCGTCTCTTGCTCGGCGCCGTCGGGTCATTCTCCACGCTGGCGTTCGTCATCGCCGGCCGGGAGGCGGACGGGACGATCATGCGACGCCGTCTCGCAACGATCCAGTCGGCCCTGGTCCTCGGCACCCTGGTCGGGCCGTTGCCGGGCGCGCTTGCGGCAGCCCGGCTCGGGTTCCGGCTCACCTATTTCGTCGGCGCGCTCGTGCTCGTCGCCTCCGCATCGCTCCTCCAGTGGGGCATGTCGAGCCCTCCTCCCGTGCCACGGGAAGCGGCGGCGGTTCGGCGGATGCCCATCCGGGATGTAGCGCTTGCCGCCGCGCTCATCCTTCTCGCGTCATCCCAGGAGACCTTCCTGGTCGCCGTTCTGCCGAGTGTGTTACCGGCACTCGGCGTTGGAGCCGATGGCCTCGTCGAGGCGACGGGTCTCCTGATCTTCGTCACCGGCCTGGCTGCCGCCCTCGGTGGCCTGGCGGCGCCCATCCTCGCCGAGCAGATCTCGGAACGGCGCCTCCTGACGGGCCTGCTCGTGGTCTCGTCGGTCGCGCTGGTGCTCTTTGGCACGACGCGGTCCTTCGGGGCGTTCGTGACCCTGCGCGGGATGCAGTCCCTGGCGATCGCCCCGTTCTTTCCGCTGATGGTCGCGCAGGTCGCGCGACGGGCGGGTGGGAGCACAATCGGCATCATCAATGCGGCGCGCGTGGGGTCGGGCTTCGTCGGCCCGCTCGTCGCCACCAGCGTCCTGGCGACCGGCTCCCCCGGGCTCCTCTACGCGACCTTCGGAGCTGCGGGCATCGGCGCTGCGCTCCTGCTGCGTCGCGGGTAGGGAGTCGCGAGGGCCCTGCGCCGTCGCGGCGGGCCCGGGCGGTCCGGTTCGCCCATGAAGGGCGTCGCCGGAGAGCGTGCTCCGCCAGTCTCCTCAGCCGGCCAGGACCGGCCTTCGGTCAAACCAAGGGCGTGCGGTCTCGAGCTGGGACGCCAGCCGGAAGAGGGTCGCCTCGTCCCCGAAGCGGGCCACGAGCTGGATGGCGAGCGGCAGCCCGCGCAGCGCACCGGCGGTGTCCACCCTGCTCAGCGGGAGCACGATGGCCGGCTGACCCGTGATGTTGAACCAGACGGTGAACGGCGAGAACGCAAATACCCGTCGCCAATACTCGTCTACGTCCTCCAGCATCATGTCGATCCACCCCAGCTTGACCGCGCCCGGCGTCGCCAGCCCCGGAGTCATCAGGACGTCGTGCCGCTGGTGGAAGGCCGCCATCTGCCGGCCCAGGCGGTGAGCGGTCTGCGTGGCCCGGACGTACTCCTGGGCGGTGATCTGCTCGCCGCGGGCGGCGGTGTCGAAGGTCACGTTCTCGACCTCGCCGCGCCGGGGCGGCCGCCCTGCCGTCGGGTGCGTCCGAACGTTGACCGCCGAGTTCGCGGTGGCGAGTGTCAGGAAGGTGGGGACCACCGCGTCTCGCTCGATCTCCGGGTCCGCCTCGACCACCTCGTGCCCCAGGTCGGCGCAGAGCTCCGCCATCTCCCGGACCAGGCCGACGCACGCCGGATCGACCGGAGCGCCGTTGGGCGCACGGACTGTCCAGGCGATCCGGAGTCGACCCGGGAAGGCGCCCACCTCGGCGAGGAATGGGCGGGAAGGTGGCGGCGCGGCATAGGGATCACCCGGGCCGGGACCCGCCGTGGCGTCGAGGAGCGCGGCGCAGTCGCGCACGGTCAGCGTCACGGCGTGCTCCGTCGAGAGGCCGCCCAGCCCCTCGCCGGTGTACGGCGCCATCGTGTTCCGCGCGCGTGTCGGCTTGAGCCCCACCAGACCGCAGCAGGCCGCGGGCGCCCGGATGGACCCGAAGCCGTCGCTCGCGTGAGCCATCGGCACGATGCGTGCGCCCGTGGCCGCAGCGGCGCCACCGCTCGATCCGCCCGAGATGCGGGTCGGGTCCCACGGGTTCTTCGTCGGGCCGTAGAGCTGGGGCTCGCAGGTCAGCGAGAGTCCGAGCTCGCACGTGCTGGTTCGTCCGAAGATGACCAGACCGGCGCGCTTGAGTCGGGCCACGTGCTCGCTGTCGGCGGCGGCGGGGGGCGTGTCGGCGAAGAAGCGCGAGCCGCGCATCGTCCGGACCCCAGCCAGCGAGGCCGTCAGGTCCTTCAGGAGGTACGGAACGCCACGGTACGGACCGTCCGGCAGCCCCTCGGCGATCGCCGTCCGAGCGTAGTCGTAGAGCGGGAGCACGACGGCGTTGACCGCCGGGTTCCGCGCCTCGACCCGTGCGATGGCGGCGTCGAGCAGCGCGGTTGGAGTGACCTGCCGGCGGCGGACCAGGTCCGCGAGCCCGAGGGCGTCATACGCTTCGTAGTCGGCGAACCCGGCCATTCGTGTCCTCCGTTGGGGGGGCAGAGTGTGGATCGCGCGAGCGGGCCTCAGTCTAGCAAGCCGACGACGCACCTGGAGTAGGATAGCCGGCGAGGAGCCCGCGTGCGCATCATCCATCCCGAGCGGCCGGCGTGAGCAGGCTCCCGCGCTTCGTCAAGCCGGCGCCCCTGACGCCGGGCGATCGCGTGGCCGTCGTGGCGCCGGCCGGACCCCTGGATCGCGAGAGCCTCGACGCCGGTCTCCGGGTCCTCGCCGAGCGGTACGACGTCGCGTGGGATGCGGGGTTGCTGAGCCGCACGCGATACCTCGCCGGCGAGGATGGTCGGCGGGAGCGCGAGCTGGCGGGGGCGCTTGCCGATCCGCGGGTCCGGGGTGTCGTGGCCGCGCGCGGGGGATACGGCAGCATGCGGCTCTTGTCCCGCCTTTGGCCCAGCATCAACGGCCGGCCATCGAGCATCGGCCTCGCGAAGATGGTCGTCGGATTCTCCGACATCACGGTGCTGCACGCGGCGCTCCAGGCCACGGGGCGCGTGAGCGTGCACGGACCGGTGGTCACGCAGCTCGGGACCCAGCCGAACGGCATCGTGGACCGATTCTTCGCGATCCTGGAGGATGGCGTCGTCCCGCCTGCTCCCGTCGCGGGGACGCCGATCATTGGCGGGGTCGTCGAGGGCCCGCTGCTCGGCGGGAACCTGTCCCTCCTCACGCGACTCCTCGGCACGCCGTGGCTGCCGGACGTCACGGGTGCGGTGCTGCTTCTCGAGGACGTCGGAGAGAAGCCGTACCGGATCGACAGGATGTGGACCCATCTCCGGCTCGCGGGAATCCTCGATCGGGTGGTCGGGCTGGCGCTCGGCGACTTCATGGACTGCGAAGAGCCAGATGGAGAGTTCACGCTCCGGGACGTCCTCTGGGGCCTGGTCGCCGAGACGGGGCTCCCGTGCGTCAGCGATCTTCCCATCGGTCATGGCGCGGTCAACGTGCCGGTCCCCCTCGGCACCAGGGTGCGCCTCGACGGTGGCACCGGCACGCTGTCCTTCCTGGAACCGGCCGTCGCTGCCGGCCGTCGCTGATTGACGCGTGGCTGCTGGGCACCCCTGGCTTGATGTGCAGCCCTCGGCGGCGGAGTGTTGTGAGTGACCGGGGAAGCCGAGTGGTCCGGGCGGCATCGGGGGCGCTCGGTCCGTTTCCGCAACAGCGCCAGGGGCGCCCGCTGGGCGCGGGAGGAGCACGCCATGAGCTGGCAGATGAGGACACCGCGACTTCACCATCTCGTGATCGCGCTCGGGCTCGTCCTCATGGCCGGGCTCGCGGTCGCACAGAAGCCGCCATCGAGCCGGTGAACGCCCGGTTCTCCGCCGACTTCGCGAAGGGCGACGCCGCTGCCGTCGCGTCCCACTACACGGCGGCCGGCCAGGTCTTCCCGCCGAACGGCGATGTCGTTCGGGGGCGGGAGCAGATCGCGAAGTTCTGGAAGGGTGTGATGGACGCAGGGATCAAGGGCGTGAAGCTGGCGATCGTCGAGGTGGAGGCGCACGGAGACACCGCGCACGAGGTCGGGACCTACGTGCTGACGGGGAGGACGGGAAGACGCTCGACAGCGGCAAGTACCTCGTCGTCTGGAAGCGCGACGGACAGCAGTGGAAACTCCACCGGGACATCTGGAACACGAACACGCCGGCGCCGAAGTGACGTGGCCGGACTGAGGCAGATGGACCACCGGGTTGCCCAGGTGGCGCAGGAGGCAAGATAACCCAGCGATGCCTCGGCGTCTCCATGCCGGGGCTTGCGTGACAAGCTTCCTGAAATCCCCGGGCCGTTCGGACAAGTGGTAGGCATTCGAGCGGCCCGGGCAACCTTCCGGTACCACCGTGCTATCCTAACGGCGCAATGAGCTCACCAGCCGAGCACGCGAATCTGCGGGAAGTGATCTTCCTCGTCGAGGAAGCCCCCGAGGGAGGCTTCACCGCTCGGGCGCTGGGAGAGTCGATCTTCACCGAGGCCAACGATCTGGCCGATCTCCATGACAAGGTCAGAGACGCCGTTCACTGCCACTTCGACGAGGGCAAGGTTCCGAGGGTCATCCGGCTCCACTTCGTCCGCGAGGAAGTCATCAAGGCTTGAGGCTTCCGCGGGACGTCTCCGGTGACGACCTCGCGAAAGCCCTCGCCGATCTCGAGTACCGGGTCACCCGTCAGACCGGTAGCCACCTCCGGCTGACCACCCTCGAACATGGCGAGCACCACGTCACCATCCCACGCCACGCGGCGCTCCGGGTTGGGACGCTCGCCGGTCTCCTCGGCGACGTGGCCCAGCACCTCGCCCTGACTCGGGAAGATCTCGGCGGCGTTATTGAACATCGCGTTGTCGGTCAGGCGTTGTCGACATAATGCTCCTCAGCCTTCAGTCGGTCCGCGCTTCCCCCGTACACCTTGCAGTGCGCGAGTGGTCGGGTCTGGGGCCAGGCCAGGCTCGGCTGGCGCCAGGGCGTACGCGATCGCCTGCTCGAGCGGCAGCGCCCGCCCCTCCGCCCACGCCGCCGCTAACACATCCGGGGCGAGCTCGGCGCGCGTGGCGGCCACGGCCGTCTCATACGCGCTGCGCTCGGCGGGCGACAGGGACAGCGACGATGAGCCGACGCTTTCGCGCAGCGCCTCCGCCGCACCGAACAGCCGCGCTGCCCGCTCCCAGCTGCCCCGAAACCGCGCCACGATCGCCAGATTGCTCAGCACCCAGGCGATGCCGTGGCGGTCCCCCACCTCCCGGAACAGCGCCAGGCTCTCGGCACAGAGGTCCGCCATCCAGGTCCAGTCGCCCAGATCGCGCGCCACCCTCGCCAGGTTGTTCAGCAGCAGGCCGATGCCCCACTGGTCCCCCAGCTCGCGAAACAGGCCGAGGCTCTCCTCCAACAGGGTGCGCGCCGCCGTCTGATCGCCACGATTCCGCGCGATGACCCCGAGGATGTTCAGCGACATGGCGATGCCATGCCTGTCACCCAGCTCCCGCCGCAGGGCCAGGCTCTCCTCGCACAGCGCGACCGCCCGCTGGTGGTCGCCCTGGTAGAACCTGACCCGACTCAGGCTGTGGAGCGATGTCGCGATGCCCGAGCGGTCGCCCAGCTCCCGCCGCAGCGTGAGGCTGTCCTGAAGCAGTGTCACGGCCCGCTCGTAGTCGCTCCTGACATAGGCCAGAGTGCCGGCCGCGTTCAGCGCCGCCGACCGCGCCCCAGCCGACGGTGGCTGCTGGTCAGACGCCCCGAGCGCCAGCACGCGGTCCAGCCAGCGCTGGCCCTCGCTCAGGAAGCCACGCACCTCCCAGAAGCGCCCCAACGCCCCGGCCAGCCGCAGGCCCAACTCCGCGTGGCCGCCCTGGAGCGCCCAGTCCAGCGCCGCCCTCAGGTTGTCGTGCTCCCGCTCCAGCCGCTCCAGCCAGCGGCCCTGCTGCCGCCCCGCCAGCTCCGGCGCTCCCTGCTCCGCCAGCGCCAGGAAGTGCTCCGCGTAGCGCCGTCGGAGCGGCTTAGCCTCCTCGCTCGCCTCCAGCCGCTCCTGACCGAACTCGCGGGTCGTCTCCGGCATCAGGAAACGAACCTCACCACCAGGCGTTTCCCGCTGTTGCAGCAGGTTGTTCTCGACCAGTGACGCCAGTCCGTCGAACACGTCGCTATCGACCACTGCTTCTGCGGCATCCAGGGCGAAGCCGCCGACGAAGACGGCCGACCGCCGAAAAATCGCCTGGTCGCGTGCATTCAGCAGGTCGTAGCTCCAGCCGATCGTCCGCCGCAGCGTCTGCTGGCGGGCGGGGAGGTCGCGCGCGCCGCCGGTCAACAGATGGAGGGACGAGCGACCGGTCGCCCCGCCCGACTGGCCTGACGCGGACGCCAGTCGCTCCAGCAGCGCCCGCGGCGGCAGCAAGCGAGTCCTGGCCGCCGCCAGCTCGATCGCCAGGGGGAGGCCATCCAGCCGCAGACAGATCTCGGCGACGGCGGTGGCGGTCTCTTCGGAGACCGAGAAACCGGGCTTGACGTCCCGGACCCGCTGCTCGAAGAGCACCACGGCCGGGTATCGCCGTAGCTCGTCCACCGATGGCAGCCGCAGCGGGTCCGGGTGCCCGAGCGGCGGGACCGGATACTCCCTCTCGCCGTAGAGCCGCAGCGTCGCCCGGCTGGTGGCCAGCGCCTTCACGCCAGGACAGCGCGCCAGCAGAGCGCTCACGCCCGGCCCGGCAGAAGCCACCTGCTCGAAATTGTCCAGCACCAGGAGAAGCTGCTTCCGGCGCAGATGGTCGACCAGCGTCTCGGCCGGCGGCCGGCCGCTGGCGTCGCGCAGACCGAGCGTCTGGGCGATAGCCGGCAGGACCAGCTCGGGGTCCGAGATCGGCGCCAGGTCGACGAAGAACGCCCCATCTGGGAAGGCGTCCAGCGCCTCCGCCGCAACCTGCAACGCCAGTCGCGTCTTCCCGGTCCCGCCCGGGCCGGTCAGGGTAACCAGCGTCGTGTCCTCGCGTAGCAGCATCTCCACCACCGCGGCCGCTTGCGCCTCACGACCGACCAGCACGGTCCGCTGGCGTGGCAGGTTGTTCGGCCGACTGTCCAGGCTGCGCAGCGGCGGGAACTCGGCCGGCAGGCCGGCGATCACGAGCTGGGTCACGCGCTCGGCGCGCGCCAGATCCTTCAGATAGTGCTCGCCCAGGTTCCGCGGGGTGACGTCCGCTGGCAGCTCCCGCTCCACCAAGTCCAACGTCGTCTGCGAGAGCAACAGCTGGCCGCCGTGTCCGGCCGCGCACAGGCGCGCCGCGCGGTGCACGTCCAGCCCGATGTAGCCACCTCCGGCGCGCGCCGGCTCGCCCGTGTGGAGCCCCATCCGCACACGGACGGCGCCATCGTCGGGCCACGAATAAGTGGCCAGCGCTCTCTGTCCGTCTACAGCCGCCGCCACGCCGTCGACCGCCCGCCCGAAGACAACGAAGAAGCCGTCGCCGGGTGTGTCGACCTCCTGGCCGCCGTGTGCGGCAAACGCCGCGCGCAGGAGCCGGCGATGCTCCTCCAGTACGGCCGGGTAGCGCTCGCCCAGACGCTGGATCAGTCGGGTCGAGCCCTCGATGTCGGTGAACAGCAGCGTGACCGTGGTGCTGGGTGGTTCAGTCATCCGTGGCAGCCCCGAACGCGGTTCCAGCCGCGGAGCACGACAACCTCAATCAACTTCCCATCATCCAACTCCCATCATCGCCGGGCCGCTCGGGCTGGCTGCGGGCATTCTTCTCGGCGACGTCGCCCAGCACTTTGCCCTGACCCGCGGAGATCTCATTGAGAGGTTGTTCGGGCGGTGATTCAGATACTTCCTGCCACCGGTGAGGTTCCGATTGGGGGAGGACGAGCTCGATCTCCGTGAGGAGCTGCACCTGGAGCCCTGCCGCTACGCCGCCGTCCCACCCGAGGGTGGGGGACCGGCGGCCCGCACGACGCCTCCGTCCGGTGGCAGCTCTGAGCCGTAGTCCTCGGCGATCCCCCGGGCGGTGACGTAGCCGTGATCCACGTCGCGCTGGATCATCTCGATCGGCCGCTCTCGGGGATCTCCGAATCCGGCCCCGCCCGCCAGCCGTAGCTCGAGGACCTGGTCGGGAGACTCGAGCACAACCAGGCTTCCCACGCCGTAGTCGGTGACCACAGCGCCAGCGGTGTCGAGGAGCACGCCGCGCACGGCGCCACCCGGACGCCCCCCGAACAGCCCCGGCGTCCGCGTCAGCACGCCATCGGGAAACAGCCCCGCATAGGCCGGTCGTCCGTCGTCGAAGAGCTTCCGCACGCGGACGACCTGGCCGAGACCGCCGCGGTGTCGGCCGGGCCCGCCGCTGTCCGGGAGGTAGCGCTTCTCGAGCACCAGCACCGGCGTCCGCGTCTCGAACAGCTCGACCGAGGTGTTGGCGGCGCTGGTCGGCCAGAGGAGCGCCGACTTGCCGTCCCCCTGCGCGGAGGCGCCCTGGCCGCCACCCTGGAACAGGTGGTCGTTGTAGAAGCGCCCGTCCGGTCCCTGGCCGTAGAGCGTCATGGAGGCCGGCAGGCCGGTGAACGCCTGCACCCGATCCGGGAGCGCGTCCGCGAGCGCCATGAACAGGTTCGGCGCGATGTACCAGCCCGTCCGGGTGCGCACGTTGACCGAGGCGGGCTTCACGCAGTTGAGGATGCTGCCTTCGGGGGCCGTCACGCTGAAGGGTCGGTAGCAGCCGGCGTTGCTGGGAACGGCCGGGGACAGGACGCACTTGAGCGGGTACACGGTGTGCGCCGCCGTGTAGCTGTAGGTGCAGTTCGACCCGCCCCGAGGCTGCTGAGGGGGCGCGCCGGCGAAGTCGACGGAGATCCGCTCGCCCTCGACGGTGACCGTGACCGGGTAGCGGAGCGGTGTGCCCAGGCCGTCGTTCCAGATCTCGCTCCGGTAGGTGCCGTCCGGCACCTCGCTGATGGCGTCCCGCATCGCGCGCTCTGAGCGGTCCTGGATCACCGTGGCCAGGGCTTCTAGGTCCTCCAGCCCGTACTCGGCCATGAAGGCCAGGAGACGCTGGGCGCCCGAGGCGTTGGCCGAGATCAGGGCGTGCAGGTCCCCCAGCACCTGCTCGCTCTTGCGAACGTTCTCGGCCAGGAGCCGGAAGAGGTCCTCGTTCGGCGCCCCGGCCCGGTAGAGCTTCATCGGCGGGATCTGGAACCCCTCCTCGTAGATCTCGCGAGCGCTGAGGCTGTCCCGGGTGCCCCCGATGTCGGTCACGTGGCCGATCGTTCCGAGGATGGCGACAACCCGGCCGTCCCGGAAGACCGGCGTCACGACGGCGACGTCGAACAAGTGCCCGGCGCAGATCCACGGATCGTTGGTGATCAGGATGTCGCCGGGCGCGAGGGTCTCGGCCGGGAAGCGCTCGAGGATGGCCCGGACCGCCCGGGGGAGCGTGAGGTTGAAGACCGGCATCGCGCGCGGCGAATGGGCAAGCGAATTGCCGCGAGAGTCCAGGAGCTCGCAGGCGAAGTCCTGCGCCTCGCCGATGATGAGGGAGAAGGCCGTCCGCCAGACGGTGAGCCAGCACTCCTCGACGATGTTGATCAGGCGGCTCCACATGATCTCGAGCCCCACCGGGTCGGCCTCGATCCGTGCGATCGCCCGGGCGAGATCGAGGCCCGCCGGCACGAGGGGCTCGAGCGAGGTGGTGCGGGCGACGCGGATCCGGAGATTTCCCTGCGGATCCACCTCGAGCCGGTCGCCCGGGGGCACCACCGTCGTGGACTCGCGCTCCTCGACGATGGCGGGGCCGATGAGCGTCTGGCCCGGGGCCATGGCGTACCGGTCGTACACGGGGGTCGGGACGAAGCCCCCGGCGTCAGGGAAGTACGCGGGGCGGTCGCCCTTGTGCGCAGCCGCTCCCGCCACCACGCCGTCCTGACCGGCGACGTGGACTCGGGAAGCCGGGCCGGCCGCAAGCACGCGCCAGTTGATCGCCTGGATGACGGTGCCGGTGTAGACGTGGGTGTAGAGCCGCGCGTACTCGGCGACGAAGGCCGCCTCGATCGCGGGGAGGTCATCCTGCTGGAGTGGACCGGCGGGGAGCGGCACCGCGATGTCGTGAACTTGACCGAGGAGGCGCATCTCCGCGCGCCGCGTGACGGCGACGTCGGCGGCCGTCACCCCCGCTTCATCGAGGAGGGCGCGACCTTGCGCCTCGAGGTCGTCCAGGAGGCGATTGACCGCCGCGAGATCGAGCTCGCCGAGCACCCCCGGCAGCGAGGTCACGAACTCAAAGCTGGTCGGCGCCACCAGGAAGCCGAGGGCTGCGGCGGCCCCCGACGCAGGCGGCACGATGACCTCACCGATGCCCAGGATCCGGGCAACGCGCGCCGCGTGCGCCGGCCCCGCGCCGCCGAAGGCCACCATCGTGTACCGCCGCGGGTCCCGTCCCTTCTCGACGATGTGCACCCGGGCTGCTGCCGCCATGTTCTCGCACACGATCTCGTAGACGCCCCACGCCGTCTGGATGGGGTCGAGGCCGACCTGTCCGGCGAGCGCGGCCACCGCCGCCTCGGCGGGCGGCCGCTCGAGCCGCATGCGCCCGCCGAGGAAGAACCCGGGATCGAGATAGCCAAGGAGGAGATTCGCGTCGGTAACGGTCGGCTCCTTGCCGCCGAGCCCGTAGCAGGCTGGCCCGGGATCGGCGCCCGCGCTTCGGGGACCGACCTTGAGGAGGCCCAGGGCATCGACGTGGGCGATCGACCCGCCGCCCGCCCCGATCTCGATCATGTCGATCACGGGCGCCTTGACGGGAAGCCCGCTGCCGCGCTTGAAGCGGTGGACGCGCGCAGCCTCCATGGCGGGGGCCACATCGGGCCGGCCCCCCTGGACGAGGCAGGCTTTGGCGGTGGTCCCGCCCATGTCGAAGGCGATGACGTCGGCCTGCCCGACCTGCCGCCCGAAGAAGGCGGTGACCAGCGCGCCGCCGGCAGGCCCCGACTCCAGGAGGCGGATCGGGAACCGTCGCGCGGTCGCTGGCGACGTCATGCCGCCGGACGACTGGATGAGGTAGAACCGGCCGGCGAAGCCGCGCTCGGCCAGCGCGGCCTCGAGCTTGGCGACGTACCGGGCCATGAGGGGCTGCACGTAGGCGTTGGCTGCGGTGGTCGCGCTTCGCTCGTACTCGCGGAGCTCGGGTACGACCTCGGAGGACAGCGACACCGCCAGGCCGGGGAACTCGCGCCGGATCATCTCGGCCACGAGGCGCTCGTGGACCGGGTTGCGGTACGCGTGGAGGAAGCAGATCGCGAGGGCCTCGACGCCTCCCCGGACGAGGTCGGCCACCTCCCCGCGGGCCTGGGCGAGGTCGAGCGGCAGCACCACATGCCCGTCGCGGTCGAGCCGCTCGTCGACCTCGCGGCGGAGGGCACGCGGGGCGAGCGGCTCCGGAAAGCGCAGGAAGAGGTCGTAGATGTCGTAGCGCTGCTCGGTCCCCATCTCGAGGACGTCCCGGAACCCGCGCGTGGTCAGGAGGCCCAGCGAGGCGCCGGTCCGCTCGATGATGGCGTTGGTCACGAGCGTGGTGCCGTGAACGAGGGCGTCGAGGTCGCCGAAGCCGAGGCCGGCCGCCCGCAGGACGTCCTCCAGCCCCTCGAGGGTAGCCGCTGACGGGTCCTTGGGCGTGGTCAGGCACTTGTGAAGGCGCACGCGGCCCGTCTCGCCATCGACGAGGACGAAGTCCGTGAAGGTCCCGCCGATGTCGACGCCCACGCGGTAGCGATCACCTGGTCGAGTCATCGGTCGCTGTCTCCTTCCGGCCGAGCGCAGGGGAGTGCCTTCACCGACGCGGACCAGCCCGGCCACGCCGGAACTCCGCACCGCCGCATCGTCCAGTTATAGCCAACTCTGACGCGGCGTGCCAGGGCCGGTGGGCTGTCGGCCCCCGCGGCCGACCGGGCACTGGCTCGAAGGTGAGTCGACCGGAGCCGGGGATGGGTGTCGCGCTTGACACGGCCTGCACTCGCCTCGCACGATCGAGGTGCGGAATTCGCTCCGAGTCTACCGATCCATGCCTCCGACATTGGGAAACGGCAAGATCTGCTACGTCGAGATCCCCGCGCTCGATGTCCGTCGCTCAGCCGAGTTCTACGCGGAAGTCTTCGGCTGGCGGACCCGGCGGCGAAGCGATGGAGCCATCGCGTTCGACAATGGCGTCGGTGAAGTGAGCGGCACGTGGGTTCTCGGCCGGCCGGCCGCGATGTCGCCGGGGTTGCTGATCTACATCATGCTGGACAGTGTCGCCGCAACGATCGATGCCGTCCTCGCCCAGGGAGGCGAGCTCGTGCAGCCCCTCGGCGGGGATGCTCCGGTAAATCACCGCGCGGTTCCGCGATCCTGCTGGAAACGTGATCGGCCTCTATCAGGAGCCCAGCCGTGAGCAATCAAGGACCTGACAGGCAGCGAGCAGCGCGGCCTCACCGGTCCCACACGTCGAGGGCGTCGCGGAGCGCGTCCCCGAGCAGATTGAACCCCATCACCGCCACGAAGATCGCCAGCCCGGGCATGGTGGACATCCACCAATGCACGGGGAGAAAAGTCCGCCCGCGCGCCACCATCGCTCCCCAGTCGGGGGTGGGCTCCTGGGCGCCCACCCCCAGGAAGGCGAGCCCGGAGCCGAGGAGGATCACAAACGATACGTCGAGCGTCGCCTTCACTACGATGGGCGACACCACGTTGGGCAGGATCTCCCGGGCCAGGATCACGGCGTCGTGCTGCCCCAGGGCGCGGGCGGCTTCGACGTAGGGGTCTTCCCGCCTCGAGAGGACCTCCCCGTAGACGAGCCGCGTGAACCATGGCCACCAGGTGAACGAGATGGCGAGCATGGCGCTCCAGAGGTCCGGACGGAAGGCGGCGGTCACCGCGAGGGCGAGGGCGAGGGGCGGCACCGCCAGGAAGACGTCGGTCACGCGCATGATCCCCGTGCTCGGCCAATGGCCGTTCCAGTACCCGGCGACCAGGCCGAGGGGGACCCCGACCCCCAGCGCGATCCCGAGCACCGCCACGACGAGCGCGAGTGAGACACGCGCTCCGAACACTGTGCGGCTGAAGATGTCGCGACCCACCTCGTCGGTCCCGAACCAGTGAACGGGGCCGGGCGGCTGCGAGGCGCGGTCGAAGTGGACGCTGGGACCAGCGTCCTCGGGAAACGGCGCGAAGAGCCCGGGGACGAGCGCGCAGCCGATCAGGAGGACGACGATCGTCGCCCCCGCCGCCGACAGGGGGTTGCGGAGGAGCCGTCGGACCCACCGGGCCGGCTGCCGCGGCCGGGCGCCGGCGAGAACGCCGGGGAGCTCAGTTGTAGCGGACGCGGGGATCGACATAGCCGTACAGGAGGTCCACCACAACATTCGCCAGCACGAACGAGAGCCCTACCACGAGGGTCACGCCCACCACGGCGTTGAAGTCCTTGGCGAGGACCGCGGCCGCGCCGTACGCGGAGAGCCCGGGCCACGAGAAGACCACCTCGACGAGGAAGGCGTTCTCGATCAGCGCGCCGTACGTCATCCCCACGAGGGTCAGCACCGACGTCAGCCCGTTCCTGAGCCCGTAGCGCCAGACGAGACGGCGCGGGGGCACCCCGTATGCGGCGTGGACCAGCATGAAGGGCCGCCGCAGGACATCGATCATGGCGGCACGAGTCAAGCGCGCGACCTGGGCGAGCGTGGGCAACGCGAGCGTGAGGGCGGGAAGGGCGAGGTGCCGGGCGGCGTCTAGGAACGCCCCGCCGTCGCCGGTCAGCGCCGCGTCGAGCAGGTACAACCCGGTGATCGCCTGGGGGGCGCGGGCCGCCCGGCCCACGATGGGAAAGAGGCCGAGCTGGTAGGCCAGGCCGACCTGCAGCAGGATGCCGACCCAGAACCGCGGCAGTGCGACGCCGGGCACGGAGACCAGCCGGCTCAGATTGTCCAGCCACGTGTTCTGGTGCACCGCGGACAGGATCCCGAAGGGCACTCCGAGGCACACCGCCAGCACGAGCGCGCTGGTCACCAACTCGACGGTCGCGGGCAGGAAGTCCCGGATGTCGAGGCGCACGTCCCGGTAGGTCCGGATGGACTCGCCGAAGTCCCCCTGGAGGAGCCCCGTCACGTAGTGCCCGAACTGGGCCGG
>JBKPDG010000182.1:0-6770 GCA_046727755.1 Actinomycetota bacterium
CGAGACCGAGATGCTGCGGTACCTGCGGCGCCTGGCCGACCGCGACCTCGCGCTCGACCGCACGATGATCCCGCTGGGGTCGTGCACGATGAAACTGAACGCGACCACCGAGATGCTGCCGGTCACCTGGCCCGAGTTCGCGCGTCTTCATCCGTTCGCCCCGCTCGACCAGGCCCAGGGCTACCTCCAGCTGTTCGCGGAGCTCGAGGCGTGGCTCTGCGACATCACCGGCTACGACGCGGTGTCGCTGCAGCCGAACGCCGGTTCACAAGGCGAGCTCGCGGGGCTGCTGGCGATTCGCAAGTACCACGAGAGCCGCGGGGGAGGGGAGCGCGACGTCTGCCTCATCCCCGCGTCTGCGCACGGCACCAATGCCGCCAGCGCCGCCATGGCCGGACTGCGGGTGGTCGTCGTCGAATGCGACGAGGACGGCAACGTCGACTTCGACGACCTCAAGGCGAAGGCGCACGATCACGCCGAGCGGCTGGCGGCGCTGATGGTCACGTATCCGTCGACGCACGGCGTGTTCGAGCACCGCATCGTCGACATCTGCGCGGTCGTGCACGAGTTCGGGGGACAGGTGTACCTGGATGGGGCCAACCTCAACGCGCTCGTCGGTGTGGCCAAGCCGGGAGAGTTCGGCGCCGACGTGTCGCACCTGAACCTGCACAAGACGTTCTGCATCCCGCACGGCGGGGGAGGGCCGGGGGTCGGGCCCATCGGCGTGCGCGAGCACCTGGCGCCCTTCCTGCCCCGGCACGGCCAGGTGGCCGAGGCAGGCCCGGAGACGGGCCTGGGCGTGATCTCGGCGGCTCCGTGGGGTTCCGCTGCCATCCTGCCGATCTCGTGGGCCTACATCGCCATGATGGGCGGTCCCGGCCTGCGCCAGGCGACCGAGGTGGCGATCCTGAACGCCAACTACGTCGCCCGGCGCCTCGCGCCGCACTATCCGGTGCTCTACACCGGGCCCAACGGGCTCATCGCCCACGAATGCGTCCTCGACCTGCGCCCGCTGACCCAGGCGACCGGCGTCACGGTGGAGGACGTGGCCAAGCGCCTCATCGACTTCGGCTTCCACGCGCCGACGATGTCGTTCCCTGTTGCGGGCACGTTGATGATCGAGCCCACAGAGTCGGAGGACCGCGCCGAGCTCGACCGGTTCTGCGACGCGATGACGACGATCCGCGACGAGATCCGGCGCGTCGAGCGCGGGGAGTGGCGCGTCGAGGAGAGCCCGCTGCGCAACGCGCCGCATCCTGCCGCCGACGTCGCCGTCGACGGATGGGAGCGGCCATACTCACGTGACGCGGCGGCGTTCCCGGTCGATACGCTCCGTGCCGACAAGTACTGGCCGCCGGTGAGCCGCATCGACAACGCGTACGGCGACCGCAACGTGATGTGCGCGTGCCCGCCGGTCACGGACTACGCGGAGGAGTGAGGTCAGGCGACCGCGGTCGCCTCGAGCTCGACCATGAGCTCGGGGAACGCGAGACGCGCCACTCCGAGGAGTGTGCCGGGTGGCGCGA
Source organism: Actinomycetota bacterium (assembly GCA_046727755.1). Lineage (GTDB taxonomy): Bacteria > Actinomycetota > Acidimicrobiia > IMCC26256 > JACDBD01 > JALZAA01. Next base: position 1,527 of record JBKPDG010000182.1, read on the forward strand.
CACCGGCGGCGCGGGTCCGCTCGCTCAGTGGGTCCCCGTTCGCGATGAAGGCATCGACGTCGGTCGTGTAGATGTTCAGCCGCACGACGTTGGACATGCTCATCCCGGCGTCTTGCAGCACTGCCTCGACGTTCTCGGCTGCCAGCGCGACCTGCGCCTTCATGTCGCCGGAGTGCTGCGGGTTGCCGTCGCCGTCCACCGACGTCTGGCCGGCGCAGAACAAGACGCGCTGACCGCCTTCGACGACCTCGCCCTGGTTGAAGCCGAACTGCTCGGACCACGTCCACGGGTTCACGACCGTGCGCTGCACCATGGCTCTCCTCTCATCACAGAACGATGTTGCCGGACGTAGCGTACGGTCGAACGCCGTGGCACACCCCCGGATGTACAGCGACGACGATCCGTACCTCACCGAGCTGCGCGACGTGTGCCTCGCCTTCCCGGAGGCGCACGAGGTCGAAGCGTGGGGGAGACCGACCTTCCGTGCCGGCAAGAAGCTGTTCGCCGTGTTCTCCGGCACCGACGAGCGACCCTGGGGCGTCATCTTCAAGCCCGAGCCCGACGAGCGGCCGGCGCTGCTCGAGGACCACCGCTTCTACGTGCCCCCGTACTTCGGGGCCAGCGGATGGCTCACGCTCGACTTCGGCGCCCGCAAGCGCGTCGACTGGGATGAGGTCGCCGAGCTCATGGACAGCTCGTACCGCCAGGTCGCCCTCAAGCGCATGCTGAAGGCCCTAGAGGAGCGGGGCTGAGCGGGCTCCGGATCCGGCCCGGCGAGTCGGATCGGCGGCTAGTTAACATAACCGGGATTATGGGCGTCGTGAACAGGCCGCCTGACGGCGGCTCGGGACTCCGCCCATAATCCCGAGGTCGCCCATAATCCCCGTGATCCGTTCACTCGGGTGGGCTTGCCGCCCCTGGACCACGTTCGACGGCGCTCTGTGCCGTCTTCAGTGGTGTCTCGGGGCGGAACGCCTCCAGCCACCAGGTGGCGCCGGCTGCTTCGTATTGGGCTGGGCCGGCGGTCGCGGTCCAGGAGGAGATGGCGACGTCGAAGGGGCGGTCGCTCGTCCGGTGCCGTCTTACGTCGCTCAGGAGGTCCTTCAGGGCGTCCGGGGGCAGGGCGCCGATGGGGACGACGCCGTCGTAGCGGGCTGCTCGGCGCAGTGGGGCGCGGTGGGGCCAGTGGGCGCCGCACCAGATCGGGATGCGGGGTTGTTGCAACGGACGGGGGAGGAACCGCACGTCGTCGACGTGAAAATGGGCGCCGTTGTGGTGGACGTACTCCCCCGTCCAGAGCTGGGTGACGACCTCGAGTCCCTCGTCGAGGAGCTCGGCGTGGGTTCGGTCGTCTCCCGGTTCCCCGAAGGCGGTGAACTCCCGGGAGTGGTCGGTGCCGATGCCGGCGCCGAGGACGAGGTGGCCGCGTGACAGGTGGTCGAGGGTGACCGTTTCGCGCGCGAGTTTCCACGGGCGGCGGCGCGGCAAGAGCGTGATGAGGGGCCCGATGCGGAGGCGCTCGGTGCGCGCCGCGATGGCCGCCAGTGCGATCCAGGCGTCGACGTAGGGACCGTCGACGCGGTGCCTGAGGTGGTCCCAGAGGAAGAAGCCGTCCCATCCCGCGTGCTCGGCTGCGACCGCCAAGTCGACGAGAACGGCGGGATCGCCGAAGGGGCCGAACGGGGGCAGGAAGATGCCGTGCTTCACCTCAACCGGACTTGCCTGTGGGGCGGTCGAGGGAACGGTGCATCGTGATTGCCCGGGCCGTGAAGCCGGACTCCTCGAAGAAGTTCTTCGCCGCCCGGTGTCCGGGGAGCGCGAGGGCGTCGACGCCGACGCAACCCCGGGTCGTGCAGAACGCTACGAGGTCGTCGGCCATGGCCTCGCCGACGCCGACGGCGCGGGCGTCGGGCTCGACGAACAGGTCGGTGATGACGCCGAGGGACTCGCCGGTCCGGAGGCGCTCGAGCGTGACGACGCCGAAGCCGATGACGGTCTCGTCCACCGTGCCGACGACCACCAGGGCGTCCTCGCGGTCGATGAGCGCGCCGTAGGTTTCCTCGTGCGGCTCGGCGAGGGCGTCGCGCGCCGCCCACAGGGCGCCGCCCTTCATCGGCGCGAGCTCGTGGCGGAGGAGCGCGGCCAGCTCGGAGATGCGCGGCAGGTCCTCGGGGGTGGCGGGACGGCTGCCCTCCACGCGACCTCTCAGCTGGTGAGCTGTTCGATCTTGTACAGGATCGTGCGCCGGGCGCGGTGCGCTTCCTCGTAGGCGCGCACGGCGTCGAGCTCACCCGCCGGCAGGCCGTCGAGTCGCTCCACGACCTGCGATGCCGACAGCTCGTCGTAGTCGGGGATCCCCAGCGCCGCCGCCGTGGGTGTCGCCGCCGTCGTAGAGCTGTCCCCCGGCGGTTCGCTCGGGGCGGCCGTGTTCGGCGTCGACACCGCGTCGGAGGGGGCGTGGCGTGCCGGGGGCGGAGTGTCCTCGCCTGCGTCGGGAACGAACGTCGAGTCGGCGCCGCCGAGCACGGCCTCGGCGCTCTTACGGGCCATCGCGATCCCCTTCTCGACGTGCTCCCGGACCTTGGGCCCGCCGAAGTTCACCGCGAACTCCCCCATCGCCTTCGCCTGCGCGACCTGACCCTGCGCCTGCTGACGGCGTTGCCCGAGCTCGGCTTTGCCCCGCGACACGAACAGGTTGACGAATGTCGGAACGGTGTCGCGCAGGTACAGCGCGACACCGACGGGCGCGTACACGAGCAGGTCGAGTGCCCGTTCGGCCGTCTTCGGAGCGTCGTCGCTCACGTCACCCTCCTGCTGCCACTGGTTCGCGCTCTTCCTCGGCGAGTCTAGGAAACGTCTCCCGCGGGCGACGCACACGGCTCACGACCGCCGCGCCGATGAGCAACAGCGCGCTGGCGACCACGACCCACTCGCCCAGCCGCACGTACGGCGTCTTGCCGCTGGTCGTCGTGACCGTGTCGCTCACGACGGACCGGTGGAACAGCTCCGTCGTGTTGCGCACGTCGCCGCCGGCGTCGACGACGGCGCTGATCCCCGAGATCGACGCCTGCAGGAACGGACGCCCCGTCTCGGCTGACCGCATCTGTGTCTGAGCGACGTGCTGGGCTGCGTTGCCCGATCGCCGGTACGAGCGGTTGTTGGTGCTGACGACGACGATCTCGGCGCCACGATCGACGAAGTCGCGCACGAGCGGTCCGAAGGCCGACTCGAAGCAGATCACCGTGGCCAGCCGGTGCCCCTTGACCCGGAAGATGGTCCGCTCCGTGCCCGGTGAGTAGTCGTACGGGATGCGGTCAACGATCCCGGTCCAGTCGACGAGCGACCGGAACGGCACGTACTCGCCGAACGGGACGAGGTGCTCTTTGGCGTAGGTGCCCAAGAGCCGGCCGGACGGCGAATACAGCAGGTTCTCGTTGTACTCGCGTCCGTCCGGCGCCGGCACGGCCGCGTTGGCGAGCACGTCCGCGCCGTGCTCCTCCCCCACCGCCACCAGCCGCCGCCGGAGGCTGGGGTTGCTCTCCGGGCTGAAGTCGTCGAGCGACGACTCGGGGAACACGATCACGTCGTACGGGCCGCGCAGGCGATCCGCCAGCGCGAAGTGCTGCTCGGTGAGGAACCCGCGCTGCTTCTCCTCGGTCGTGAGGTACCGATCCTGGTCGTTGCCTTGGAGCATCGCGACTCGCAGCTCACCGGTAGGGCGGGTGTCATAGCGGGTCACGTCGGCGATCGCGACGACGGCCACGACCACCCCGACACCCGCGGTCGCGACGACGACCGCCCGACGCGCGTTTGCGCGGAGCGCGATCGCGAGCTCGACGAGGTAGGCGTTCAATACGACGAGCAGAAATGAGACGAGCGCGACCCCGCCCCAGCTCGCCAGCGCGCGGGCCGGAGGGAAGTCGTGGAGCGCGACGCCGAGGTCGCCCCACGGGAGGCCGCCGAACGGCCAGCGTCCACGCAACGCCTCGGGCACCACCCATGCCGCCGCGATGAGCCACGGCGCCCCGAAGCCCGAGCCGAGCCCCGCCCGGTTCAAGAAGCCGACGAGGTACCCACTGAGCGCCGTGTACGCCGCCCATCCGGCGACGAGCGGCACGATCGCGACGATCCCGAAGTACCAGAGCCAGTACATGAGGATCGCGGCGAACACGAGGCCGAACGTGAAGCCGTAAAGCGCGGCCCGCGCGGGCGCCGCGCCGCGCCACGTCCACAGCAGCGGGACGAGCGCAACGACCGCCAGGGCACCGATGTCGAACGCCGGGAACGCCAGCGCCAGGAGGACTCCCGACACCGCGGCTGCACCCATGCGGCGCTGCACTCCGCGGTCGCGCAGGACCCTGCCGATGCGCCTCATCCGGTCATGCTCGCATTCGCAGGGTTGGCGAGGGCGTCAGCCTGGTTCCGTCGCTGTCACGCGCAATCGCGGCAGAGCATGCGCTTGGCGTCGGCGAGCTGACTGCGTGGCAGGACGAGGAAGCACGATGCGCACAGGAACTCGCCTGGTCGCCGAGGAACGATGCGCGCCGGCCCTTCGCCGCGTTCGTCGACGTCGGGCTCCTCCTCCTCGGCTTCCTCCTCTTCGTCCTCGAGCGTCGCGCTCGCGGTCCGCTCCTGGAGCAGAACGTCGAGCGGCTCTTCGACGTCGTCGGGGTGCAGCTCCTCGTCGAGGTCGACGACGTCCTCTTCTTCGTCGGTCGTCTCGGCTGCCGCTTTCGCCGGCTCCGCCACCACGACCTCAGCCGCGACGTCGTCGGTGCCCGCGGCGTCGTCGTCGACGGCGAGGTCCTCGTCCTCTTCGAGATCCTCGTCCTCGATGTCGTCGTCCTCGAGCTCGCCCTCGTCGAGGGCTTCCTCGTCGAGCTCGGGCTCTACCTCGTCGAGGTCGTCATCGCTCATCGGTGTTCAGCTCCGCGAGGCGTCAGCCGGAAGGAACGGCCCCCGCTGCGCCTCGCTGACCGGCGGGTTCCGGGGCCGTGGGGCCGCGGAGTATAACGCCGCGTCCCCGAGGTGCTGCACAACGGGGCGGGATGCTCGCGCATTCCCGGCGTGGTGGCCGCACCCCGGCCGGCGGCAAAGAAAAGGAGGGGTCCAGGAGACCGTTGGGGCCACTGTTTGGCCCGCACTGCCCTGGCAGCGAGGTTATTCCAGCGTTCTCTACTTGGTCTCCCGGACCCCCAACACCCCGCACCGCCCCTTCCGAACGAGCTCCGCGGCATCGCCACC
>JBKPDG010000183.1:0-5629 GCA_046727755.1 Actinomycetota bacterium
ACTCCACGAGGATCGCGATCGGAAAGGGTTTTCCAGCAGGCGGCTGCTAGCCGAAGTCGCCCCGGTCCTGACCCGACGAGTTGAGCGAGTGGGCCACCAGCTCACCGCCGAGAAGCGACTTCTCCACCTCACCGTGTTGCCGATCCCTCTGGAGGAGGCGCCGGTGCCCCGGCTTGCGCCGCGCATCGTCCCGGCTCAGGGCGGAGATCTTCGAGCCGGTCGGAACGCAGTGCCTCACGAACGGTGACGATGACATGTCACTCGCAACCGGGGCAGGGTCAAAAGTCCCGATTACTGGCGAAAAGGCTGCGCTGGGAGGAACCCCGCCAGCGCGGGCGTGGCCCTTTCCGCCCCTTGCTACCGGATCGGGCGATATAGGCATTTGTCCGGACGATGGGAAGCCAACTTTCGCTCAAGGTGGCGGCGGCCCTGCCGATGAGCCTGCGAGCGGGCGAGGGGTCGTGTTCCTCGCCGGATCACATCACCTCACAGGGGGGACCCATGGGCAGGATTGCTCGACATCGCGCGGGACGGCGCCTGTTCGTCGGCGCGCTCGCGGTTGGCGCGTTGGCGCTGGCCGCATGTGTGCCGCTGAAGCCGTCGCCGGAACCGGAACCACCGGTGGAATTGCCGGAGCTCTGTATCCCCGACCAGGTCGGGGGCGATCCACGGGCGCTCGCCGAGCCCGCGCCGGCGCCGGAACCGGGCTGCACGCCCATCTGCCTGCCCGGCCAGGAGCCGCCGCCGGCCGAGCGGGCACTGGCCGAGCCGGCTCCCGAGGAGCCGAAGTGCGTGCCGATCTGTCCGATCGGCGGCGATCCGGCTCCCGAGCTCAACGCGCAGAGAGTGAAGTGCATCCGGATCCCGATACCGTGCCTGCCTGGACAAGACCCTCGCACGGAGGGCTGTGTGAACTTCTGCCTCCCGGGGGACGAGCTTCCACCCGAGGCTGCGATCCAGCCCGACGAGCCGCGCTGCACGCCGCTGTGTGACGTGATCCCACCGGGCTTCCCCGGACTCTGCGAACGCGGCGGAACCCCGGACGAGAAGTAGAAGTTCGAGCACGCGCGCGGGCAGACCATCTGCCCGCGCGCGTGTTCGATGACGAGGTCGATCGGGGACGCCGGTAGCCTCATCGGTCGTGGTTGTGACGAACGGCGCGAACGGGGCGGTCGAGGTCGACGGCCTCGTGAAGCGGTTCGGGGACTTCACGGCCGTTGATGGCATCTCGTTCTCGGTCGAGCCGGGTGAGCTGTTCGGGTTCCTCGGCCCCAACGGGGCGGGCAAGACGACCACGATCTCGGTGTTGTGCACGCTCCTGCACCCCACCGATGGCGTGGCCCGCGTCGCCGGCCACGACGTGCTGCACGCCCGCAACGAGGTCCGCTCGAGCATCGGGCTCGTCTTCCAGGAGATCACCCTCGACGACTACCTCACCGGTGAGGAGAACCTTCGCTTCCACGCCGTCCTCTACGGGCTGCACGGTCCCGAGATCAAACGGCGGATGGACCCGTTGCTCGACATGGTCGGCCTCGCCGACTGGGCGGGCCAGCAGACCCGCTTCTACTCCGGCGGCATGAAGAGGCGCCTCGAGATCGCAAGAGGTCTGCTGCACACGCCGCGCGTCCTGTTCCTCGACGAGCCGACGATCGGGCTCGACCCCCAGACTCGCGTCCACATCTGGGACTACGTCGACGAGCTTCGCGGCCGCGAGCGCACGACGATGTTCCTCACGACCCATTACATGGACGAGGCCGAGCGCTGCGACCGCATCGCCATCATCGACCGCGGCCGCATCGTCGCCATCGACTCACCCGACGCCCTGAAGGCGTCGGTCGGCGTCGACACCGTCACGATCGAGACCGCCCACGACCACACCGCCCGCGACGACATCGCCCGTGGGCTCGGCGTCGAGGGGGAGGTGCTCGCCGACGGCGACGGGCTCCGGCTGCGGGTACCCGACGGGGAGTCGTTCGTGCCGCGCATGTTCGAGCACCTGACCGTCGGCGTTCGCAACGTGAACGTGCGCCGGCCCAGCCTCGACGACGTGTTCATCCAGTACACGGGCCGTGACATGCGCGACGCCGAAGCCGGTGGCGTGGATCAGCTCAAGGCGAACCCGATGGTCCGGGGCTTCCGGCGCGGCTGATGGCGACCACCGCGCGACCGCTGCCCGGCGCCGGCGTCACCGACGCCGGCCCGGTCGCGCCGCCCACGCCCGAGGGCTCGCTCGTCCGGAACCTGCGCACGATCGGCATGGTCTGGAAGCGCGAGATCATCCGCTTCCGCCGCACCCCCGCCCGCATCGTGTCGGGGCTCGCGCAGCCGATCCTCTTCCTGTTCGTGCTCGGCGCCGGGCTGAAGCCGCTCGTCGGCGAGACCAGCGCCGGGGGCGTCGACTACCAGCAGTTCATCCTGCCCGGCGTCATGGCGATGTCGGTGCTGTTCAGCAGCCTCTTCTCGGCGATCTCGATCGTGTGGGACCGCGAGTTCGGATTTCTGCGCGAGATGCTCGTCGCTCCCGTCAGCCGCACGGGTCTCGTGCTCGGCAAGGCGGCCGGCAGCGGCACGGTCGCGGCCGCTCAAGGATTGATCCTTCTGGTCGCGGCGCCCATCGTGGGCGTCCACCTCGACGCGCTGCAGATCATCGAGGTGATCCCCCTGCTCATGCTGCTGGCGTTCGCGCTGACGGCCTTCGGCATCGTGATCGCGGCTCGCATGCAACGCATGGAGAGCTTCCAGATGGTGATGGGGCTGGTGGTGAACCCGATGCTGTTCCTGTCGGGCGCCATCTTCCCGCTGGCCGGGTTGGCGACGTGGCTAGCGGTCGTCACCCGGCTGAACCCCGCCACGTACGCGATCGACCCCATCCGGCGGGTGATGCTGGGGGAGAGCGACGCCGCACCGCTGACCATCAACGGCTGGGTCGTGCCGATCTGGACCGAGGTGCTGATCGTCCTCGCATTCGGCGTCACGATGCTGGCCCTCGCCGTCCGGAGCTTCCAGAAGACGGAGTAAGGTTCGGCGTCGCCCGACACGGGCACGAACGGGCAGGAAACAGTTGGTATCAAGTCGCCCGCCGCGGCCGAGCGGTCATCCGGGGCCGTTAGCGTGTTCTCGATGAAGCGGGCACTCGTCGTGCTGGCGCTCGTCGGTGTGCTCGCCGCGTGCGCGGGGTTGGCGTGGTCGCCTTCGTCGTAGTCACCGCCACGGCAAACCGCTGCCCGGTCCCGGGGCCCGGTACTCATCTACGGTGACAGCCTCATCGAGCAGGCTTCGCCGTACCTGCGCAGCACCGACGCGATCCGCGCCCTCGGTGGGACGGCCCTGTGCGACTGGGTCGACAACATGGCGCAGGCCGCATCCGTCGAGCAGCCGAGCATGATGGTCGTCGAGTTCGTCGGCAACTACGTGACGCCGTGCATGAACGGATACGAGACGCCCGAACAGGTCCGGTCGAAGTACGAGGCCGACATGGCCCGGCTGAAGCAACTCGTCGACGCGCCGATCCTGTGGGTGGGCCCACCGCCGTTCCGCGACCGTGAGCCCGCCGCCTTCGGTCTCTACTCGTCGGAGCCGCGGTTCGTCGACGCTGGCGAGGCCGTTCTCGCCGACGGCGCCTACACCGACACGCTCCCGTGCCTCCCCGACGAGGGAGAGGTGCAGGGCTGCGTCAACGGGCGGATCCGCGTGCGCGCGTCCGACGGGGCGCACTTCGCGACGTCGGGTTCGGGCTACTCAGCGGGCGGACGCCGCTTCGCCGATGCGATCGACGAAGCGGTCCGCCAACTCGGCTAGCCGGCGGCGGTCGTCGTCGTCGTGCCGGCTTCGACCTTGATCTCCTCGATCATGCCTTCCTGCGCGTGCGATTTCGTGTCGTGCTTCCTCCCAGCCCTTTCGAGCGCTTCCTCGCTGGTGGCGCCCACGGGGAGGTGGCAGATCACGGCGTAACGGCCGGGCTTGCTCAGCTCGGCGATGGTATAGCTGGTCTGCCCCTGCGTAGCGAAGGTGCCGCCGATCTCTTCGGTCTTCTTGGCCAGCTCCTTCTCGGACAGCCCCGCGAGCTTCTTCACCGAGTCCTTGGACTTCACGCGGACGATCGCGAGCTCGTGGAACTCGGCGCCAGTGTCGGTGAACCGGATCGCCACTTTCCCGGCCGGCAACGTCTTCGGCAGGCCCTGGAACTCGTATTCGATGCCGGTCACGTCCAGTTGCGTGTAGCCGCACGAGTTGTAGCGGTACTGGTCGATCGCGTTGATGTTCTGCTCGAAGCTCGGGTCGTCGAACGGGTCCTTCCGGCTCTGGATTGCGGTGCGAACCGACGTCGCTGCGGCCTGAACGCTCGCAGCAACCTCGGGCGGTGCCGTGCTCTCCATCTGGGTGAGCGAGGCCTCGAAGGCTTGGATGTCCTTCTGCTTGGGCTTCTCGACCAGCGCTTTCTCGGCGGCCTTGTCGGTAGCAACGGCCGCATCACAGAAGGCCGTGACCTCGGGCGTGGTCTGCGCCGCCGCCGGGGCGATTCCGAGCAGCGCGCCGACCGTCGTCAGCGCGACGAAGAATCCGAGCTTGCGCATGGAGCTGTCCTCTCTTCCCTGCCTGTGTTCCCGAATCGGGAACCCTATGAGGTCAGCCTGTCCGCGGCCAATTTGCGCAAAACCTGATAGTTCGCCTTGCCGGCGGCATTGCGCTCGAGCGATTCGACGAAGAGGAAACGCCGGGGCTTCTTGAAGCCGGCGAGCTTGCTCCGGCACCACGCCTCGAGCTCGGCCTGGTCGAGGTAGTGGTTCTCGGTGACCTGCACGAGCGCGACGACGATCTCGCCGAAGCGGGCATCGGGCACGCCGACGGCGACGCAGTCGAACACACTGGGGTGCTTGCGCAGCGTGAGCTCGACCTCCTCCGGGTACACCTTCTCGCCGCCGGTGTTGATGCACGCCGAGCCCCGCCCGAGCAGCCGGATCGTGCCGTCGGCGTCGACCTGGGCGTAGTCGCCGGCGAGGGCGTACCGACGCCCGTCGATCACCCGGAACGTCCGCGCGGTCTTCTCGGGGTCACGCCAGTACCCGAGCGGGATGCGCCCGCCCACGGCGAGCAGCCCGATCTCGTCGCTCCCAGGCGTGACCTCGCGGCCGTCGTCCTCGCGGAACACCTTCACCCGGTCATTGACCGCGAAGCGCGCGGGCTTGATCTCGGCGTCGTCGGCGGTGGCGGCCTGGCGGCTGGCCATGCCCTCGGACGCGCCGAGCGAATCGAGCAGGGTGACCTTGGGGACGTGGCGCAGCAGCCCCGCCTTGGTCTCGGGGCTCCACGTGACCCCGGAGCTGGTGATTGCGCGTAGCGACGACAGGTCCCAACGGCTCGGCTCGGCGTCGAGGGCCGCGAGGAGCGGACGCGCGAACACGTCACCGACGATCGTGAGCACCTCGACCGCATTCCGCTCGACCTCGTCCCACACCCGCGCCGGGTCCAGCCCGGGCGCATCGATGAGCACCACCGAGCCTCCGCCGCTGAGCGTCGAGAGTGCGATGAACAGTCCTGTGCCGTGCATGAGGGGGCAGGCCGGGAGACACGTTCCCGCGCGCTTGCCGTCCCGCACGGCGGCGATCGGGTCGGGCGGGTCCGTGCCGGG
>JBKPDG010000184.1:0-16531 GCA_046727755.1 Actinomycetota bacterium
CACGTTCAAGCGGATCCTGTTCTGGGGCCGCCGCACCTGAGGCATCACGTCGAGTAGATCGCCGCGAGAGTGCCGGACGGGAAGGATTTCGCGCTGCGCAACGTCAGTGCTCTGCGTTCGACCACATCGGAGAACATCGACCCGCCACGACCGACGATCGCGGGGTTGATCTTCAGCCAGTACTCGTCGACGAGATTCGCGGCGACGAGCGAGCGAACGGTGTGCACACCCCCGAACGTCACCAAACCTCCACCGGAGGACCCCTTCAAGCGGCGAACGTGGTCCACGCCGTCTCCAGCGGCCAGTGTCGAGTTCTCCCAGGCGCCGACGTCATAGCTGCTGTCCGTTGAGAGCACGACCTTCGGCGTCGCGTTCATCCACGCGGCCAAATCGCCGTCCGCAGTGGTCCAGTAGCCAGCCATCTCGGGGAACGATTTGCGACCGACGACGATGCTGTCTGCAACCGACATCAGCTTGCCCGTCAGCTCGTCGGTGAGCTCCGGATCATCGACCATGAAGCCGAGGTCGTTGTCCGATCCGGCCATAAACCCGTCGACGGTGACGTCGCTGAAGACGATCAGTGGCTTCATCTGCGCTACCCCTTCTCGTCCTTGGGCTCGTAGCGGAGGACGACGATGCCGGTGGTGAACGTTGTCGTGCCGGCGAGCTTCAAGTGCGTCATGTCGATCCCGTCGAAGAGGCGATCACCCCTGCCGACGGCGACGGGGAACAGCCAGAAGTGGAACTCGTCGACGAGCCCGTTCGGCATGAGCAGCGTGCGGTCGAGCTCTCCGGTGCCGTACTTGACGATGTTCTGCCCGGGCTGCTGCTTCAGCTTGGCGATCTCGGCGGCGACGTCGCCCTTCAGGAGCGTCGAATTCCACTCGACGCTCTGCAGCGTGTTCGAGGCGACGTACTTGGGTAGCTCGTTGAACCGGTCGGCGAAGTCGTCGCCCTTGCCCCCTCTCGGCTGCCACGCCTTCGAGAAACCTTCGTACGTGACCCGTCCCAACAGCATCGCGTCCGACCCGAACAGCAGGTCGCGGTTGTAGTTGGCGTGTTCGTCGTTCCAGTACGGCGGGCCGAACTTCTGAGGATCGGAGATGACGCCGCCGAGGCTCACGAACGTCGATTCGACGAGTTTTCTCATGCCGATTGCTCCTTCGTGTCGTTGTCGAGAAACGGTTCGCTCATCGGGCCACCAGCTCGCCGAGCTTGTCGAACATGGTCGACCAGCCGTCGTACGCCTCCGCGCCGCCGGTCTCGCCGACCACGTGGCACGTCATCTCGGTCCGGTCGCCGAGGTCCGAAAAGGTGACCGTCACCAGCAGATCGATGTCGCGGTCGCGCCAGACGAGTCGTTCGGGCGCCTGGACTTCCACGAACGTTCCCCCCGACGGGTACTCCGTGCCGTCGTCGTCGGAGACCATCGTGAACTCGAACGCGCCTCCGGGTCGGAGGTCCACGGTGATCGTCGACCTCGGCGTCGTGATGCCCCGAGGGCCGAACCAGGCCGCCATGTGCTCCGGGTCCGTCCACGCCCTCCACACCAGCTCGCGCGGCGCGTCGTAGACGCGGGTGATCGTGAACTCTCGATCGACGGGCGGCGTGTCAGCCATGGTGTCCCTTCTGCATGGCTCGCAGATGATCGTCGAGCCGGTCGAAGCTGCCCTCGAAGAACTGTCGGTAGCGCGCCAGCCAGCCGGCGGCGTCCTCGAGCGGCCGCCCCCGGAGACGGGCCGGTCGCCATTGCGCAGCGCGGCCCCGTGTGATGAGGCCGGCGCGCTCGAGCACCTTCAGGTGCTTCGAGACGGCCTGGACTGTCACCGGGAACGGCTCGGCCAGCTCGTTGACCGTGGCCTCCCCGGCCGTGAGCCGCTCCAGGATCGCCCGGCGGGTGGGGTCGGCGAGGGCCGCGAACGTGCTGCTCAGCTGGTCGACTGCCATAGCAATCACCTGGACGGTTGATGAACCGCATGGTTGATTACAGGACGAGGGTGCCGAGCGTCAAGTGCTGCCGGCTGCCCGTCCGCCGTGCCGCTCCAGCAGCTCGGTCAGCGCGGCCTCGGCGCGCGCCAGTTCCTCGCGCGCTCGGTCGACCCGCGCCTCGGCTTCCTTGATCGCGGCCTGGGCCTGAGCCTCGCGCCGCTCGGCCACGCGGTCCCGCGCCGGCTTCTGGGCCCGCCCGGGCCGTTCGGGAATCTCGAGGTCGTCGCGCACGCCGAAGGTGCCGCGGGAAGCGACCTCGGTCGAGACATCGGCCTCGATCGCGCCGATCGCCTCGTCCCGGTGGTGGGCGGGGCGTTCGTGGTCGGCGAGGACTTCGTCGACCGCCCGCTCCAGCGCCGTCACCGCGTCCCGGCGCTGTGCGGTCGCCTCGGACAGCTCGGTGCGGTCGCCGCGGGTGATGGCCGCCTCCTGCGCCGCCGCCACCTTGTCCAGCGCCCTCCGCAACGCGTCGACGTCGGCGGCGTGATGGCGGAGCACCTGATCCGCGACCCACCGGGTGACGGTCGGCTTGCGGAGCTTCGTCACCTCGGCGGCCTCGGCCGTCTTCCCGTCCGCCTTCAACTGCTTCGCGAGCGCGTCGCGCGCGGCCACGAACTGCTCGGGCGGCACGTCGGCCAGCTCGTCGACCTCGTCTTCCACGCCCTAAGACTGCCCCACGCGCCGAGGCGTGATCTCAGCCCGTGAAGCGGGGCTCGGTCGTGAGCGGGATCGCCGGTGTCGGAGGACGTGTCGGAGGCGGGACACACCCGGCGCCGATCTTGCCGATCCGTCCCGGAGGACTGGCCTCCGTGACCCAGAGATTGGCGTCCGGGCCCGCGTCAGGGCCGGCCGCGATCCCGACCGGACCGAGCGGGTCACCCGCTCCGGTCGGCGCCGCGGTCCAGAATACGGCCGCGAGCGCCGGCGCGACCGCGGCGAGACCTCGATTCCGGACGCGGCCTCGCTTCGCGTCGAGCCGAGGCGAGGACAGCGCTGCCCTATCGTCGCTCGAAGGTGACGCCCGCGGCTTCGCGGTCCCAGGTCTTCTCAGTGACGCCGTCGTCGCGCAACTGGTACTTGAGCACGCGACCGACCGGGTTACGAGGCAGATCGTCGCGGAACTCGATGTAACGCGGCACCGCGAAGTACGGGACGCGCTCGACGCTCCATTCACACAGCTCGACTTCGGTGATTGACGCGTCGGGTTGGAGCACGGCGGTGACCTTGACGTCGTCTTCGCCCACGTCGCTCGCGACGGAGTGCACCGCGACGTCCTTGATCGCGGGATGCGAATGATACGTGCGTTCCATCTCGAAGCTCGAGATGTTCTCGCCCCGGCGCCGCAGGTAGTCCTTCTTGCGGTCGACGAAGAAGAGGAAACCGTCGGTGTCGAGGCGGCCGAGGTCGCCGGTGTGGAACCAGAGGTTGCGCACTACGGCCAGTGTCTCCTCGGGGCGCCGCCAGTACCCGGCGAACATGAGGTTCGGACCCGTCGGGCGGGCAACGATCTCGCCGATCTCCCCCACCGGCACTTCCACGTCGTCGTCGTCGACGATGCGCACGTCGAAGTCGACGGTGTTCGGCTTGCCCGCCGCGCCGGGCTTGTTCGACTCACCGGCCGGGAGCATCGAGAGCAGCGACGCCTCGGTGAGCCCGTAGCCGGCGCTGAACGTCTTGCAACCGAACCGGTCGTTCCAGATGCGATCGATGTCGGGCGGCATCGGCGCGGCCGCGCACAGGCGGAGCCGGTGGCCCTCCTGGTCGGGATGGTCCTCGCCGTCGGCGACGAGAATCGCGAGCGAACCGAGCATCGATGCGATCGTCGCTCCCGTTCGCCGCACTTCCGGCCAGAACCGAGACACCGAGAACCGGCGGGCAATCACCGACTTGCCGCCGACAATGAGTGTCCCGACCACACATACCGAGATGGCGTTGAAGTGGAAGAGCGGGAGCGGGGTGATGACGACGTCGTCGGGGCGACGCTGCCAGGCGCGGGCGATCTGATCGGCCAACGCCACGATGTAGTTGTGCGGCAGCATGCACCCCTTCGACGGGCCCGTCGTCCCCGCGGTGTAGATGAAGCACGCCAGGTCGGCGGCACGCACGCCCGCATCCGGCACCAGCTCGTCGGAGGATGACGCGAGGAGCCGGTCCCAGTCGTGGGCGGGCACGGCGTCGATGACCTCGTCGGCCGGACCGACGACGACGGCCGCGTCCAGCTCCGGGACCTCGGCCCCCGACACGGATGCCACGCGTCCGGCGAAGTCTCCCTGAACGACGATCACCTGCGACCCGGAGTCGGCGAGCTGGTGGCGCAGGAAATCGCCCTTGTACGCGGTGTTCACCGGCACCTGAACGGCCCCGAGCTTCAACGCGGCGAAGAACGTGACGACCTGGGCGGGCCCGTTCTCCAGGAGCGTGGCGACGCGGTCCCCCTTCGCCACGCCGAGCTCGCCGAGCGCGCGGGCGAGCCGGTTGCTCTCGGCGTCGATGCGGCGGGCGGTGTACTCGTCGCCCTCGAAGTCGAGGTACGGGCCGTCGGGATCGGCGGCAACGCGGCGCCCGAGCGCCTCGAGCACGGTCGTCTGCGGCCGCTCACTCACGGCGCTGACACTAGCGTCACGTCTGCTGCGTCGAGCCGGCCGTTCGTAAGCTGCCCCGCGCATGAGCGACGCGCCGCACGTCCACCGGTACACGGCTTCCTGCGAGTGGCAAGGGTCGACCGGCGCGGGGTACCAGGCTTACAGCCGAGCGCACGATGCCGACGCGCTCCCGGCCGAAGCGACGCTGCGCCTGTCGAGCGATCCCGCGTTCGGTGGCGACCCGGCGCTCGTCAACCCGGAGCAGCTGCTCGTGCTGGCGGCGGCGTCGTGCCAGCTGCTGTCGTTCCTCGCCGTGGCCGCCCGGGCCCGCATCGACGTCGTCGACTATCAGGACGACGCCGAGGGCGAGATGCCCGAGGACGACCCGCCCCTCCGGATCACCCGTATCACCCTCCGACCCCGCGTCACGATCCGCGGCGACGTCGACGAGAGCCGCGTGCGCCACCTGGTCGAGGTGGCCCACCGCGAATGCTTCATCGCCAACAGCCTCAAGACCGACGTGGTGGTGGAGCCGGAGGTGGTGACCACTACGGGCTGATGCCGTGGTGGTGCGCCGGCTCCGGTGGCTGCGACCGGCGCGTCTTGGAGAGGCGCAGGGCGGCGAGCAGCGCGTTGCGGAGCTCGCCGGGTTCGATCACCTCGTCGTAGCTCATCGTGTCGGCCGACGAGTACGCGCCGCCGACCTCGGCATGGTCGAGGACGCGCTGCGCGTCCTCGTCGACGCCGGCGGCGGCGCCGCCGCCGGTCGCCGGCATCGCACCGAGACGCGCGCCGGGCAACGCGAGCGTGACGGTCTGGCGGTCAAACGGGTTCATCGCCATCAGCGAACTGCCGAACCCGTATGCCTTTCGCAGCGTGACGTGCAGCTTCGGGGACTGCACCCGGGACTGCGCTGCGAACATCCGGGCCGCGTGGCGGAGCACGCCGCTGCGCTCAGCGGCCGTCCCCGCCAGCACGCCGGGATTGTCGGCGAGGAACACGAGCGGCAGATGAAACGCGCCGGACACGTCGATGAAGTGCGCAGCCTTGTCGGCCGCATCGCTGTCGATGGCGCCCGCCTTCGCCGCCGGCTGGTTCGCCACCATCGCCACCGGCTCGCCGCCGAGCCGGGCCAGCACGGTCACGATCGCTCGCCCGAAGCCGGGCTCGATCTCCAGCACGGAGCCGCGGTCGGCGAGCAGGTCGACGACGGGCCGGACGTCGTAGCCACGGCGCGGATCGGCCGGGATCAGGTCGGTGAGCGCGTCGACGCCGCGCGGCGCGGTGTCGTCCGCGCCTGCAAGAGGCTGAGGGTGCTCCCATGAGTTGGACGGGAAGTAGGACAGGTAACGCCGGACGAAGTCGAGCGCGTCGCGGTCGTCCGCAGCAGCGTTGTGCGCGACGCCGCTCACGACCGTGTGCACGGCGGTGCCGCCGAGATCGTCCTTCGTGACGTCCTCACCCGTCGCCTCCTTCACGAGCGGCGGCCCGGCCGAGAAGAGCGACGCGCCCTCGACCATCACCACGAGGTCCATGAGGGGCGCGGTGAGCGCACCGTGTCCCGCCGACGGCCCCATCACCACCGCGATCGTGGGCACCAGGCCCGAGAGGTGGGCGAGAGTCTGGAGGTCGTTCGGCGCTCGCCCGCGCCGCTCGAACGCGTTCTGCGTCCGCTCCCCCGCGCCTTCGAGCAGCATGACGAGGGGGACGCGCTCCTGGCCGGCCAGCTCGGCGAGACGCTGACGCTTCGCCGTCGTCCCCAGGCCGATGGAGCCGCCCATCACGGTGAAGTCCTCGGCGCCGACGAGGACGGGCTGGCCGGCGATGAGCCCGTGCCCGGCGATCAGCCCGTCGGCGGGGACGGGCGGTACGACACCGCGGTGCACGGACCCGACGAGCGTGCCCAGCTCGACGAACGAGTCTTCGTCGAGCAGACGCTCGACGCGCGCCCGGGCATCGAGTCGGCCGTCCCGGTGATGCTGCTCGAGCCGCTCCGGCCCGCCCATCGCACGCGCCGTCTCACGCCGCGCCTGGAGATCCTTGAGCAGCTCGTCCCAGTCGCTCATCCCGCCAGGGTCGCAGCCACCGCGTCACCGTGCTCGTCGACCGAGCCGAGCACGGTGTCGAGCACCCACGCCCGCTTGAGGTACAGATGCACGTCGACCTCCCACGTGAAGCCCATCCCGCCATGCACCTGGGTCGCCGTCTTGCCGTTCGTGATCGCAGCTTCGCCGGCGAGCATCTTGGCACCCGCAACGGCGCGGGCGACGTCCCCGACATCGGGATCGTCCAGCGTGCACGCGGCGGCGTGCACCGACGCCCGCGCCACTTCGGCACGCACGAGCATGTCGGCGAGCAGGTGCTTGACCGCCTGGAACGAGCCGATCGGCCGGTCGAACTGCCGGCGTTCCTTCGCGTACGCGACCGAGAGATCGGTGCACGCCTGGGCGACGCCGACAAGGAACGCCGCCGTGACCACCGCGCCCTCGAGCCGCCACCGGGCCACGAGCTCGGCGTCGCCGACCGGCTCACCCGCCGGCAGTTGTTCGACACGATGGACCGGCGTGAGCGGGTCGAGCGGCCGCGTCACCGGAACCGCGCCGGCGATCTTGCTCGCCGAGACCGCCTGCACGCCGCGGTCGTCCACAACCAGCAGCGTGTCGAGCACGTCGAGGTGCTCGACCATCCACGGTGGATGTCGGTGCGCGACCTCGAGGCCGCCGGCGATCCCGTCGACGAGACCGTGCGCGAGATAGGCCCACACGAGTGGACCCGGGACGACGGCCCGGCCCAGCTCCTCGAACACGACCGCGGCGTCGGCAACGGCGAAGCCGTCCGACCGCAACGAGAACACCCCTGCTTCGGCGAGCTCGGCGTGCGCAGCGCGGTCGAATCCCTCGCGGACGCGCTTGATGGGGAACCTGCCGTCGCACAGGCTGCGGATGCCGTCGCGCAGCGCCACCTGGTCGGCGCTCAGTTCGAAGTCCACTGCTGCTCCCTCGGGAGCCCGAGCAGGCGCTCCGAGATGATGTTGCGCTGGATCTGCGATGTCCCGGCCGCGATCGTCAGCGCCATCGTGCGGAGGCGTTCGACGACGAACTCGTCGTCGATGTCCAGCGCGCTGCGGTCGAGGACACGGACGGACAGGTCACCGAGCTTCTGACGGCTCTCCGAGTACGCGAGCTTCACCATCAGCGCGCCGTCGCCCGGCGAGCCGTCGCGCGCCGCCCGCGAAACGTTGCGCTTCGTGAGCGCCCACACCGCGTCGAGCTCGGCGACGACGTGGCCGAGCTCGTGGCGGTGCGCCGGGTCGCGGGCCAGGGCCGCAAGGTCCTCAGCCATGCGACGCGCTTCGACGAGCTCGCTCACGAACGCCGTGCCCCGCTCGAACGCGAACGTGACCTGCGTGATGCGCCACCCGTCGTTCTCGGCGCCCACCCGGTTCGCAACCGGCACGCGCACGTCGTCGAGGAACACCTCGCAGAACTCCGAGGAGCCGAGCACGGTGTCGATGGGTCGCACGTCGATGCCGGGCGTGTCCATCGGCAGGATCAACCAGCTGATGCCCCGATGCTTGGGCGCGTCGGGATCGGTGCGGACGAGCAGCTCGCCGTAGTCGGCGATGTGCGCGAACGAGCACCAGATCTTCTGGCCGTTCACGACGTAGTCGTCGCCCTCGCGAACCGCGCTGGTGCGGAGGGCCGCGAGGTCTGACCCGGCGCCCGGCTCCGAGAATCCCTGGCACCACACCTCGTCGCCCCGCAGGACCGGCGGCAGGTAGCGGGCCTTCTGCTCGTCGCTGCCCTCGGTCATGATCGTGGGCCCCGCGTGCAAGCAGCCGACGAAGTTCGCCCCGACATACGGCGCCCGGGCCCGGGTGGTCTCCTCGAGGAACACGAGCTGCTCCGACGGGGACGCGTCCCGCCCTCCGTAGGCCTTCGGCCAGTTGATCCCGGCGTAGCCGGCGTCGAAGAGGCGCCGCTGCCAGTCGGTGTCGTACCGACGCCGCCCGGACCAGTCGTCCCAGCTGGGCCGGGTTGGAAGCTCGGGCAGCGTCTGCTCGAGCCATCGCCGAAGCTCGGCGCGGAACGCTTCGTCCGACTCGGAGTAGCGCAGATCCATTTCTCTCCTGTCGCCGTCGCAAGCTCCGGCTATGTGGCGACGGTCGGCAAAGCCGCCGCCGCCACTGCGGCGCCGAGTGTACGGCGTGGATCTGACGGACCGTCAGGCGAGGAGCCCGGCGCGGAGCGACGCCACCGCCGCGGGGGCGAGTCCGTGGTGCTCCAGGTATCCCTCGACGGACCCGTGCTCGGCGCGCAGCCGCGTGAGCACCGAAAGCATCGTCGCGGCCTCGGCCGTGGCGAGCGCCTGGCCGTACGCGTCCAGCTGCACCTCCGCCTCCGCGCCGCGCGCCACGGCGCGGGCGCGGTTGCGCTCGGCGAGAACTGGCAAGACGCCGTCAGTAAACGCATAGTCGCCGGCGATCGTCTCGTCGGGAACGCCGAGCGCGCCCAGCACCATCGCCGAGACAAGGCCGGTGCGATCCTTCCCCGCCGCACAGAAGAACACGGCCGGGTGCCCGTCGGCGTCGGCGATCAGCTCCACCACCGTCGCGATCCGGTCGCCGAAGCGCTCGAGCATCATCACGTAGATCTCGTCGAGCTGAAGTTCGGTCGGCGCGTCGACACCTCGCCGGCGCGTCTCGTCGACGATCGGCCGGTGGTGCACGACGATGCCGGCGTCCACAACGGGCCGATGCGGATGCTCGTCGACCTCGTGGCCGGCGCGAAGGTCGATGGCAGTCCGGAGCGCGAGCGTCTCGATCATGTACCGAACGTCCGTTTCGCTCAACGACGCGAGCGAGTCGCTGCGGAACAACCGCCCACGCCGCACGACGCGTCCGTCGGCGGCGGCGTAGCCCCCTAGATCCCGGAAGTTGGCAGGACCCTCGAGCTCGATGTGGCGCGTCGTGCTCAGAGGTCCAGCTCGAGCATGCGGATGGCGTTGCCGCGGACGAGCTTGTGCACGACGTCGTCGGGCAATCCCGCCATCAACTCTTGTGCCACCTTCTTCGTGTGCGGCCACGTCGAGTCGGTATGGGGATAATCCGTCTCGAACGTCGTGTTGTCGACGCCGATCGTCTGGAGTGACTCGATGCCGTGCCGGTCGCGGAAGAAGCAGCCGAACACCTGCCGGTAGTAGTAGGTGGACGGCGGCTCGGGCACGATGTCGCGCACGCCACCCCACGCCCGGTGCTCGAGCCACACGTCGTCGGCACGTTCGAGGATGTACGGGATCCAACCGATCTGACCCTCGCTGTACGCGAGCTTCAGGCCGGGGAAGCGCACGAGCACGCCCGAGAACAGGAAGTCGGTCAGCGACGACATCGCGTTGCCGAAGCTCAGCGTGGCCGCGACCGCAACCGGGGCGTCGGCGGACGTCGCCGGCATCTTCGACGACGACCCGATGTGCATGCACACCACCGTGCCCGTCTCCGCGCACGCGGCGAAGAACGGATCCCACTCGCCGGTGTGGATGCTCGGCAGCCCGAGCACGGCCGGGATCTCGCTGAAGCACACGGCGTGCGCACCGCGCGCGGCGTTGCGACGCACCTCGGCCGCCGCCAGCTGCGCGTCCCAGAGCGGGATGATCGGGAGCGGGATCAGCCGGCCGCCGCTGTCGCCGCACCACTCATCGACCATCCAGTCGTTGTACGCGTACACGCACGCCTCGGCGAGCTCGCGGTCCTTGGCCTCGAGGAAGGTCTGGCCGCAGAAGCGCGGGAACGTCGGGAACGACAGCGACGCCTCGACCCAGTTCAGCTCCATGTCGTCGACGCGGGCCTTCGGCTCGTAGCAGCCGGGGCGCATCTCCTCGTAGGTCATCGGCGTCATCGTCATCTCGTCACGGTCGTATCCGACGGCGGCGACGTGCCGCTTGTGGATGTAGACGAGGTCCTCGTACACCCAGCAGTCGGCCTGCGGGCCTTCTGGGTCGAAGGTCTGCTCGTAGGTGCCGCCTCCGACGTGACGCATGGTGCCGATCCCGCGCCGCTCGACCCGGGGGCCCTTGTCGCGGTACTTCGCCGGCAGCCACGTTTCCCAGACGTGCGGCGGCTCGACCACGTGATCGTCGACGCTGACGATCTTCGGGAACTCGTCCGCCACCTGGCTCCTCCGTCCGCGGCTGACCTGACGGGCCGTCAGATCCTATCCGCGGTCCGTCCCGGTGAGCTCAGCCGCACTTCGTGTCGTTCGGCGGTGGCTGCAGGTCCACGAGATACGCCACCACCTTGTCGTCGACGCAGGTGTTGTCGGCGGTGACGAACGATGTGTGCTGCGTGCCCTCGGCCGTGAGGAGAACTCCTGACGAGATCTCGCCGGCCAGGCCCTGCGACCACTTCAGCGGGGTCGCCGGATCATTTGTCGTGCCGATGACCACAATCGGGGGCGTGTCCTCGATCCGGACCGGCGCCACGCTCTTCACCGGTGGGACCGGCCAGTACGCGCAGATGAGCCCGGCGTTGAGGAGCGCCACGCCGACCCGGGGCGCGGCGGCGCGGAACTGCGCCTCGGCGGCCTCGTACGCTTCCGGACCGCCCACTGCCGGCCCGTCCCGGCAGCCGATGGCCCAGAACGCCGGTTGCGAGGAGTCATAGCTGCCGTCGTCGTGACGGCCCGTGTACTCGTCCGAGAGCCCGAGCAGCCGTTCGCCGTCGCCGCGCGCGGCCGCGGCCAGCGCCTGCTCCAAGCGTGCGTAGCCGTAGCGGCCCGAATACAGCGCCTGCGCGACGCCGAGGTCGAACTCTCCCCCGCCGAGCGTTCGGCCGTCGCCCGCGGTCAGCGGCTGGGCGTCGACTTGGGCCGCGAGCCGGTCGAACGCGCCGGCCGAGTCACCGGCGTTGTAGAAGGGGCACCGTCGATTGGCGGAGCAGTTGGCAAGAAACGCGTCGAGCGATCGCTCGAAGCCGCCGGCCTGCTCGGAGCCGATCTCGACCGCGCTCAGGTTCGGGTCGATGGCGCCGTCGAGGACGAGCGCTCGCACCTTCTTCGGGAACAGCTTCGCGTAGAGCGTGCCGAGGTAGGTGCCGTACGAATACCCGACGTAGGTGAGCTTCTTGTCGCCCACCGCCTGGCGGATCCGGTCCATATCGCGGACGGTGCTCTCGCTCGAGACGAACGGCAGCAGGTTGCCGCTGCGTTCCTCGCACGATCGGGCCAGGTGCTGGAGACGGGCAGCGAGGTCGGCGCGCTCGGCGGGCGTGTCGGGCGAGTAGTCGGCGGCGAACACGCCGTCGAGGTTGTCCTGGCACTTCACCGGGGCGGTGGCGCCGCTCCCGCGCGGGTCGAAGCCGACGACGTCGAAGCGTTCCTGGAGCTCCTCCGGCAGGACGGTTGCGAAGTCCCGCGCGAACTCAGCGCCCGGTGCCCCGGGACCGCCCGGGTTCAGAAGGAGCGACCCGATTCGCTTCTTCGGGTCGGTGGCGCGCACCCGGAGCAATGCAACCTTGATCGTCTTGCCGTTGTTCGGGTTCTCGTAGTCGAGCGGAACGGTGAGCTTGGCGCACTGGCTGCCCTGGGCGCAGGCCTTCCAGTCGAGCTTCGGTGACGGGGCCGACGCCGGCGCGTCCGCAGTGGCCGAGGGGGGCGCGACAGCCGAGAGCCCGAGCAGTGAGATCGCGAGCGCGAGCGCGACGGCAAAGGAACGGCGAAGACGCACGACGTCCGAGCTTACGGCCGCAAGGTCACGCGAAGGCCGCGCCGGGGAGGACCGGCTGGTCGATGCCGACGGCGGCGATGCGGGATGATGACACGACGTGGGACGCCTTGACGGAAAGGTGGCGCTGATCACCGGATCGTCGGCGCGCAGTGGCATCCGGAGGACACCTCCGCCGCCGATCCCGCTCATCAACGCCTGTTCGACGCGTTCGTGCGTCAGGCCGCGCAAAGCTGAGGGCGTGGACCTGGCGGTTCGTATCCCCGAGCCCGAGCTCATGGACACCGCCGAGCAGGCGCGCGCATATGCCGCCGCCGACTTCACGGAGCCGCACGAAGCGTTCGTCGCCCGATTCCGCGAGCGCTTCCCCAGCTTCGTGGCTGGCCGGGTCCTGGACCTGGGGTGCGGCGCCGCCGACGTGACGGTGCGGTTCGCGCGTGCGTACCCGGACGCGCGCGTCGTCGGCGTCGACGGCGCGCGGGCAATGCTCGACGAGGGCGTCCGCCTCGTGGAACGGGCCGGGCTCGACGAGCGCATCACGCTCGAGCAGCTCCGGCTTCCCAACCGGTCGCTCGCCGGCGCCGGCTATGACGCAGTGATCTCGAACAGCCTGCTGCACCATCTCGCCGACCCGCGTGTGTTGTGGAACACGGTTGTCATGTGCACACGCGCCGGCGCGCCCGTGTTCGTCATGGATCTGCGCCGACCGCCGACCACCGTGGCCGCGCAGCAACTCGTCGACACGTATGCAGCCGGCGAGCCGCTGGTGCTGCGCGAAGACTTCTACCGATCGCTCTGCGCCGCCTACACGCCCGACGAGGTCCGATCACAGCTCGACGACGCGGGACTCGCGCGCTTTCGAGTCGACCCGATCGGCGATCGGCATCTCGTCGCTTACGGCGCGATCACCCCGTGAACCGGCGGCGGCGCGTCCCCTTCGCCGGCGAGTGACCGGATCAGGTCCTCGGCGTCGTCGAGCCCGGCGATTCGCCGCGGGAGATCCGCGAACGGGTACCGGCCGGTCGCGAGCGTTGCCAGGGCGGCGCGGTATGCCGCCGAGTCGACACCGAGGGCGCCGACGATCCGCAGCTCCTTGAAGACGACGTGGTCGGCCAGGAAGTCGGGTACGGGACCGCCCCGGGTTCCGGCCACGACGACCGTGCCGCCCGGGCGCGCGAGCGCGATGGCCTGGGCGAACGCCTCGGGCGCCTTGGCGGTCACGTCGACGACCACGTCGGCCAGCCTGCCCGTCGCGTCGCGCAAGGCACGCACAGGATCGACGTCCGAGACATCGATCGCGAGGTCGGCGCCGAAGTCCCCGGCGACCGTGAGCCGTTGCGCGTCGCTCGGACCGCGCCCCGTCACCATGACGAACCCGGCGCCGGCGTCCTTCGCCGCCGCGGTCGCCGAGATCCCGCGCACGCCCGGCCCGAGCACGGCGACGACGTCACCCGGGTGCGTACCGGGCACGGTGACGGCCCAGCGCACGCCGGCACCGAGCGGGTTGAACAGTGTCGCCACGACCGGGTCGAGCACGTCCGGCACGCGATGGATGATGGCGTCGGGCCCCAGGTATTGGACCTGCGCATAGCCGCCCCAGAGCCCCGGAGGTTTGTCGGCGGGGATGTAGCCGTACATGTCGGCGAGGCCGTGCCGCTCGCAGCGCTGGTAAGCGCCCGCGCGGCACGCGTCGCAGACGCGGCACGACTGGAACACCTCCACCGCGACCCGGTCGCCGGCGGCGACACCCCACCGGCGCGCGGCCGCGTCACCGATCTGTTCGATGACGCCCACGGTCTCGTGGCCGGGGACAAACGCAAAACCGGCGTGCAAGTGTCCCGTGTACTGCTCGTGGTCGGTGCCGCACAGCCCGCACGCCTCGACGCGGAGCACTGCGTCGTCACCGCCGTGCTCGGGAACCGGGAGGTCTCGAGCAACGAGCGTCCGCGGCCGCTCGAGGACGAGCGCACGCGCCGATCGAGCCGACACGGCCGCGGAGGTTAGCGGTGTCCCTTCACGGTCGTGTCCGCGTGTTCGAGCTCGAGCAGGAAGGCCTTGCGCTCCGGCCCGCCGCCGTAATTGCCGACGCCCCCTGCCGCGGGCAGGACGCGGTGGCACGGCACGACAATCGCCACCGGGTTGGAACCGACGGCGCTGCCGACAGCGCGGGAGGCGCGGGGGTTGCCGACCCGTTCCGCCAGCGCGCCGTAGGTCGTGACCTGCCCGGCGGGGATGCGCGCGGTGGCCTCGAGGACGCGCCGCCGGAACCCGCTCGTGAGGGACCAGTCGACGGCAAGGTCGAACGCTCGGCGCCGGCCTTCGAAGTACTCGTCGAGCTCACGGCGAACCGGGTCGAGGCGCGCGGGCGCTTCCACGACGCGCGGCGAGATGCGCTCGGCGAGGTCGTCGAGCACGCGCTCCGGGTCGAAGGCCAGGCGCACCAGACCCTGGGGCGTCACAGCGACGAGCAGATCGCCCACCGGCGAGTCGACCATCGAGAAGGCCACGTCGACGAGGCCCTCCCGATCGGCGGCGGCGATGGCGGAGATGGTCGCCGCTTCGGCGGCGGTGTTGACGTCGACGGCGGCGGCGCGGCGGAGAGCGGTCTCGAGGTCGTCGAGCTCAGCGTTCATCATCTGTGTAGTCCTTTCGTAGGTGCGCGAGCCCTTCGCGCACGTTCTGGCGAGCCGCCGCCTCCGAGGTGTCGAGGATTCGACCCACCTCGCGAAACGGGAGGTCGGAGACGAAGCGCAACACGATCGCGGCGCGCTGCTTCGGTGGGAGCTCGCCGACCGCCTTCCACAGCCCGGGGTCGGGAAGTTCCGGCGCCGGCGCCGGCCCGTCCGGCACGTCGGCCGCCGGCACGGGCCGCCGGGCCCGACCCCGGTGGGCGTCGATGGCTTTGCGATGGGCGATCGTCAGCACCCACGCCCGCAGGTTCGAGCCGTCCTCGAGCCGCGGGTACGCCCGCAATGCGGCGATGAACGTCTCCTGGAGGCAGTCCTCAGCGGCGTCGGGACCGACCGAGAACACGAGGAATCGGTAGACCGAGTCCTTGTGGTTCTCGAGGAAGGTCTGGAACGGCGGCGGGCTCACACTCTTTTCAACGCTGGGGCGGCGCGTTTCGTGAGGTCGAGGACCGGATTTCTCGCTACTTGGTGGCGGTCGGAGCCACCGGCCCGCCGACGGCGCGTGTGATGGGGAGCGGGGTCGCGGCGAGGAGGCACTCGTAGACACCGTCGCCCGCGCAGTCGGCGGCGAGGTCGTCGAGGTGCCAGAGCTGCCCCTGCACGAGGCCCATGTCGCGCAGGTCGATCATGTGCACCGGGAGCAGCGCCGCCGGGTCTTCGCTCGGCCACACCTCGAACACGAGCGTGTCGGTGGCGACGGCGGCGATCTCCTTGTCGTGCAGGTACTCGATCGCGCCGGCGCCGAGCCCGGGGCTGGGGTCACCGAACCGCTGCTTGTCGCCGCGGCGCAGCCACTCCATCTGACCGGTGCGCACGAGCAGCACGTCCCCCGACTCGACCGTCACGCCCGCCTGCTGCTCGGCGGCGGCGAGGTCGTCGCCCCTGATGGCGTAGGCGTCGTCGAAGTACTCGACACCCTTGAGGCGGGCGATATCGAGGAGGACGCCACGTGTGACGATCGGCCCGTAGTGCTCGATGCCGAGCTTCGCCGCGCCGCCGTCCTGCGTGACGGCGGCGTCCGCGATGTTGTTGTAGAGCAGCCCTTCGTACCCGACGTGCGCGAGCGCGTCCCAGTGCGTCGCCGCTTGCACGCCCATCTCGACCAGGTCGTCGCTCGTCGTGAAGTCGGCCGGGTCGCCGGTGAACGGCGCGTTGGCCATGATCATCGTGTGCTTCGGGTTGATGCGGCCCGGGATCACACCGGTCTGCGGCCCGTCCTCGTCGTACGGGATCGACAACGAGAAACTGACCCCTCGTCGCACGGCGGCGACGCCGCGGCGCACCGCGTCGGACGTGATGAAGTTGAGGGTGCCGCGCTGGTCGTCGTCGCCCCACCGGCCCCAGTTCGAGACCCGCTTCGCCAGCTGCTTCAGCTCGTCGGGCAGCGGCATGTTCCCCTCCTTTTGGCGTCACCTACCCACGAAATAGGTGGGTAGCTGACGCCAAACATCACGGCGCGGCGTACTGCTTGCGGAGCTCGTGCTTGAGGACCTTGCCGGTCGCGTTGCGGGGCAGGACGTCCACGATCTCGAGCTGCTCGGGGATCTTCTGGGT
>JBKPDG010000185.1:0-13524 GCA_046727755.1 Actinomycetota bacterium
CCGGTTAGAGCGCATCCCTGATAAGGATGAGGTCGGTGGTTCGATTCCACCTAGCCCCACGCATTTCGCCTGCTGGTCGCCGCGCGTCCGTCAGACGCGCTTGGCGGCGGCCTTGCCGAGCTGCGTCACCGCCGTCTGGGCGGTTGCAGCGTCGACGGTGCTCTGGATGTCGAGGAGCCGCAAGAACAGGAACGTCTTGCCCTTCAGGACGAGGAGCTCCTTGAACGACGGGATCTCCGCGAAGACGGCCTGATCGCGGATGCCCTTGATCTTCGCGGGCTTCGAGCCGGCTTCCTCGGCGAGGTCCCGGAGGCTTTCGTACGTGGCTTTGGCGTCGCTGGTTCTCACGTACACCGGACCGGACTGACGCCGATCCGACGCTTCGTCGTACACTGCGCGCCATGAAGGCCTTGCGCCGCGGCCTCATCGTCGCCGTC
Organism: Actinomycetota bacterium; assembly: GCA_046727755.1. Classification (GTDB taxonomy): domain Bacteria; phylum Actinomycetota; class Acidimicrobiia; order IMCC26256; family JACDBD01; genus JALZAA01. The sequence goes on from JBKPDG010000185.1 coordinate 438, forward strand.
ATCGCGGTCCTGGTAGGCGGGTTCGTGAAGCTCCGGGGCAAGGGTGGCGTCCCGCCTACGAGCGGGGGCTGGCGCGAGCTCGACGGCCCCGACTTCCGCTGACGCGTTGGCCACGATCCTGCTCGACGGCGTCGGGGCGGTCGGAATTCGCGCTGCCCGGCAGCTCGTCGACACACCCGGACTCGACCGGCTCCTGATCGCGGCACGGGGGTCGTCGCGCGCCGGCGAAGTGACTGCCGCCCTCGGTGAACGCGCCCACGCGGTCGAGTTGCGCCCCGACGACTCCCTCCCCGCGGGTGTGGACGCGATCGCCGCCGCGCTGCCGGCCGAGCTCGTCCCACCCCGAGCGAAGCGTGCGCTCGCGGCGGGCGTTCCCTTCGCGTCGACGGTCGACGACGCCAGCGCCATCGATGCGATCCTCGAACTGGACGAGCCCGCGGGTCGCGCCGGTGTGCTCTTCGCGCCCGGCTGTGGGCTCGCACCCGGCTTGGCCGACGTGCTCGCCCGACACGCTGCCGCCGCTCTCGACGGCGTCGACGAGATCCACGTCGCCCGGGCGGGCACGGCCGGGCCCGCGTCGGCGGCGGCCGTCCGGCGCGCCCGACGTGAACCGGTGCGCGAGTGGCGGGACGGCGCATGGTGGGAGGAACGGCACCCGAATCCCGAGCTCGTCTGGTTCCCTGATCCGATCGGTGCTCGCGAGTGCGACCCGGCCACGGCCGGTGTCGAGCTCCTTGTCCGTGCGTTTCCGGGTGTTCGCCGGGTGACGGTGCGGCTCGCCGAACCGCTCAGTCGGCGATTCACGTGGGTGAGCAGGCGCGGACTCGACGAGGGATGGGGATCGACCCGGGTTGAGGTGTGGGGGTGGCGCGGTCAGACACGCGAATCGATGGTGTACGGCGTCATCGATCGGACCGCGATCGCAGCCGGGACAGTCTTGGCGGTGACCGCCGCCCGCCTTGCCGGCATCGCACCTGGCCTCGCCGCCCGCAAGGGTCCGGCGTCCGGCGTGCAGAGCCCCGCAACGCTGGTCGAACCGGTGCCGTTTCTCGCCGAGCTCGCACGCCGGGGTGTGAAGGCGGCGGTGTTCGAGGGTGTTGCGGTCGCGTGAGGGGACCGATCGGCGGGGGCGTGCGCCTGCGGCGTCGGCGCGTCAGGGTGCCGGGCGGAACGGTCGTGGTGTTCGTGTTGTCGGTCTTGGCGATGCTGCGTGTCGGCCGGGGCCGAAGGGCGGTCGGTTCCGGGTTCGGGTTCTCGATGCCCCTCTGGGCACGGCGAACGAGTGAGCAAGGAGACACGGTGAGCGAAGACGGCGCGAGAGACGGAGTCAGCGACGAGGTTGCGCGCAGGATCGGCGTCCTCAGCGGCGCGGAGCAGGTGTCGCGCGCCCTCGAGCGCGCCGCCAGTGGCGAAGGCGCGGTCGGGCCCACGACCACCCAGGGTGAGCACGCCGTGATCCCGCTCCTCGAGACGCTCGCCTCGGGCGGGTTCGGTGGCGGCGCGGGTGGCGGTCCCGCCGGTGAAGGCGGCGGAGGCGGGGGAGGCGGCGGCGTCGGTCGGAGCCGCGTGGTCGCGGTCGCGATCGTGGGTCCGGACGGCGTGAAGATCCGTCCCGTCGTCGACGTGACCGGCCTCGCCCTGCCGGCCGCGGGCGCGATCGCGACGCTGCTGTTCCGCGCCGCCGGCCGCCGTCGTCGACGCCGGCGACGGTAGTAGAGACCCGCTCGTGCAGCCCGACGACTGGTTCTTGACCGCGGAGGAGCGCGGCAACCCGAGCAGCGACCTGGACCGCCGGCGCGGCGACGGCAAGGCGTGGACGGACGGCAACCGCGTGCTGGTGCTGATCCACGGCGCCGAGTACTTCCCCAATCTCTACGAGACCGTCTGCACCTTGGAGAACGGCGACTGGGTCCATTTCACGGACTGGGAGGGTGATCCGGACGAACGACTGGCCGGTCCGGGCACCGAGGTAGGTCGCGTGTTCGCGGATCTCGTACGCCGCGGCGTCCACGTACGTGGGCTTGTCTGGCGATCGCATCCTCGCCAGGTGCATTTCAGCGAGCAGCAGAACGCGCAGCTCGTCCGGGAGATCAACGAATCCGGCGGCACGGTCGTGCTCGACGAGCGCGTCCGTCGCGGAGGGAGCCATCACCAGAAGCTCGTGCTGGTGCGTCGCGCATCTCGTCCGGACGACGACGTCGCCTTCGTCGGGGGGATCGATCTGTGCCACGGCCGGAACGACGGGCCCCGCCACGAGGGCGACCCGCAGGTCGTCGACGTCGACCCGCGATACGGCGATCGACCGCCATGGCACGACGTTCAGCTCCGCCTCGAGGGCCCGGCGGTCGGCGCCGGTGGGGACCGAGTCGGTGTCTGCGACCTGGAAAGCGTGCACGGGACGCCGATCTACGTTCACGCCAAGGTCTGTGTGATCGACGACGTGTGGTTAGAAGTCGGCTCCGGCAACATTTGTCGCCGCTCTTGGACACACGATTCGGAGTTGTCGTGCTCCGTGCTCGACGCCACGCTCGACGATCGCGAGCCGATCGACCCAGGTGGTCGCGGAGATCGTGCTCGCGTGTTGCCACGCGATACGCGGTTACGCCTGTGGCGGGAGCACCTCGGCCGCGCGACGACGGCGACGACGCCGACCTCGTCGACCCGATGTCGGGGTTCGAGGCGTGGCGCACGGCGGCGGCGAGACTCGACCATTGGCACCACGGCGGTCAGGGTCCTCGCCCGCCTGGGCATGTACGCCGGCACCAGATCGATCCGGTGCCCGAGTGGCAACGATGGTGGTGGCGCGTCTTCCATCGAACCATCGTCGATCCCGGCGGCCGGCCGCGACACCTGCGGCGCGCAGGTGGTCTGTGACTCACGGCGCCGTTGTTTTCCATGGGGAGTCTCGCCGGCGGCGTGGCATGCTGGAACACCACGGGGACGTAGCTCAGTTGGCTAGAGCACCTGCTTTGCAAGCAGGGGGTCGTGGGTTCGAGTCCCATCGTCTCCACGCGACGGAACAGGTGGCCGAGGGCAACTTCGGCGAGTCCAGAGATCCTCGGCGGCGATGCGGCGAGGCTTCTGAGGGCATGGGCGCAGGACACCCGCCCTGTCGCCGTCCACCGAAACGAGGTCGATCGCGTCGTTCATCGAGGTGGGATGCACTCGCGCGCCGACCGCGAAAGGGTTGTCGAGCATGCCCACGACGACAACCACCACCGTGAGGAGCGCGACCACGCTGGCAAGAGCGCCGAACCGACCACGTGGACGATCGGCGTAGTGCGTTCCGATGAGATACACGAGCAGAAAGGCGCCGACGTAGATCAACACCCACAGCACGTTGGGGATCTCGGGCGCTGTGAAGAACAGCAACTGCTGACGAGACGAACCGGCGTCTGTGATGAGGGTGGAGGCGCGGCCGAAGGCAGACCTTTGGCGGTCGTCGTCCATCGGAAGCTCGCGAACTCCTGCTCGAGCCCGATCGCCGAACACGAGCGTGCGTGGCTCTTCCACACGACTCCCGCGCTCCATCGCGGGCCAATCGTCGGCGACGATCGCTCGCATGTAGCAGATGAGATCGTGCCGAACCGCATCCCTCGTCTCGGGCGGATAGGCGTCCAACGTGTCCCAGAGCGCGACGAGCGAACTCGCCTCCTTCTGGCTTCGCGGCGGGTGTCCGAATAATGACCCACCGCGAAGACAACCAGCAGTCCCAACAACAGGCCATAGGAAGCACCGACGAAGCCGAGGGCGACCTGGTAATCGTGGGATTCGTCGCTCTTCGCCCGCTGGTGCGCGATCACCGACAGCGCGACGGCAAGGGCGATCACAGCCCAGAGGATGAGGACGCGAACGATCACGGCAGGCGGACGAGGGAAGCCACGGCTGGCCGGTGATTCTCACCATCCCATACACCGCAGCGTCAAGGAAGCCATGGCCGCCGCCGTGCCGACTGGTGGCGCCAGTGGTGAGAGGCCATTCCCGAGTTCTGATCGCTAACGACGCGCCGCCGCCCGCACCGCGGACAGGAGGCGGTTGCGCTCAGCCTTCGTCGTCACCCGCATCCGCTCGAACTCGGTGCTGAGGCGGACGTCCGCGTACAAGCCGCTCGGGTCCTCGTGGAAATGCAGGAACGCGCGCGATCCTCGGTAGAACACGCCACGGAGTCCCTCGACGCCGCGCAGCTGGCACAGCATGTCATCGAGCTGGTCGAGGCCTGCGGCGGTGACGTGCTTCACGGCTTGATCATCGCGGACCGCACGGGCGCGCGCTGCTCCTGGCGCCACGGCCACCAGTCACGCCAGCGGGCGAGTGCGTACGCCACGGCCAGCACGATCCAGCCGCCGACGGCGTCGAGGAAGAAGTGATTGGCGGTCACGACCGTCGAGAAAATCATCAGAACCGGATAGGACACCAGCAGCACCCGAGCCCAGTACCGCCGCACCAGCGGCCACAGCGCGAACACCGCCCACGTCGCCCACGCGATGTGCAGGCTCGGCATGGCAGCGAAGATGTGTCCCGTCTCCTGCGAATGCGGGACCGGCTTGCCGATCGTGAAGTACGTGAGCCGGGTGTCGACGAAGCCGAAGCTCGCCGGCAGCCATCGCGGTGGCATCAACGGATAGAACCAGAAACCCGCCAGTGCCACGACGAGCATCAACAGGAAGGTATTCCGCCAGCGCACGTACCGAGCCGGGTCGAAGTGGTACAGCGCGACGAGCGTGACCACCGGCGCCGCGAAGTGGACGCTCCCGTAGAAGACGTTCCAGAACCCGATGAACCACCGGGACGACAGGAACCACTCTTGGATCGTCCGCTCGTGGTAGATGCCGAGGCGCTCCTGCCAGTCGATGATCTGCTTCGCGTTCCGAAAGGCGTCGTCGCGTGAGACCCCGACGAGACCACGGACCCAGCCGTACACCGGGTACAGGGCCAGCACCATGCCGGCCGCCTCGAGCGCCCATCCTCCCCGAATCCGCTTGCTGCGAGGCTCGGGCGCGGACGTCACCGGCGGATGCGCCATGGCACCGCACTTCAGTGGGTCCTCGGGCGCGTCGCAAGCCATCATGCTCAGGACGCGCATAGTCCGATCGGGCTAGCCTGCCGGGCGGTCGGAAACGGCCAGATCGGGCCATGTTCCGCGGCTCCGGCTGGTCACACAATGGGGTGTCACTGACCACTTCGGGACGTGTGCGCGCGTCGCGTCGGGGCGCCGGCGGCATGGGCCGGACGGGAGCCGCATGACCACGAGCACGTCGAGACGAACCGCCAGGCACCTGCGGCTGTGGCTCGGCCTCGCGATCGCGGTCGGCGTCGTGTTCGCGCCCGGTCTGAGCCGGGCCGAAGGCCTCACGCTCGCCGGCGCCGCGCTCGCGTACGTCCTCGGCGCCACGATCTTCGACGCATTGGCGGCGCGCCGCCCCGGCTTCCCGGCTCGTGTCCTCACTCCGCTCCTGGGCGTGGCGGCGATCGAATTCGTCATCCTGGCGATCCCGAGGACGCTCGGCGCCGGGCTCGTGCTCTTCCTTCTGCTCGTCACCTTCTCCGCCTACGTAGGTGGACTCCGTCTCGGGCTGTGGCTGACGGCGGCGGCGGTGCCGGGCGCGTTGGTCGCCAACGGGCTCGCGCCCGAGGCGGACCGCGTCGACGACGGGACACTGGTTGCGTTCGCGGTGCTCGTCCCGCTCCTCGCCGTCCTCACCGGGCGCCTCACCGCCGAGCGCCGGCGCACCGTGGTGGCGCTGGCTCGACTTCACGACGCGCTGGGTGCCGCCGAGGAGCAGCCCGACCTGGCGACCACCCTCGACTCGATCGCCACCTCGGTGGCTCACGGCGTCCGTGCCACGCTCGCCGGCGTAGTGCTGCGCGACCGCGACCAGGTCACCGTGGCGGCATGGACCGGCGGGCGGTCAGCGCCATCGCCGGCCGAGGCCGAGCAGCTGACCCGGGTCGAGCTCGAGCTCGGCGCGAAGAGCCCCCTCGCGGCCGGACTGGCGGCACGCCGGCCACTCGTCGTCGACGACTTCCACGGCGACGGCCGCTTCGAGCACTGGTCGACGCCGTGGGCGACGGTCCTGCGCGGCCTCGGCTGCCGCTCCCTCGTGCTCGTCCCGATGCGGCTGGGCCACGAGGGGATCGGCATCCTCGCCGCCGCCTACACCCAGCGCGGCCCGATCCCCGACGACGACCTCGCGTTTCTCGAGGCCTTCGCCGATCGGGCGGCGCCGGTTGCAGTCCGTGCGCGCGCCTACGACCAGGAGCGCGAGTCGGCGGAGAAGCTCGCCCTGCTCGACCGGCAGAAGGGTGAGTTCCTCGCGCTCGTCTCGCACGAGCTGCGCACGCCCCTCACCGCCGTGAAGGGCTTCGTCGACACCGTGCTCGAGCATTGGCAGACGCTTCCCGACGAACGGAGACGCGGTTTGCTCGATCGCGCGTCGTCCAACGCCGATGAGCTCAACCGCCTCGTCGGGCAGCTCCTCGACTTCGCGCGGCTCGACGCCGCCGACGTGCGCATCACGCTGCAGCCGATCGTCCTGTCCGACGCCGTCGAGCGCGTGCTCGACGACCTCGCGCCGGCGCTCGCCGAGCACCGCGTCGAGATCGACATCCCCGCCGGGGTTTCCATCCTCGCCGATTCGAACGCCTTCTCCGATGTGCTCACGAACCTCCTGACGAACGCTGCGAAGTTCTCCCCGGACGGCACGCCGATCAGCGTGCGTGCCGAAGCCGACGGCACCGACGTCGTCGTCTCGGTCACGGATCACGGTGCGGGCATCCCGCCCGACGAGCAGGAGCGGATCTTCGACCGCTTCTACCAGTCACCGTCCAACCTGCCGTCGCAGCGCGGCACCGGCATCGGCCTCACGATCGCCAAGCGGTTCACCGAGATGCAGGGCGGGAGGATCAGCGTCGAGAGCAGGCCCGGGCTGGGCTCCGCGTTCTTCGTTTCGTTCCCGGTGGCGGTGTCGCAGCCGGCCCGCGGCGAGCGCGCGGGAGCGGCAACGTGAGCCTGCGAGGGGCGCCCGTCCGCGCGCTCGCCGTCACCGGCGCCGTCCTCGGGGTTACCGCGGTGACGGTTTCGCCCGCGCAGGGCCAGATCCTGCCGCCCATCACGACGCCGCCGATCGACATCGGGGTCCCCGGCCTGGTCGAGCTACACATCCCCGGACAGGAGCTCGGCGGGGGCGGTGGTCCCGACCTCCCGGGCGTGCCCAGCCTGCCCGGCGTGCCCGGGTCGGACCCGCCGCCGCCTGGCTCCTCGGGAGGCTCCGGCGCATCGCCCGCGCCGCCAGGATCGACGCCACCCGAGGTCCCGCCGGCGCCGCCCGCGTCCTCTGCGGACCCGACGACCACACTCCCGCCCGCGTCGGCGCCGTCCCGTGACGCCGACTCGTCGGAGACGGCGGGGCGGGCGCTCGACACTGGCAGCCGCGGGCGCGTGGGTGACCCGAGCCTCGGCTCGGCCATCGCCGGCGCCGTCACCCAGCCGAGCACCCTGGTCGGCGCGTTGACCCTCGCGCTCGGATTCGGGGTCGTCTTGGGTGCCGCGCCGTACCTCCCGCGCTACCGCCGCCGCCAGCGCGAGCTCCTGGATCAGTGGGCCCGGGCGTCCGAGCGCGAGCACGCCGTGGCCGCCAAGTTCACCCAAGCCGACCACCAGAAGAGCGAGTTCCTCGCCCTCGTCTCGCACGAGCTGCGCACACCGCTGACCGCCGTCAAGGGCTTCGTCGATACGGTGTTGCTGCATTGGGACAGGCTCCCCGACGACCGGCGGCGCGAGCTCCTGACCCGGGCGTCGTCGAACGCCGACGAGCTCGGCCGGCTGGTGCGCCAGCTCATGGAGTTCGGCCGCAGCGAGAGCGGCCCGATCGAGATCGCGCCTTCCGAGCTCGACGTGGCGGCGGCCGTCGACGTCGCGTTGCTCGGCATCGCGCCCGTCACCGCTCGTCACCACGTGGAGGTCGACGTGCCCGACGAGCTCGTGGTCGACGCCGACGCCGACGCGTTCAACCACGTTCTGGTCAACCTGCTGACGAACGCGGTGAAGTTCTCACCTGCGGGCAGCCGCGTGCGGGTCTGCGCCCGACGCGCCGGCGACGAGGTGGTCATCTCGGTCAGCGACGAGGGGGGCGGCATCGCTCCCGGCGAGCAGGAGCGGATCTTCGATCGCTTCTACCAGTCGCGCAACGGCGATCACGCCCGTGGCACCGGTATCGGCCTGACCATCGCGCAGCGCTTCACCGCGCAACACGGCGGACGGATCTGGGTCGAGAGCGAACCGGGGCACGGTGCCGTTTTCTCGTTCACGATGCCGGTCGCCGACGACGACGACCTCGTGGCCTGACTGTCGCCGTCGCAAGCTCCGGCTCCTGCGGCGACGGTCGGCAAAGCCGCCGCCGCCGCGGCTGTTCAGTAGCTCTCAGTAGTCGTAGAAGCCGGTACCGCTCTTCCGGCCGAGCTTGCCCTCGGCCACCATCTCGCGCAGCAGCGGTGGGGCCGCGAACGCGTCGCCGTACACGTCGTGCAGGTCGTCGAGGATGAACAGCACCGTGTCGAGCCCGACGCGGTCGGCCAGCTCGAGCGGACCCATTGGGTGGTTGTATCCGAGCTTCATGGCGGTGTCGACGTGCTCGGGGCTGGCGACACCTTGCTCGTACGCACGCATCGCCTCGCACATCAACAACGTGCCGAGACGCGTGGTGACGAACCCGGGCATGTCGCGGACCTCGACCGTTTCCTTGCCAACCGCGCGGGCGAACTCGATGCCGCGCGCCACCACCGCGTCGGTCGTGGCGGGCGCGCGCACGACCTCCACCAGCCGCATGGCCGGCACCGGGTTGAAGAAATGCAACCCGAGCACCTGACCCGACCGACTCGACGCCGATCCCAACGCCTCGATAGACAGTCCGCTCGTGTTCGACGCGATCACGGTCCCGGGGCCGGCGGCGGCGCCCAGCTGCGCGAACACGTCGCGTTTGAGATCGAGGTCCTCCGGCACCGCTTCGACCACGACGTCCGCACCAGCGACGGCGGCGGTGACGTCGGTCGTCATGTCGAGCGGCGCCAGGTCCGCCAGATCGGCGCCCCGCTTGCGAGCCTGCGCCTCGTGCCGCTCCACCCGCTCGCGAGCGGCGGCGAGCAGCTCGTCGTCGGGCTCGACGGCAGTCACCGGGAACCCGGCGACGCGGGCGACGAACGTGATGCCCGAGCCCATGATCCCGCAGCCGACGACGGCCGCCCGGGTCACGACGCGACCTCCTTGTCGGGGCGGTCCTCCTTCCGCCGCACGAAGAACGTGCCCGTCCCGGTCGAGACGGGCTCGCCGTCGGCGCTGCGGATGGCCGTCTCGAGGTAGGCGACTTGACGCGCCAGGCGCACGACCTCGCCCCGCACCGTGAGCGTGTCGCCTGCCTGCGCGGCGCGCATCGTCGAGTACTTGAGCTCCAGCGTGGCAGCGCGATCGCCGGACTCGAGCGCGGCGTTCGTAGCGAAGTTCATCGCCGCGTCGTGCACGACCCCGTACACACCACCGTGCACCGCGCCGGCCGGGTTGCACGCCAGCTCGGTCGGCGTCCAATGCGCGCTCGCCCAGCCCTGTCCGTAAGCGTCGAACGACACGCCCAGCTCGGCGAGCAGGCGCATGCCGCCGTCGCCGAGGGCACGGTCCATGTTGCGGGGCACGGGCCGGAATGTAGCTCGCAGGGATACAGTTGACCGGTTGGTCTAGTAGCCGAGGAGGCCCCCATGCCCACGGCCGTCATCGTCGACGCCGTCCGCACCCCGCTCGGGCGGCGGAACGGCGCGCTCAAGGACGTCCACCCCGTCGACCTCGCATCGCTCACCCTGACCTCGCTGATCCAGCGCAACGACCTCGACCCGGAGCTGGTCGAGGACGTGATCATGGGCTGCGTCATGCAGGTGGGCGACCAGGCCGTGAACGTCGGCCGCAACGCCGCCCTCGCCGCCGGGTTCCCCGAGTCGGTGGTCGGCACGACCGTCGACCGTCAGTGCGGCTCATCCCAGCAGGCCGCCCACTTCGCAGCCCAGGGTGTCATCGCGGGCGCCTACGACGTCGTGGTCGCGGCCGGCGTCGAGAGCATGACCCGCGTGCCGATGGGCGCGTCGTTCACGCCGGGGAGTCAGCCGTTCGGGCCCAAGGTGTTCGCCCGGTACCAGGAGCGGGGCGGTCTCGTCCCGCAGGGGATCTCGGCCGAGCTCATCGCCGAGAAGTGGGACATCTCACGCGAGGACAACGACCGTTTCTCCCTCGAATCGCACCTGCGGGCGGCACGGGCCACCGACGAGGGGCGGTTCGAGCAGGAGATCGTGCCGGTCGAGACCCCGGGTGAGGAAGGCACCGTGCTCTTCTCGCGCGACGAGGGCATCCGGCCCGACTCGTCGCTCGAGAAGCTCAGCGGCCTCAAGCCCGCGTTCAAGCCCGACGGTGTCGTGACGGCGGGCAACTCGTCGCAGATCAGCGACGGGGCCGCCGCCATGCTGATCACGAGCGAGGAGACCGCCAGCCGGCTCGGCCTCACCCCGAGGGCGCGCTTCCACTCCTTCGCGCTGGCCGGCGTCGATCCCGTGTTCATGCTGACGGGACCGATCCCGGCCACGTCGAAGGCGCTCGAGCGGGCGAAGATGACGCTCGACCAGATGGATCTGGTCGAGATCAACGAGGCGTTCGCGCCGGTGGTCCTGGCTTGGGAGAAGGAGCACCACCCCGACATGGCCAAGGTCAACGTGAACGGGGGTGCAATCGCGCTCGGCCACCCGCTGGGCTGCTCGGGCGCTCGCCTCGCCGCCACGCTCCTCAACGAGCTCGAGCGCACCGGAGGCCGCTGGGGCCTCCAGGTCATGTGCGAAGGCGGCGGCATGGCCAACGCCATGATCATCGAGCGGTTGTAACCGGCAACCCGGCCGCCGCCGGCCCATCGACGGCGGACTCGGACAGGCGGGCTCTCGGCTCCACGGCCTTCGGCTGTGGAGCCGAGGTGCCCGAACTCGCCGGCGCCGACGGGCCGGCGACGGCCTTTCGGCCGCGCCGCAGCTCGATGATTAGGGCGTTCCCCAGCCTTGGGAAGATGGGGCCGTGGGTGGTCTGGTGCTGCGTGTGCTCATCGGGCTGGCGGGGGCGGTGACGATCTATGTCATCGGGGCGGCGCTGTTGCGGAAGTTCAAGGTGGAGCCGGAGCCCGAGCCGGATCCGTCGCAGTTGCGGGTGGTCGACGTGGAGTTCCGGTGCACCGTGTGCGGCACGACAGTGGTGATGACGGCCGCTCCGGGTGACGAGCCCGAGCCGCCGCGCCATTGCCGGGAGGACATGGTCCGGGTGGACGTGTAACCCTGCCGAAGGTCCCGAGTTGGACAATTTTCCCACGCGTTCTCCACATGCTGGGGAGAATCCTGTGGGAAGTTACACAAGTGCCATTTGCATGGGGAGGGCTCGTCGGGTAATAAATGCATGACGCACACACATTGATGACCCGAAGGAGGAGGTCTCATGGCATCCCTCACCGGCGAGTTCGAAGTGACCGCGTGGAACGAGGAGCCGTACGCCGATCGGGAGGGAGAGCGAAAGCTCACGAGGGCCGCCGTCCGCCAAGCGTTCTCCGGAGGGCTCACGGGTACCGGCTCGGTCGAGTGGCTCATGTCCTACCAGGAGGACGGCACCGCGCGCTTCGTTGGCCTTCAGCAGCTCGAAGGGGCGATCGAAGGCCGAGCGGGCACGGTCGTCGTCGACACCGTTGGTGACTTCGACGGCAAGGAGGCTGCCGGCACGTGGACCGTGATTCCCGGTTCCGGCACCGGCGAGTGGGCCGGCATGCGCGGCGACGGGCATTTCCGGGCGCCGGTGGGTCCGAAGGCCAGCTTCACCCTTGACTACGCCTTCGACTGAGCCGCTGACCCCGAGCCGGCGCGCCGAGCAGACCTCGAACCTGCTCGGCGCGCTCGGGTTGGCGGTCACCGATCGGATCAGGAGCGCGGTCACCGCCGCTGCCGGTGGGGCCGAGCGCGACGCGATCGCGCTCTCTGCTCTTCTGCACTTCCTCGTCGACCCGCGGATCGACCAGGTCGCGCGGGTCCTGGGTCTCACCTCGTCGGGAACGGTTCGGCTCGTCGACCGGTTGGAGCGCCTCGGACTGGTCCAGCGGTCCGCGGGTGACGACGCCCGCGCCACCACGGTCACCGTCACCGCCGCCGGTCGCGCCCGCGCCGAGGCGGTCAGTCGAGCGCGGACGGAGGCCCTCGGGCGCGCGCTCGAAGCCTTGTCGCCGGACGAGCGTGATCAGCTCGGCGCGTTGGCCGGCAAGATCCTCGTCGGCATCATGCATCCCGCGGGTGCCTACGGATGGATGTGCCGGCTATGCGATACCGGCCGGTGCGGCAGGCCCGAGGGCCACTGCCCGGTCGCCCGAGCGGCTACCGCAGCTGCGTCGAGAGAATCGCCCCGCCCGTGAAGAGGCCCAAGCCGACGAACAGGTAGCGGTTCTCCGCCTCGCCGCCCGGCAGGAGCTGGAGGTAGTTGGCGACGATCACGAGGACACCGACGGCGAGCATGGTGAACATCGTCGCCGGCACCCACAGCTTGCTCGGCGGCGCCTTTTTCGCCGGCGGCGGGGTGTAACGAGAGCGCTTGCTCTTCGACCGGGGCACGCGCGGGAGCGTACCGGGAATCCCGAGCGACTCGTCAGGTACGCGCGGTTACGGTGACCAACGTGACGCGCCCACGCGTGGTGGTGATCGACAACTACGACTCGTTCGTCTACAACCTCGTCCAGTACCTGGGGGAGTTGGACGCGGAGCCGGTTGTGCACCGCCACGACCAGGTGACGCTCGAGGAGCTCGAGGCACTGGCCCCGGACGCGATGCTGGTGTCGCCGGGTCCGGGTCGTCCCGAGGACGCCGGCGTGTCGAACGACGCCATCCGGGCGTTCGGCGAGCGCGGCGTTCCGGTGCTCGGCGTGTGCCTCGGGCACCAGTGCATCGGGCAGCTCTACGGCGGCGAGGTCGTGCGGGCACCCCGCGTGATGCACGGGAAGACGTCGACGATCTCACACGACGGCGCCGGTGTGTTCGCCGGGCT
>JBKPDG010000186.1:0-15571 GCA_046727755.1 Actinomycetota bacterium
CGTTGGCGGAATCGCTCGGCTACGAACGCGCGTGGCTCTACGACTCGCCCGCGCTCTACCCGGACGTGTGGGTCTCGCTGGCGCGCGTCGCCGAGCACACCGACCGCATCGGGCTCGGCCCCGCCGTCCTGATCCCCAGCCTCCGCCACGTGCTCGTGCAGGCGACGGCCATCGCGACGCTCGAAGGTCTGGCGCCGGGACGGACGGTCGTCGCCGTCGGCACCGGCTTCACCGGGCGGATGGCCCTCGGCCAGCGGCCGTTGCCGTGGGCGGTGGTCGAGGAGTACGTGCGCCAGCTGCGCGCGCTGCTGCGCGGCGAGCGCGTCGAGGTGGAGGGGTCGGTGGTCCAGATGATCCCGCCGGACGGGTTCGCGCCGGCACGACCGATCGACGTGCCGATCCTCGTGGCCGCCAACGGGCCGAAGGGACTGCAGGTTGCCAAGGAGCTCGGCGACGGCGTGATGACGATCGGTTCCGGCCAGCCCGAGTTCGACTGGTGCGCCGTGCTCGCGTTCGGGACCGTGCTCGACGACGGCGAGCCCCCCTCATCGCAACGCGCGCTCGAAGCGGCCGGCCCCGCGCTCACGGTCGTGTACCACGGCATGTACGAGGCGAACCCGGCCGCGGTCGAATCGCTGCCGGGCGGACCGGAATGGCGGGCCGCGCTCGAGGACCTCCCGGCGCCCGTCCGCCACCTCACCGTGCACGAGGACCATCTCGTGCGCGTCACCGAACGCGACGCGCCGCTCCTCGACGGGCACACACTCGCCGCGTTCACGTGGACGGGCTCGCCCCGCCAGCTCCGGGGAAGGCTCGACGAGCTCGAGGCGGCCGGCGCGACCGAGATCCTCTACGCGCCCATGGGTCCGGACATCCCCCGCGAGCTGCGCGCCTTCGCCGCGATGGCCGGGCTGGGGTAGCGACGCCCGTCAGGGGTTCAGCGGGCGGTTCGTCCAGCCGCCGCGCTCGGTGCGGAACCAGCCGCCGGCGGCGAGGCTGCCGCCGTCGGCGTTGATCGTCGTGCCGGTCACGAACGCCGACAGGTCCGAGGCCAGGAACAACGCGACACCGGCGATGTCGTCGGGCGTCCCGAAGCGACCGATCGGCACCCAGGTCGGGATCAGGTGCTGCTGCTCGGCCGGCACCCACCGGTCGTACGGCACCTGGATGGTCTGCGTCAGGTCGGGCGCGATGCCGTTCACGCGGATGCCGTCGCCGCCCAGATCGAGGGCGAGGCTCTTCGTGAACTGCACGACACCCGCCTTGAACGCCGAGTACGCAGCCATCAACGGGATGCCGCGGAAGGCCTCGACCGTCGACACGTTGACGATGCTGCCGCCGTCGCCCTGCTCCACCATCCGCGGCCCGAACGCCTTCGTGCACAGGAACACGTGCCGTAGGTTCACCGTATAGAGCGTGTCCCAGTGCTCCTCGTCGGTGTCGAGGAAGCGGGCGCCCCGGTAGAGGTAGTGGCCGACGTTGTTGACGAGCACGTCGACCCGGCCGTACTCACCGAAGGTCGCATCGGCGAGCGACGCCACCTCGTCGGGTTGGCGGACGTCGACCGGCTGCGCGAGCGCCTCGCCACCGGCGGCACGGACAGCGGCGACGGTCTCGTTCGCGCGGTCGGCGTCGATCTCGGCAACGACGACGCACGCGCCATGCGCGGCGAAGGTCTCCGAGATCGCCCGCCCGATGCCGCCCCCACCCCCGGTCACCACGGCGACCTTGCCCGGGAGCAGCGCGGCGTTCGGCGGGGGCACGCGTTCGCTATTTCTGCACGTGGCCGGCTTCGGCCACGGCCGTCTCCGCCGCCACGAGCTGCTGCTCGACGATGGCCAGGCCGCCGTCCCAGAAGCCTGGATCGCCGAGGTCGACGTCGACGATGCGGCCGAGCTCGTCGGGTGTGCGCGAGCCTCCGCTACGAAGGAGCTCGAGGTACTGGGGCACGAACTCGGCGCCGCGCTCCTCGTAGGTCCGGTACACGGACAGCGCGAGGAGCTGTCCGTACGCGTAGGCGTACACGTAGCCCGGGGTGCCGATGAAATGAGGGATGTACGACCACCACGTGCGATAGCCGTCGGTGATCTCGACGGTGTCGCCGAGCATCTCGGCCTGGGTCTCGTACCAGAGCTCGCCGAACCGGTCGACGCTGAGCTCGCCGGCGTCGCGCCGCTCGGTGTGCACCCGGTCCTCGAAACGGTTCATGGCCGTCTGACGGAAGACCGTCGCGATCTGCCCTTCTATGCTCTCGGCGGCGAGCGCGAGCCGGGCCGCGGGATCGGTGGTCGCGTCGAGAAGCCGGCCGAAGGTCACCGTCTCGCCGAACACCGACGCGGTCTCGGCCAGCGTCAGCGGCGTCGTCTGATGGAAGATCCCCTGGTCCCGCGCCAGGTACGCGTGCAGGCCGTGGCCGAGCTCATGGGCGAGCGTCAGCACGTCACGACGGCGGCCGGTCCAGTTCAGCAGCAGGTACGGGTGCTGCGACGGGACGGTGTACGCGCAGAACGCCCCCGGCCGCTTGCCCGGCCGCACGGGGGCGTCGATCCACGCCTCGTCGAAGAACCGGTGCGCCGCACCCTCGAGCTCGGGCGAGAACGAGCCGTACGCGTCGAGGACCAGCTCTCGTGCCTCGCGCCACCCGAACTCGGACTCCTCGCTCGCCACCGACGCCATGCGGTCGTAGTCGGCGAGCCGGTCGATCCCGAGCACGCGGGCCTTGAGCGCGTACCAGCGCCGCGGGATGTCGTACCGAGCTTGCACGGCGGCGACGAGCGCCCGGACCGACTCGTCGCTCGCCTCGTTGTCGAGGTTCATGCTGGCAAGCCAGTGCGGGTACTTACGCAACCGGTCATCGGTCGCCTTGTCGGCCAGCAGCGTGTTGAACACGAACGCCCGCGTGCGCAGTCCCGGCTGGAGCGCGGCGGTGACCGCCTCGGCCGAGCGGCGACGCTCGTCACGATCGGGCGAGGTCAGGCGGGACAGTGCCTCTTCGAGGCTGACGGAACCACCGTCGAGATCGACGGAGATGGTGGACGTGAGCTCGCTGAACAGACGGCTCCACGCGCTGCGTCCCGTCACGGCCTTCTCGGTCATGACGAGCTCTTCCGGCTCCGTGAGCAGGTGCGGCCGGTATCGCCGCGCCGCCGCCAGGTAGTGCCGGCAGAAGATCAGCTGCTCGTCGGCGAGGAGCTCGGCCGCCCGGTCGTCGGACAGCGCGGCCCATTCGAGGTCGAAGAAGAGAATCTTCGTGTTGACTGCGGTCGCTCGTTCCTCGACGTGTTGGAGCAACGCGCCGCGGGTCGGGTCGGTGGTGTCAGCCGCGAATCGCAGGCTCGCGTACGACCCTGCCCGTCCGACCAGCTCGGCGAGCGATGCCAGCTCGCGCATGACCGAGGCGAGCCCGGCGGCGTCGAGCTGGGCGACGGTTCCGCGGCGCGCCGCCACGGAGGTCGCAATGCGCTCGGCGGCGTCGAGCAGCTCGTCGACACCGGCGTCGCCCTTGCCGTCGACGAGCGGCTCGAGGTCCCAGGCGACGTCGGCGGCGTTGAGGTCGGGGTCGGTCGTCGTGGCCACGGCGGGGAGCCTACGGGGCCGCCGCGGGCTCGAGGGCCTCCGGGAGGGGCGCGGCGTGCGCGACCGTCAGGGTCTGTGTGGCGCGCGTGAGCGCGGTGTAGAGCAGCCGCAAGCCGGGGGCGTCGGCGGTCACGAGCCGGGCCGGCTCGACCACGATCACGTGGTCGAACTCGAGCCCCTTGGCATCGGAAGCGTCGACGACGGCGACGGGGGCATCGAGGGCGTCGGCAGAACCGGTGACGGCGCCGAGATCGGCGAGCACCGCGACGAGGTCGCCGTGCAGGTCGCGCGGAGCGATGACGGCGGTCGTGCCCCGCTCGCCGTTGCCGCTCCGAGCCGCGTCGGCGACG
Source organism: Actinomycetota bacterium (assembly GCA_046727755.1). Lineage (GTDB taxonomy): Bacteria > Actinomycetota > Acidimicrobiia > IMCC26256 > JACDBD01 > JALZAA01. The sequence goes on from JBKPDG010000186.1 coordinate 3,927, forward strand.
AGTGTCACGAGGTCGGCGGGGTCGTCGGCGGCGACGAACTCCGGCGGTCGCCCCGTGCTGCGCACCGACCGCGCCCGGCGAACATCGGGCGCCGACGCGGCCACGAAGCGGTCGGCGAGGTCCATGATCTCCGACGGTGTGCGGTAGTTGACGGAGAGCTCGACGACGCGCGCGGGCTCGTCACCCGGCAGCTGCGCCCGCACCGCCTCCCAGTCGTGCAACGCGCCGGGCCGGCTCGACTGGCCGAAGTCGCCGACGAGCGTCATCGATCCCGACGGGCAGCGGCGGCCCACCATGCGCCACTGCATGGCGGTGAGGTCCTGGGCCTCGTCCACGAGCACGTGCCCGAACGTGCGCGCCTCCCCTACCCCGTCCTCGTTCGGTGCGGCGCCGCCGCCGTAACGCTCGACCACCTCGGCTGCGGTCGTGTAGGCGCCGAGCCCGAGCTCCTCCACGACCCGGGCCGCGTCTTCTAGCACGCTGTCGGGCGCGGTCCGTCGCCGGCGACGGCGGCGTGGGCGCCCCGACTCGGGGGGGCCGAGCAGCGCGTCAGCCTCGTCGACGAGTGCGACGTCTGCTTCTGTCCAATGGACGTCGCGCACGCTCGGCGAGCGAGGACGCGCGAGGAGCTGGTGCTCGTCGCGAGCGAGGATCCCGTTCGCCGCCGAGCGGATGAGCGCCGGGAAGCTGAACAAATCGTGCACGAGCTCGGCGCCCGAGAGCACCGGCCACATGCGCTCGAGCGCAGCCCGCACCTCCGGCGTGCGCCGGAGCCGATTCGACAGCTCGGCCTCCCAGTCGTCGGGCGCGCGCTCCCCGCGCGCCAGTGCCGCTGCGATGGGCACGTCGAGCAGCTCGTCCTCGCCGGGCAGGGACAACGGGAGCTCGGCGTCGGGATCGATACGGCGCACGTCGCGCTCGTAGGCCGCCACGAGCGACCGGCGGTATTGCTCGCGTAGGTGGTCCAGCACGATGCGCGTCACGGCGGGACGCCGCTCGTTGTGCGTGCCGCGCCGGCGTCGAACCCGTTCCACGATCCGAGCCGACTCGGCGCGTCGGAGGCGGAGCACGTGCCCGTCGAGCACGACGGAGAGGTCGTCGCGCAAGGGACGCTCGCGGTCGCGCAACGCCCGCGCGATCACCTGCGCCATGCGGGCGTCGCCCTTCAGCGCCGCGATCGCAGGATCCTCGGCCGACCGGGCGCGCAGCTGGGGCTTGAGCCCGGCGACGGTCGTGAGCTGCACGTCATCCTCGCCGAGCGACGGGAGCACCTCGTCGATGTAGCGGAGGAAGATGGGGCTCGGCCCCACGAGCAGGACGCCGCGGGACGCCAGCCGTTGGCGGTGCGTATAGAGCAGGTACGCGGCGCGATGGAGTGCGACCGCGGTCTTCCCGGTGCCGGGGCCGCCCGCGACCACGAGGATGCCGGCCAGCGGCGCGCGCACCGCTTCGTCCTGCTCGGCCTGGATCGTGGCGACGATGTCGCTCATCCGTCCCGTGCGATGACGGTCCAGCGCCGCGAGCAGCGCGGCCTCCCCCACGATCGTGAAGCCGGCCTCGTCGGCGGCGGTGGAGTCGAAGACCTCGTCGTCGATGCCGAGGAGCTCCCGGCCGTGGGTCTGGAAGTGCCGGCGCCGCACGACGCCCATGGGCTCGACGGCGGTGGCGCGGTAGAAGGGCTCGGCCACCGGGGCGCGCCAATCGACGATCAGGGGCGTCTGATCGGCTTCGGTGACGGAGATCCGCCCGATGTAGAAACGGTCGTCGTCGGGCGGCTCCTGCCCGTCCTCACCCGGCCGGGGCTCGAGGTCGATGCGGCCGAAGCACAACGGCGCGTTCCCGATGTTCAGGGCCGCCAGCCGCCGGCGGGTGTGCGCGGCGGCAGCGTCGCGCTCGAGGCGCGCCTGGTGCGTGCCGCCTTGCCGCACGTCGGCGTAGCCCTCGGCGACCCGGGTGGCGGCCTTGCGCATCTCGTCGAGGCGGCCGTACGCCCGATCGAGGTATCGCTGCTCGGCGGCGAGCTCGGGGTGGGCGCGGCGCTCTCGGACGCCGCCATCGGACTGGTCAGGCACGCGCGGCTCCTGCGGGGGGACCGTTCAGTTTACTGCGCGGCGTCCTTCCGGCTGACGGGGTCCTGCTCCGACGGGCCGCGCGGGACCGTCACCTCGTCGGGCTCGAGCAGCACGACGCGTTCGCCGAGCGAGAAGTCGGTGGGCGAATCCGCGACGAGCCAGCGGCCCCCGAGGTTGGGCAGCCGCTCCGGCGTCGCGCCGAGTGAACGCTCGATCGTGCGGATCACGCCCCCGTGCGTGACGACGAGCACGTCGCCCGAGTCGCTGCCGTCGACCACGGCAGCCAGACCGGCGCGCGTGCGCGTGAGCAACTCCTCGTCGCCCTCGAAGTCGGGCGGCGAGCGGCGCGCCGCGAGGTAGCCCGGCCAGCGCTCTTCGATGTCCTCCCGCGTCAGGCCGCTCCAGGCGCCGACGTCCCGCTCGCGAACACGCGGCTCCGTCCGCACCGGGTCAATGCCGAGGGAGCCGGCGATCAGCTCGGCCGTGCGTCGGGCCCGGACGAGATCTGACGCCCACACCGCCGTGATCGTGACGATCTCGGCGAGGCGCACGGCGGCGTCCTCGGCCTGGCGCTCGCCGAAGGGCGAGAGCGGCGGGTCGGCCTGGCCCTGCCACCGCGACTGCGCGTTCCAGGTCGACTCACCGTGACGGACGAGGAGGAGCCGGCGGGCCACGGGCGACAAGTTAGGCTCCGGAGCCGATGGCAGGGCGTCCCAACATCCTCCTCGTGGTATCCGACCAGGAGCGCCAGCGCGGCTGGATCCCCGACGGCCTCACGCTCCCCCACCGGCAGCGCCTCATCGACAGCGGCGTCGAGTTCACGCGCCACTACACGCACTCGTCGCCCTGCTCGCCGTCCCGGGCGAGCCTGCTCACGGGCCGGTACCTCCCGCAGCACGGCGTGATCGACAACGTCATCTTCCCGGCGCACCGCGAGCTCGACCCGGCGATCCCGACGCTGGGCTCGATCCTTCGCGCCGCCGGCTACCGCACGTCGTACGTCGGCAAGTGGCACCTCTCGCACGCCGTCGAGCCTGACCTCGAGGCGTACGGGTTCTCCGACTGGCGCGGCAACGACCGTCACTTCATGGGCTGGGCCGGCACCGGCTGGCAGTACGACCCGGTCATCGCCGACCAGGGCGCCGAGTGGCTCCGCGCCAACGCAGCCGCGACCGATCGGCCCTGGTTCCTCGTCGTCGCGCTGGTGAACCCGCACGACGTCATGTGGTTCCCGATCGACCAACCCTGGTACCAGGAGGAGAACCGCGAGGAGTTCGAGCTCAGCAAATCGTTCCTCACCGCCGCGGCCTGGAAAGAGGACGACCCGCTCCCGGCGTTCACCGAACCGTACGACGAGGTGTTCGACGAGCTCCCCGAGAACTTCGACGACGACCTGTTCACGAAGCCGGCCGTGCAACGCCAGTGGCTCCACGACCAGCAGCACACGCTGTACGGACGCATCGACCGCGACGACAAGCGGGCGTGGCTGCGCCACCTCGACTACTACTGGCGCCTTCACCAGGAAGGCGACAAGAACCTGGGCGCGATCCTCGACGCCCTCGACGGCTCGGGGCGTGCCGACGACACCGCGGTCGTGTTCACGTCGGATCACGGCGACATGTGCGGCTCCCACGGCCTCCGGAGCAAGGGCCCGTTCGTGTACGAGGAGATCATGCGGGTTCCGCTGTACGTCCGCGCGCCGGGGATCACGGCGCCGGGCGCCACGACCGATGCGCTCGGCACGCACGTCGACCTGGCCCGCACGATCGCGTCGCTCGCCGGCGCCGATGATCCGTCGCTCGCCGGCCAGGACCTGTTGCCGGCGCTACGAGATCCGGGGGCACCCGGTCGTGAGGCCGTGCTCATGGCGCAGGACTCGGCCTGGTACGACAGCTGCATCCCGCTGCGCTACGCGATGCGCGCCATCTTCGACGGCCGCCACAAGTACGCCCGCTACTACGGCGTCGGCGGCAGCTTCGACCGCCTCGGCCGCCCGTCGAAGCAGCCGAAGCAGGTCGACGTCGACGCCGACTTCGAGGAGCACGACCACGAGCTGTACGACCTCGACGAGGATCCCCACGAGCTCGTGAACCTCGCCAACGACCGCGGGAGGCGGAACGAGGTCCGGGAGTGGTTCAATCGGCTCAAGGAGCAGGAGGCGCGCGAGCTGCGCGCGTAGATGGCGTCGAAATCACGCACACCAGGGGGACAGATGAGAGCAGCCGTGTACGTCGAGCAGGATCAACCGCTCGTGATCGAGGAGCTCGCGCCACTGGATCCTGGCTCCGGCGATGTCGTGGTGGAGATCGGCGCGAGCGGCGTGTGCCACTCGGACCTGTCGGTCACCAACGGCACGCTGCCGCTCCCGCCGCCGACGATCCTCGGCCACGAGGGTGTGGGCATCGTGGACTGGGTCGGCTCGGAGGTCACCCGCGTGAAGAAGGGCGACCGGGTGATCGGCACGTTCATTCCGTCGTGCGGCGCGTGCTGGTACTGCACTCATAACCGCTCCAACCTCTGCGAACAGACCGGCCCCGTGATGATGACGCCGCGCGCGCGGCGACCGGACGGCACCGCGATCCCGGGGTTCACCGGTCTCGGCACGTTTGCGGACGCCATGACCATCTCCGAGGCGCAGGCGGTGAAGGTCGAGACCGACGTGCCCGACGAGCAGCTCGCGCTCCTGGGCTGCGGCGTCACCACCGGCGTGGGCGCCGCGCTCAATACCGCTCAGGTCGAACCCGGGTCGACCGTGGCGGTGATCGGCTGCGGCGGCGTCGGCCAAGCGGTGATCCAGGGGGCGCGGATCGCCGGTGCGGGGCGAATCATCGCGGTCGATCCCGTCGAGATGAAGCGCGAGGCGGCCAGGAAGGCCGGTGCCACCGACACCGTCGACCCCGCCAGGGGCGATCCGGTTGCGCGGGTTCAGGCGCTCACCGGCGGACGGGGTGCCGACTACGCCTTCGAGGTCATCGGCCTGCCCGAGACGATCGTGCAGGCGTTCTCGTCGGCTCGCCGTGGCGGCACCGCCGTCGTCGTCGGCATGCCGCGCATGGACTCGATGGTGACGCTGCCGGGTTTCGCCCTGTTCTATGAAGAGAAGCGGCTGCTCGGGTGTGTGTACGGGTCGGCGCAGGTGCGACGGGACTTCCCCCGCTTCATCAGCCTGGTCGAGCACGGCCGGCTCGACCTCGGTTCGATGGTGTCGCGCCGCATCAAGCTGGACGAGGTGAACGACGCCTTCACCGCCATGAAGGCCGGCGAGGTCATCCGCAGCGTCATCGCCTGAGCTGCGGCGTGCCGGACGGCACGTTGCGCCCGGCCATGGCAGCCGGGACAATCGAAGCAGTGGACGAGACCCGCCCGGGATGGCCTCCGGTCGACGCCGAGACCGAGCGTCAGCTCGTCGCGTTCCTCGAGGAGCAGGGCGTCGACCCCAACGCCGTCGCCGACGCCATCCGCGAGGAGGGCCTCTGGGAGGTCACGACCGAGACGCTGCTCGCCACCCGCGACGACCTGACGGCCGACGAGCTCTCGGAGCGCGCCGGCCTCACGCCCGAGCAGCTCGCCAGGGTCTTGCGGGCGCTCGGTCTGCGTGACCGCTCGTACTCGACGGAGGACGTGGTCGCCGCGACCGCCGGTGCGCAGATGTTCAAGCTGTTCGGCGACGAGGACGCGGCGCTGCGATTGCTTCGAGTCGTCGGGAGCTCGATTCGCCGTATCGCCGACGCATCCGTGGCGGCGTACATCGCAACCGTCGAGGAGCCGTTGGTCGCCGACGATGCACCCGTGATCGCCCACGCCCGGGCGCAGGCGGTCTCGATCGAGGGCGCTCGCCGCCTCGCCGATGGCTTCCCCCGGCTGTTCACGCGCCATCTGCGAGACGTCATCAACCGGGGACGCGAGGCGCGCCTGTACACCGGCGACTACACGACCTCCCGCCTCGCGGTCGGGTTCGTGGACCTCGTGGGCTTCAGCTCGCTCGCTCAGGAGCTCACTCCGGCGGGGTTGTGGAGCCTGCTCGACGACTTCGAGGACCGTTCGTTCGAGACGGTCGCCGAGCACGGCGGTCAGTTGGTCAAGCACATCGGCGACGAGATCATGTTCGTCGTCCTCGAGGCGGAGGCGGCGTGCCAGATCGCGCTCTCGCTCGTGGACGCGTTCCGCGACCAGGACACGACCGTCACGCCGCGCGGCGGCCTCGCGACCGGCGACCTGCTCACCCGTGACGGCGACTACTACGGCGTCGAGGTGAACCTCGCCGCCCGTCTCGCCGACATCGCCGTCCCCCGCGAGATCCTCGTCTCGGCCGATGCCAAGCGCCTGGCCGAGAAGGACGACGACGACCACGCCTTCGCATTCGAGCCCGCCGGCCGCCGCGCCCTCAAAGGCTTCGCCACCCCGGTCGAGGTGTTCTCCCTCAGCCGCGGCTGAGGGCGCGAGGCACGCTCACGAGCAGCCACTGGTGGTGCCGCAGCTGGGGCAGGCGTAGCAGCTACCGGCCCGCTGCATGATGTCGCCGCAGATGTGGCAGATGACGGTCTCGCCCTCGATCGTCGCCGACATCGTGCTCGCCGCCTCCGACGGCTGCGCCGCTTCCGGCGCCGGCGCCTGGTCCTCCAGCGGCAGCGTGTCGAGCCCGGGGTGGTTCTCGGTGCTCGCCTCCTCGACCCCGGGCAAGGTGGGCTGGACGCGTTCGTCCACCGTGAGCACGCCGATCTCCCGGCGCTCGTCGACGGGGAGGTACTCGACCGCCATCCGGCGGAAGATGTAATCGAGCAGGCTCGTGGCGAACCGGAGCTCGCGGTCGTCGGTCATCCCGGCAGGCTCGAAGCGGACGTTCGTGAACTTCTCGACGAACGTGCGCAGCGGAACGCCGAACTGCAGGCCGAGGGACACCGCGATCGCGAAGCCGTCCATGATCCCGGCCAGGGTCGATCCCTGCTTGGCGACCTTGAGGAAGAGCTCGCCCGGTTGCCCGTCCTCGAACTCCCCAACCGTCACGTAGCCGTGGCAGTCGGCCACCCGGAACGAGAATGTCTTCGAGTCGCGCTTCTTCGGCAGCTTGCGGCGGATCGGCTTCTCGACGGTGATCACGTGCTCGACGAGTTGCTCCGCCGCCTGCGCCGGCGTGCTGGCGCTCTCCTTCTTCTGGGTCGCCAGCGGCTGGGCAACTTTGCAGTTGTCGCGGTAGATGGCGACGGCCTTGAGCCCGAGCTTCCACGCGTCGATGTGCAGCTGCTCGATGTCCTCGACGCTGACGTCCTCGGGCGTGTTCACGGTCTTCGAGATGGCGCCGCTGATGAAGGGCTGGACCGCGCCCATCATCGTCACGTGCCCCATGTAGTGGATCGTGTTGTCGCCCATCGAGCAGGCGAAGACGGGCAGGTGCTCGGGATTGAACCCGGGCGCCCCGATGATCGACTTGTGCTCGTTGATGTAGGCGACGATCTGGTCGACCTGCTCGCCGGAGTACTCCAGCCGCCGCAGGGCGCGCGGCACGGTGTGGTTCACGATGAGCATCGTGCCCCCGCCCACCAGCTTCTTCGCCTTGGTGAGCGCCAGGTCGGGCTCGATGCCGGTCGTGTCGCAGTCCATCATGAGGCCGATGGTCCCCGTGGGAGCCAGCACGGTCGCTTGCGAGTTGCGAACGCCGTGCGCGTCGGCAACCCCGACGGCGTCGTCCCAGGCGTGCCGGGCGGCATGGAGGAGGTCGGGAGCGACGAGCGCATCGTCGATCTTCGCTGCCTCCTCGCGGTGCATCCGGAGCACGTTGAGCGTGGCGTCGGCGTTGTCGGCGTAGCCGGCGAACGGGCCCATCCGCGCCGCCGTGCGGGCGCTCGTCGCATAGGCGTGGCCCGTCATCAGCGACGTGATGGCGCCCGCCCACGCCCGACCCTCAGGGGAGTCGTACGGCAGGCCGCGGGCCATGAGGAGCGCACCGAGGTTGGCGTACCCGAGGCCGAGCTGGCGGAAGGCCCGGCTCGTCTCGGCGATCTTCTCGGTCGGGTAGTCGGCGTTGCCGACGAGGATCTCCTGCGCGGTGAAGACCACTTCGACCGTGCGCTCGAACCCCTCGACGTCGAACTCGTCGTCGTCGTGGAGGTACTTCAGCAGGTTGATGCTGGCGAGGTTGCACGCCGAGTTGTCGAGATGCATGTACTCGGAGCAGTTTGCGACAAGTGTCCCATTTACGACGTAGCTGTGGTTGCGAGGCTCCGTGAGGTTGAACGTGAGCTCGACGCCGTCGTCGACTCTTTCCATCAGGCGAACCGTGTCGTCGGCTCGATGAAACGCGTGGTCCGCAATAAGCCGCTCCAGCTTCTCCTGCTTCGAGGGAAGCGCGAAGCCGATGTGCTCGGCAAAGCGAGCAATCGAACGGTTGGCAATCCGCAAGTCGAAGAACGCGCCAGCGACGTAGTTAGCCTCGGAGCCGTCCTTCCGGACGTACGAGAATCCGCTCTCCTCGCCGGCTTCTCTGATCTTGTAGATGCGGCTGAAAACTCCGAACGTCGTCAGCAGGCGCTGTACTCCGACAAGCAGGTCTCGCGACGACGAACCCAGCCCGACGTAGCGCGAGTTCGCACCCTCGTACACACAGCCGTCGGCGTCGAACAGACCGCGGAGAAAGGCGCTCACCGCGTCGGGAGGCGCCTTGTAGATGGCCTCGGGGACGGTCTTGTCCCCAGCCTTCTTCCGCGACACTCCCAACGCTTCAAAGAAGCGCGCGATGACCCGGCGGCTCTGACGCAGCTGAAGCGTCCCGTTGGCCTGGACTGACGGCTTCGACTCGTCACCTCCGTTCATCCATGCGGCAAGCTCACGGTGCCGGGGAAGCACGGCCTCGTGCTCCTCCTCTGAGCCGTAAACGGTCGTGACGACATCGCCGGAGATGCACCCGTCACCGACCAGCCAACCCAGGTAGTGCGCCACCTCAGGGGTCCACTTCTCGGGCAGGCGGAAGGTGCGTGACTTCTTGTCGCCCTTGCCCGCCAGTGCATACAGGCGATTCGACACCGGCAGCCGGGCGTCGGCGGCGACGGCTGGTGCTGGAAGGTCGAGCACCTTGACGTGGTCAGCCGGTGTCAGATCCCGAGCCTCGACGTATCCACGATTGGTCGTGAAAACCTTGTGGTTCGGCGTACAGCGGAGCTCCATGCCGTTGGAGAACTGCAGCTTCACGATCTCGTTGAACCCGGTGATCATCACCGCGTCCGGCCGAGTGATCTCAAGACGTTCGGCTGGCTTGTCCGAGTTCGTCGCGTCGTGGGTGTAGATCCCGAAGGTCTCGCCATTCCGAGCGCGATCGGCGAGTTCGTCGAAGCGAATCAGGCCCTTGTCAGTGTGGACTCGTTCGGAGCCAGGAAAGCACGGGTTGCTGGCGTTGATCCGGCCCGTGTTGGGCGCGGTGTGCCAGCGGTTGATGGTCGAGTCGAACTGCATCCCGGGGTCGGCGCACTCCCACGTCGCCTCCGAGATCTGGCGCATCAGGTCGCGTGCCTTCATGGTCTTGGCAACCTGGCCGGTGGTGACCGACATCAGTTGCCAGTCGCGATCATCCAGCACCGCTTGCATGAACTCGTCCGTCACGCGGACGGAGTTGTTGGCGTTCTGGTACTGGATCGAGTGGCTGTCCTTGCCGTCGAGGTCCATATCGAAACCGGCCTCGCCGAGCGCGCGCGCCTTGCGCTCCTCGACCGCCTTGCACCAGATGAACTCTTCGATGTCGGGGTGGTCGGCGTTGAGGATCACCATCTTGGCGGCGCGACGCGTCTTCCCGCCCGACTTGATCGTGCCCGCCGACGCGTCGGCGCCGCGCATGAAGCTCACCGGCCCGCTCGCGGTACCGCCGCCCTGGAGACCCTCCTGCGACGAACGCAGACCGGAGAGGTTGATGCCCGACCCCGAGCCGCCCTTGAAGATGATCCCCTCCTCCCGGTACCAGTTGAGGATCGCGTCCATCGTGTCCTCGACGGCGAGGATGAAACACGCCGCGCCCTGCTGCGGCACGCCGTGCACACCGATGTTGAACCACACCGGCGAGTTGAACGCGGCGCGCTGGTGCACGAGCACGTACTTGAGCTCGTTGCGGAACGCCTCGGCCTCGTCGTCGTCGACGAAGTAGCCGTCACGGACACCCCAGTCCGTGATCGTGTCGGCGACGCGGTCGATGACCTGCTTCAGCGACGACTCCCGCTCCGGCGTGCCCAGCGTGCCCCGGAAGTACTTCTGGGCGACGATGTTCGTCGCGTTCTGCGACCAGCTGACCGGGAACTCGACGTCGGGCTGGAAGAAGGCGTCGGTGCCGTCGCGGTAGTTCGGGATGCGGGCTTCGCGACGCTCCCACTCGAGCGTGTCGTACGGGTGGGTCCCGGGCTGGGTGAAGTGCCTCCGAATCCCGATCCCCATCTGCTCCGGCGCCATCGCCATTGGGCTGGTCCCCTTCTCCTCGGCTCCAAGTCTGGCGGGCATTCCATCCCGCGGCAACCGTCAGACCCCAAGATATTGTGGTCGCGGCATCAGTGACCGCGACATGCGGAGGGTTATTACACCACCGTAATTACGCCTGTGTCAACGCTAGCGGCCGCGCCGGCGGCGGCGAAGCCGCAGGTCAGGCGGCGGTGCCGAAGATTGTGCTGGTGAATCTGCTCACAAGCTGCCCACCGCCTCCGACCAGGGTCAACGGGACCGGGCCGGGTGGCGCTTGGGCTCGGTGGACTTCTGCAGCACGGCGACCTCGCGCTCGAAGTCGGTGACGTCCTCGAAGCCCTTGTAGACGGACGCGAACCGAAGGTACGAGACGGGATCGAGGATACGGAGCCGCTCGAGTACGGCTAGCCCGACGCGCTCGCTCGGGACCTCCGCGCTCTCCGACCGCAGCTCCTCTTCGATCTCGGCGGCGATCGCCGCCACCGCGCCCTCGGCGACGGGACGGTGCGTCACCGCCCGCTGGATGCCGGCCTCGACCTTCGCCCGCTCGAAGGGCTCCTTGACGCCGGCCCGCTTCACGACCATTAACGGGAGCTCCTCGAGGCGCTCGTACGTCGTGAAGCGGCGTCCGCACGCGAGGCATTCACGCCGCCGCCGGATCGCGGCGCCCTCGTCGGCCGGGCGCGAGTCGACGACCTTGTCGTCGGCCGTCTGGCAGTACGGGCAGCGCACCGCTCCACGGTACATAGCCCTTCCGTGCCGCGGGCGCCGTCACCGCGGCAGGGTGACGACCTCGCCGGGGACGAGCGCTCGGCCGCCGCGGCCGGCGCTCAGCTCGTCGACGACCGGGCGCGGGTCGGTACCCGGCTCCAGACGGGCGGCGATCGACCACAGCGAGTCCCCGGGCTGCACCACGTAGTGCGGGGTGGCCGGGCGGCGCTCGGGGACTGCGAGGGGTGAGTCCCCGAGCGCGGCACCCGCCTTCCCCGCCATGACCAGCGCCGCCAGTCCCACCGCGACGCCGACGACTCGCCGGCGCCAGTAGGTGGCGGCCGAGGAGCGGTGCCCGCGCCGGGCGACGGGACGGGGCGCGGCCCGCCGGACCGTGCGCGTGACGGCGGGTTCCAACTCGATCCTCGGGGT
>JBKPDG010000187.1:0-5836 GCA_046727755.1 Actinomycetota bacterium
TTCGTCAGCAGCTCGCCGACGCCTACGTCGGCGTCCAGGTCATGAAATACAACGGGCTGCGCATGCTGACGAAGCTCGTCAAGAGCGGCGTGCTCGGGCCCGAGGCGAGCATCGGCAAGCTCTACTGGAGCTCGTGGCACCGCCGGCTCGGCGAGATCGCCATGAACGTGCTCGGCACCGACGGCCTCGTCGTCGACGGCGAGCCCGGTGGGGAGTACGAGCTCGACGAGTTGCATCGCACGTTCATGGTCAGCCGGTCGGAGACGATCTACGCCGGCGCCAGCGAGATCCAGCGCAACATCATCGGCGAGCGGGTGCTCGGGCTCCCGCGTGAGCCGCGAGCCTGAGGGGGAGCAATGAACTTCGCGTTCTCGGAGGAGCAAGAGCAGCTCCGCGAGGCCGTCCGCAAATTCATGGAGGCGAAGTCGCCTTCGTCGGAGGTGCGGCGCCTCATGGAGACGACCGAGGGCTACGACGAAGCGGTCTGGAAGCAGATGGCGCAGGAGCTCGGACTCCAGAGCCTGCACATTCCCGAGGCACACGGCGGTCAGGGCTACACGTTCGTCGAGCTCGGCATCGTGCTCGAGGAGATGGGGCGCGTCCTGTTGTGCGCGCCGTACTTCTCCACGGTCGTGCTGGCGGCGGACGCGGTCATGAACGCCGGGACCGACGCCCAGCAGGGCGAGCTGCTCCCCGGCATCGCGTCGGGCGAGACCATCGCCGCGCTCGCGTTCACGGAGCCGAACGGCCGCTGGGACGCGTCCGGCATCACGATGGAAGCCAGCGGCAGCGGCGACAGTTACCAGCTATCGGGCACGAAGATGTTCGTGATCGACGGGCACACCGCGAACACGATCGTCACAGTGGCCCGTCTCGCCGGCACCAGCGGCGAGGACGGCATCTCGTTCTTCGTCGTCGACGGCGACGCCTCCGGCCTCACGCGCACGCCGCTTGCGACGATGGACCAGACCCGCAAGCAGGCCCGCCTCGACTTCTCGGACGTCCCCGCCCGTCCGCTCGGCGAGCCCGGCGCCGGATGGGCCGCGCTGTCGAAGACGCTCGACCAGGCGGCGGTCGGGCTCTCGAACGAGATGGTCGGCGGCGCGCAGAAAGTACTCGAGATGTCGGTCGAGTACGCGAAGGTGCGCGTGCAGTTCGGACGGCCCATCGGCTCCTTCCAGGCCATCAAGCACAAGTGTGCCGACATGCTGCTCGAGGTCGAGTCGGCCAAGTCGGCGGCGTACTACGCGGCGTGGGCGGCGGCCGAGGACAACGAGGAGCTGCCCGTGGTCGCGAGCCTGGCCAAGGCGTACTGCTCGGACGCGTACTTCCACGCCGCCGCCGAGAACATCCAGATCCACGGCGGCATCGGCTTCACCTGGGAGCACGACGCCCACCTGTACTTCAAGCGGGCGAAGAGCTCGGAGATCCTGCTCGGCGACGCGACCTACCACCGGGAGCTGCTCGCGCAGCGCATAGGGATCTGAGGAGGGCGCGGGCCCGTGGAGATCGTGGCGGGCATGCTCGTGATCGCGGTGGTCGTGGGCATCGCCGCTGCGCTCGTGATCCGCGAAGCGGGGCGGATCGCGAAGGAGCCTCCGCCCGCGCTCTTCGACGTCGATGAGGCGCACGACTGGGTCGTCGCGCACGTGCCCGACGACGTCGCCGCCACGCTGACGTCCGACGACGTGCGCCGCATCCTCGAGTTCCAGCTCGAGTACTTCGAGAAGAAGGGTGTGTCGGGCAACGGGTCGGGGCCGCATTCAACCGGGCCGGTCGTGGTCGGTGGCGCCGAGGCCGTCGCGTACATCGTGGACCGGGCCGCGGCAACCGGCGAGGCGTACCTCCCCGAGCAGGTGTACGGCGTCCTCGAGACGCAGCTGGCGTACCTGCAGTCCATCGGTGCGGTCGGTCCGCAGGCCGACGAACCGCCGCCTGCACCGCGCTAGGAGGAGGTCGACGTGACCCGTCCGTCGCGGTTCGAGAGCTACCGGTACCTCGGCGACAAGCGCACCCAAGTCGTATACGACCTCGACCTCACCGACGACGCCGGCCTCGAGGACGTGATCGACGAGCTCATGCGGTCCGAACAATTCGCCGCGTTCGCCCCCGACACGTTGTACGAGGCCCGCAACCGCGGGTACCGACCGCACAGTTCGATTAGGGCCGCTGAGGCGTCCCAGGGCGGCGTCGGTTGAGCGATACCGACCCCGAAACCAGAAGTGCGCCCGAAAACCGCCCCGTGTGTGGTACAAGAGCGGTACCAGGGAAAGGAGGTGGTCCACGCATGCATGATCAATCGGGGACTCTGGAGGTACGCGGCCGCTAGGCCAAACTCAGCGCCCATCGATCGGGCGCGCAGGCTGGACCGCCTGGCGGAATCCCACCCGCCGTACCCTCGTTTACCGGACGGGAGTTGGTCCCACCCGTGGCGAGCCGGACGACGAGCCTGTCAGCCGAACGAATGACCTGGAGGAGACGCTTCGGCGTCTCCTCCAGGCGCGTCTGCGCGAGAAGTAGCGTTGTCGACCCATGGAGGACGAGCTGCGTCTCCTGCGCCGAGCCCACGAGGAACAGGCGAAGCACGTCCTGACCGAGCGTGTGGTCGCAGCCGATCGGATCCGAGTGCTCGAGTTGCTGGTCGGGGAGCTGGAACGACGACTGGAGCATGAAGTCGCGCGAGCTCAGGAAGCCGCAGCCGCTGAGCACGAGAAGGCAAGCAGGCACGTCCAGGCCGCTCGCGCCGAGCGGGATGCAGCGCTGCGTCAACTCGAGGAGTTCGAGCAGACCTCGACGTATCGCCTGGTCACACTGATGCACCGGGTGCTCTCGCGCCGCCGGGGCCCCTCCCAGTGACCCAGACCGGGCCACGAACCGGTCGGCGCCGACTCTCCGCGCTCGTCGTCCCGACCGGGTCGCAAGCGCCCGCCGAAGACGCGATCGCCGCTCTGGCCCAGCACACGCCCGACCTTGCCGACACCAGCATCACGCCGGTCGGCGCCGTGAACGCGGCCGTCGGCGACGCGGGCGATGGTCTCCTGTGCCTGGTCGATGCCCGGGTGCAGGCCGAGCCCGGCTGGCTCGCGCCCCTCGTCGAGGCCATCGATGCCCGGACCAGTCGAGGCAAGGTCGTCGGCGCCACGCCGTGTGTTGTCGGCGAGGACGGCCGAGTTCTGGAGGCCGGCACGATGGTCGCCGGCAATGGCGCCTTCTACGCGGTCGGCGCCGGGAACGCGGCCGACGACCCGGGTGTTCGATTCGCTCGACCCGTCGACGGCTCGTCGAGGGCGTTGTTGCTCGAGCAGGACGCCTTTCTCCGTGTCGGAGGGATCGACGACCAGTTCACGACCTTTCCCGCGGCCGCGATGGATCTCTGCTTGCGCGTCGCCGAGCTCGCCGGAACCATCTGGTACGAGCCTTCGTCGCGCGTGACTTGGATCGGTTCGGCCGTCGGTGCCGGCGGCGCGCAACGAGTCGACGACGACCGCGTGACGCTGCGCGAGCGGCAACGAGCGGCGCTCGAGCACCGCCCGCTCGCCGAAGATCTCGAGAGGTTCGCCCACCGGGGATTCGCTTTACGCGACGCCCTCGCCCTGGACCGCGTCCTCTTGATTGACGACCGGGTGCCCCATCATGATCGAGGAGCTGGGGACCCGCGCATGCGCCAGATCGTCGAAGAGATGGTCGCCCTGTGGCCCGAGGCCAGGATCACGCTCCTGGCCGCAGATCCGGTTCGGGCAGGCGACTACGCGCCGGCGCTTCTCGGGCAGGGGATCGAGGTCGTGTGGCCGTCCGACATCGATACTTGGCTGCACACCCGGCTTCTTCACTACTCCGTCGTCGTCGTGAGCCGGCCCGACAACTTCAGCCGCTTCGACGATGCGATCCGCCGAACCCAGCCGCAAGCGCTGCGCGTGTACGACGTCGAGGCGCTGTTCTTCCGCAGGCTGGACCGGATGAAAGCGGTCGTGAACTCTCAGCCGGACCGCGACGCGCTGCGCGAGTTCTTGCGTCGGGACCGCACCGCGGAGATCACCGCGGCTGCGGAGGCAGACGTTGCATGGTGTGTCACCGCCGAGGAGGAGGCGGTGTTGTCGGCAGTTGCGCCGTCGACAGCGCGGTTTCCGCTCGCATACTTCGCGGCCGTCGCCTCGGAGCCTCCCGGCTTTGCGGAGCGCCATGATCTGTTGTTCTTCGCCGGCTTTCTCGCCGGCGCGGGCTCCGCCAACGAGGACGCCGTCCTGTATGTGGTGGACGAGATCATGCCGCGCCTGTGGAAGCACGATCCCACCCTGAAGCTCCACGTCGTGGGGGCCGACCCGACGCCGGCAGTGCGATCGCTCGACAATGAGCTCGTCGACGTAGTCGGTCACGTCGCGGATCCGCGAGCGTGGCTGGACCGCACACTGGTCCACGTTGCACCGATGCGCTTCGGCTCGGGCCTCAAGCTCCGGTTCGTCGAGACGATCGCCGCCGGCCAGCCGCTCGTCACGTCCAGTGTCGGTGCCGAGGGCCTCGCACTCGGGCAGCTCAGCGGAGCCCTCGTCGCCGACGACGCCGATGCCCAGGCGTCGCTCGTGTTGGAGCTCATCACCAACCGTTCGCGCTGGGAGGAGGTGCAGAGCGGTGTCCTCGCCGTCGCGGCCGAGCGGTTCAGCAGGGAGCGTTTCCGGTCGGATCTCGTCGAGGCGATGAGCTACGTCGGCGTCGCCCCTCCCGCCGATCTCGATGCCTGCTAGGCGTTCGCGGGTTCTGTCAACCCACCGGGAAGCGCGTGTGTCACGCCCTTCATGCGGGCGGCGAACGCGGTGTCCGAGAGCGCGGGCTCGCTCTTCACCTCGTCGGGATCGGGGAGCGGATCGAGGAGATCCACCCACGACGTGCAGCCGCCGTATTCCTCACGCCACGGCACCTCGAGTGGTTCGAGCAGCCGGTGCACGCGCAGCGCCAGCACCCAGAGCGGCTGGCGCTTCTTCCAGTGCAGGCGCGACTCGGCGTATTCGCGCGACCAGATCAGCTTGGAGTCGAGCGCATCCAATTGGTCGGGCTCGGTGATCGTCGCCGTGCCCACGATGTCGGCCCAGCCGTCGATGCGGATGGGCTCGCCCACGGGTGAGCCGGCGGCGAGATCGACCGTCGAGCGGTACGCGGGCTTCAGCAGCTCGGGCCGTTGGTGCTCGGCCGTGGGATAGAGCCACACCCGCCGCGACTTGACCCCGAACCGCCGTCCGTCCTCGTACAACCCGCCCTTGCGCACGTCGAGGATCTGCTCGCCCTCGAGGAGCGCGTGGACGATCACTGCCCACTCCTTGAACGCGGGGATCGCCATAGCCGGAAGGATGCCGAGGGGTCAGCCGTGGCCGGCCCGTGCCGCCTCCAGAACGTCGCGCAGCGTCTCGTCGAAGGGGATCGCGGGCTCCCAGCCGGTGGCGGCGCGGAGCCGGGCGGGGTCACCGACGAGGCGGGGGACGTCGACCGGTCGCACGAGCTCGGGATCGACGACGAGCTCGAGCGGCGCGTCGCTCATCGAGAGCAGCACCTCGGCGACGTCGCGCACGGTCACGCCCCGGCCCGAGCACACGTTGTACGCCTCGCCCGGCGTCCCGTGCTCGACGAGCAGGCGGTAGGCGCGCACCACGTCGCGCACGTCGGAGAGGTCGCGGACGACGTCGAGCCGGCCCACCTCGACCTTCGAGCCCGCGGCGCGTTCGGCGTCGGCGATGCGCTGCGCGAGTCCGGGCACGAGCATCGACGCGCTCTGCCCTGGACCGGTGTGGTTGAAGGCGCGGACACGCAGCGTTCCCAGCCCGTCACCGAGGAAGGTCTGCAACGCGAG
>JBKPDG010000188.1:0-17569 GCA_046727755.1 Actinomycetota bacterium
GTCCGGAGCACCGCACCAGGGAGCGCGCCGAGGATCTCGAGGAGCCGCGTGCTCTCGGGCGCAACCACCGCCGCGAGGGGGCCCTCGAGGTGGACGACGCACGTGATCTGCCAACCTGCCGGGCCCTCTCCCGCGGCGCCCGCCGTCGTCGGCGTCTCGGGCACCGGTGGAGGCGGGGCGTCGGCCGGCGAGTAGACGAGCTCGACCACCGTTCCTTCGAGAATCTCGGCCGCCGACTCCGCAACCGCCTCGCCCACCGGGTCGGGAGGTAGCTCCGACCCGGTCGACGTGCGCCGGATCACCTGCGTGCGTTCCGGTCGATCGCGACGTCGCCGACCCGGTCCGGGTGCTTCTCGATCCAGCGCCGCGCGTACGGGCACGACGGAACGACCGTGAGCCCCTCGCGGCCGGCGCGTCGGACAGCGGCCAACACGAGCTCACCGCCGATGCCCTGGCCGCCCATTGCCTTCGGCACTTCGGTGTGGTGGAGCACCATGCGGTCACCCGCGACGGAGTAGATGAGCTCGGCGGTGTGACCGTCGCGCGTCACCTCGAAGCGGCCCCGGGCGGGGTTATCGACGACGCCCTCCATGGCGGAGCCAACGCTCGGCGCCGGCGGTCGATTCCGTGGTCAGTCGAGGACTCTGGTCACCGCGTCGCGGGTCAGGGACGCAAGCTGGTTCGGGTCGTCGAGCTCGCCGCTGACCAGCAGGCCGTCGCCGAGAACGACGAGGACATCCGCGGTTCCGGCGGGGTCGCGATGGCCGTCGGCGGCGAGCAGCTCTCGGAGCAGATCGCGGTTCCACCGCCGGTGGTCGTCGACGGCCTTGCGCACGGGGCTGGCCGGGTCGGGGTATTCGGCGGCGGCGTTGAGAAAGGGGCAGCCGCGATAGCCCGGCTCCCGGGCGGCGTCGGCGATGCGCTCGAAGATCGCGAACACCACCTGGCGCGGCGGCTGGTCCGGGAGCCGGGCGACCGCCGCCCGGCCCAGCCGGTCCTGCTCCTCGATGTAGGCACGGACGAGCTCGTCCTTGGACGGGAAGTGGTTGTAAAAGGTCGCCTTGGCCACGCGGGCTTCGGCGATGATCCGGTCGACGCCGACCGCATGGACACCCTCGGCGTAGAAGAGGCGGGTCGCGGTGTCGAGCACGCGGCGGCGGGCCTCGCTCTCGCTGTGGCGCACGGGATCGGCTGCGGTCATGCCCTTGACGGTACCAGACAGATCTGTCTACCGTCACGCCGATGAGGTAGACAGATCTGTCTACCCGGCCACGGAAGGGAGAACAGCGATGGCTTCAGTCGTGCGGGAGATCATCATCGACGCACCGCCGGAGAGGGTGTGGTCGGCGGTGGGTGATTTCGAGAACGGGCCCGTGCGGACGTCCCCCGGTGTCATCGTCGAGTGCCGGTTGGAGGAGCCCGATGTCCGTGCGATGACCTTCGCCGATGGCACCGTCGCGCGGGAGCGGCTCATCTCCCGCGACGAGCAGTCCCGGCGGATCGTCTGGGCTTGGTTCGGCGACGAGGTCGCCCACGACAACACGTCGATGCAGGTCTTCCCCGAAGGCGAGACGCGGACCCGGTTGGTCTGGATCCACGACACGTTGCCCGACGCGCTTAGCGACCAGCTCGCCACCGCCATGGATCAGTCGGCCTCGGCATTCCAACAGGCGTTGAGCTCGTCCCCCGAGCCGGAACGGGGACGCACGTAGCGCCCTCGGCAGGATTCGAACCTGCGCACATGGCTCCGGAGGCCACTGCTCTATCCCCTGAGCTACGAGGGCGTGCAAACGAGGGTAGCAACGGCCGATTCCCTGGTCGCCGTCGACAAGTTCCCCCGGGGTCGCGATGGCGCCAGAAGTACGATGCGCGATCGGGCGATGCGCTCCGTGTCGCCTGACCTCACTTCGTGATTCGTGACGAGCTGCACAACTGCCTGCGTGACGCGCTGAGTGCGGCCGGGCTTTCCGAGCCGCCGAACGGCGTCGCGCTCGAGCCCGGCGATCCAGATCGTGACCAGGGTGACTGGGCGAGCCCGGTCGCGATGCGGATGGCGAAGGCGGCGAAGCTCCCGCCCCGCGAGATCGCCGACCGGATCAAGAACGCGATCGACGCGGCGCCGCCGCCTCACGTCGAACGCGTCGAGGTCGCGGGACCGGGCTATCTCAATTTCTTTCTGTCCCCCTCGTGGCTTCACGCCGTCCTGCGTGAGGTCGTGATCGCGAGGGAGGCCTATGGCCGGGGCGACGCCCTGCACGGCCGTCGGATCAACCTCGAGTTCGTGTCGCTCAATCCCACCGGGCCCATCCATGCCGGGGGCGCGCGGTGGGTGGCGGTCGGAGATGCCGTCGCCAACCTGCTCGACGCACAAGGAGCGACCGTCCATCGCGAGTACTACCTGAACGACGTCGGAGGCCAGCTCGACACGTTCGGTGCGTCGCTATACGCGCGCTACCGCGACGAGGAGCCCCCCGAGGACGGCTACCGCGGCGACTATCTCGTCGAGATGGCCGCCGGTTTGCGATCGGAGCTGGGCGACGACGTCACGCCGGAGCAGGCGCGGGAGTGGGGCTACCGGGACGCGGTTCGCTCCGTGCAGCGCGACCTCGAACGGATCGGCGTGCGCTTCGACACATGGTTCTCGGAGCGCACGCTGCACGACCGCGGCGACGTGACCGACGTGCTGCGGATCCTCGGCGAGCGGGGGAGCACGTACGAGCAGGACGGCGCGGTGTGGCTGCGGACCTCGGACCTCGGGGACCAGCGTGACCGCGTGATCGTCAAGAGCGACGGCACCCCCACGTATCTCCTGCCCGACCTTGCGTATCACCGCGACAAGTTCGCTCGCGGTTGGGAGCACCTCATCGACATCTGGGGCGCCGATCACCACGGGCAGGTGAAGTCCCTCCAGGCCGGGCTCGAGCTGCTCGGCTTCCCGCCCGGTGAGCCTGAGATCATCCTCGGCCAGCTGGTGCGGATCGAACGCGGCGGGGAGCTCGTCCGGCTGTCGCGCCGGGCAGGCAACATCGTCACGCTGGCCGACATCCTCGACGAGGTGGACCCGGATGTGTGCCGCCTGACGTTCCTTCTGCAGAGCATCGACACGCCGCAGACGTTCGACCTCGACGTGGTCACGGCGCAGTCGATGGAGAATCCCGTTTATTACGTGCAGTACGCGCACGCGCGCATCGCGTCGATCGGCAGGAAGGCGGAGGAGCGGGGCGTCACCCGCCGTCCGCTCGACGACGTCGACCTTTCGGTCCTCGTGCACGACCGCGAGGCCGACCTCCTCCGTACCCTCGCGCTGTATCCCGACGTCGTGGGCGAGGCGGCCGAGCTGCGGGCTCCCCATCGCGTGACCACATGGGTGCAGAACTTCGCCAAGCAGTTCCACGGCTTCTATCGCGACTGCCGTGTGATCAGCGACGACGACGCGCTCACGCAGGCCCGCCTCTGGCTGTCGGAAGCGTGCCGGATCGGTCTCGCCGACGCGCTCGGGCTGCTCGGAGTCTCGGCCCCCGACGAGATGGCGCGCCTCGACGAGCACGACGACGACGCGCACGAGCAATGAGCGCGCCCCTCGACCGCGCGCTCGTCCCGCCCGCGCTCCGAGACTCAGACCTCCTCGAGGCGCTCGCGAGTGAGTACGGCACGCCACTGTTCGTCTACGACGAGGACGATCTCAGGCGCCGCTGTCGCGAGTACGTCAGCTCCTTCGGCGCCGGAAACGTGGCGTACGCGGGCAAGGCGTTCTTGTGCGTCGCCATGGCCCGCCTGGTGGCGGAGGAGGGCCTCCACCTCGACGTCGCAACCGGCGGCGAGCTCCACGTCGCGTTGCACGCCGACTTTCCGCCCGGACGGATCGTCTTCCACGGCAACAACAAGTCGACCGCCGAGCTCACCGCCGCGCTCGACGCCGGCGTCGGCCGCATCGTCGCCGACTCGTTCGACGAGCTCGACCGGCTCGAGCGCCTGGCGACCGAGCGGTCGGCGCAGCCGTCGGTGCTCGTGCGGGTCACGCCCGGCGTCGAAGCGCACACGCACGAGTTCATCGAGACCGGCACGCTCGACTCAAAGTTCGGCTTCACCACGCACGATGGCGTAGCGCTCGAAGCCGCGCGCCGAGTCGTCGAGAGCCCGGCCCTCCGGCTCGGCGGCCTGCACTGCCACATCGGCTCCATGATCGAGCGGCTCGACGCCTACGCCCGGGCGGTGACGATCGTCATCGACCTTTGCGCTGCCATCGAGGAGTCCACCGGCACCCGCGTGGACGAGCTGAACATGGGGGGCGGCCTCGCCGCGCGGTACCTCGCCACCGATCCCGTGATGTCGCTGGCGGAGTACGAGTCGACGCTGCGGAAGACCGTGAAGGAATGCATCGCGAACGCCCGGATCAGCGCTGCGCCCCGTCTGATGGTCGAGCCCGGCCGCTCCATCTCCGCACCGGCGGCGATCACCTTGTTTCGGGTGGGCACCGTGAAGACGATCCCGTACGGCCGGACGTACGTTGCCGTCGACGGGGGCATGAGCGACAACCCCCGGCCCGTGCTCTACGGCGCCGGCTACGAGGCGTACCTGCCTGCTCGCATCGACGACCCCCGCCCGCTCGTGTGCTCGATCGCGGGCAAGCACTGCGAGCAGGGCGACGTCGTCGTGACGGACGCCCGCCTTCCCGACGGTGTCCACGTCGGGGATCTGCTCGCAATGCCGGTCACCGGCGCCTACGGCTACGCGATGGCGTCCAACTACAACAAGGTGCCCCGGCCGGCGGTGGTCTTCGTACGCGACGGGCAGGCTCGCGTCGTCGTCCGGCGCGAGACCCCCGACGATCTCGTCCGCCTCGACGAACTTTGATTGACGCCGTCGCAAGCTCCGGCTCTGCGGCGGCGGTCGGCTAAGCCGCCGCTCGCCGCGGCCTTGAGCGCGAGACTGGCGTGATGGCCGATCTCGTCGCCGAGGAGACCGTGCGAGTCGGCTTGCTCGGCTGCGGGCACGTCGGCTCGGCGCTGGTGCGTCTGCTGCAGGACAACGCCGAACTGATCGAGCAGCGGGCAGGGGTGCACCTCGAAGTGACTCGGGTGGCCGTCCACGACCTCGGCCGCGATCGTGACGTCCCGCTCCCGACGAACCGGTTCACGGAGGACGGCGAGGCCCTCGTCACCGACCCCGACATCGACATCGTCGTCGAGGTGATCGGGGGTATCGAGCCGGCGCGCTCGCTCATCACCGTGGCGCTCAAATCCGGCAAGCCCGTCGTGACGGCCAACAAGGAGCTGCTCGCCAACGCCGGCCGGGAGCTCTTCGAGACGGCCGAGGGCTCCGGCGTCGACCTGCTCTTCGAGGCGTCCGTCGCCGGCGGCATCCCGCTCATTCGGCCGCTACGCGAATCCCTGGCCGGGGATCGCATCCGGCGGGTCATCGGCATCGTGAACGGGACGACCAACTACATCCTGACCCGCATGACCGAAGAGGGCTCGTCGTTCGACGACGCCCTCGCCGAGGCGCAGACGCTCGGCTACGCGGAGCGGGACCCGACGGCCGACATCGAAGGCGACGACGCCGCCGCCAAGGCGGCGATCATCGCGTCGATCGCATTCGGCGCCCGCGTCGTCGCCGGCGACGTCTACCGGGAAGGGATCGCCGAGATCAGCGACCAGGACATCTCGTCCGCGCACGACCTGGGCTACGTCGTGAAGCTGCTCGCGGTGGCCGAAGGGCAGGACGGTGAGGTGGCGGTGCGCGTGCATCCGGCGATGATCCCGGTGCATCATCCGCTGGCGTCGGTGCGTGAGTCGTTCAACGCCTTGTTCATCGAGGGCGACGCGGTCGGCGAGCTGATGCTGTACGGGCGCGGCGCCGGTGGCGGACCCTCCGCGTCCGCGGTCCTGGGGGACCTCATCGACGCGGCGAAGAACTTCGCGTCCGGCGGGAAGGGTGCGACGATCGGGACGCTGAGCCGGCAACGCATCCGGCCCATCGATGAGCTCGAGTCGCAGTTCTACCTTTTCATGGAGGTCGCGGATCGGCCGGGGGTCCTGGCCAAGATCGCCGACCAGTTCGGACGGCACGGTGTGTCGATCAAGTCGATGCAGCAACGCGGGATCGGTGCCGACGCCCGCCTCATCTTCGTGACCCACCGCGCCCGCGAAGCCGATCTTCGGGCGACGGTCCATGCGCTGCGCGACGTCGAAGTCGTGCACCGCGTCGGCTCGGTGCTGCGCGTCCTTGGCGACGAGGACTAATGGCGCAGGTGCAGCCGTGGCCGGGCGTGATCGCCGCGTATCGCGACTACCTGCCCGTCAGCGGGTCGACGCCGGTCGTCACGCTGCTCGAAGGAGGCACGCCGCTCGTCGACGCGCCGCACCTCTCGGAGCGGACGGGCGCGCGTGTGCTCCTCAAGCTGGAGGGCCTCAACCCGACGGGCTCGTTCAAGGACCGCGGCATGACCCTGGCCATGTCGAAAGCGGTGGAGGACGGCGCCAAGGCGGTCATCTGCGCGTCGACCGGCAACACCTCGGCGTCGGCGGCCGCGTACGCGGCGCGTGCAGGGCTGATCTGCGCAGTGGTCATCCCCGAGGGCCATGTTGCGATGGGGAAGCTCGCCCAGGCGCTCATCCACGGCGCGCGCGTCGTGCCCGTGCGGGGCAACTTCGACGCCGCCCTCGGCGTGGTGCGGGAGCTCGCCGACAGTCGACGGGTCACGATCGTCAATTCGATCAACCCCTTCCGGATCGAAGGGCAGAAGACCGCCGCCTTCGAGGTCGTCGACGCCCTCGGCGACGCGCCCGACGCGCACTGCATCCCCGTCGGGAACGCGTTGAACATCGGCGCCTACTGGAAGGGCTATCTCGAGTACGAGGTGCACGGCCGCCCCCGCCGCCGCCCGCGCATGCTCGGATGGCAGGCCCAGGGATCGGCTCCGCTCGTGCATGATGAGCCCGTGCCGTACCCCGAGACCATCGCCACTGCGATCCGCATCGGGAACCCGGCGAACTGGGACGGCGCGATCGCGGCCCGCGACGACTCGGGCGGTCACATCGGGGCGGTGAGCGACGGCGAGATCCTCGACGCGTACCGCTTGCTGGCGTCGGCGGAGGGGTGCTTCGTGGAGCCGGCGTCGGCGGCGGCCGTGGCCGGACTGCTCAAGGCGGCCGCCGCCGGGCAGATCAGGGCGGACGAGACCGTCGTGTGCACGCTCACCGGCCACGGCCTGAAGGACCCGCAGCGCGCCATCGACGAAGTGGACATCGGGCCCGCGGTCGATGCCACGCCCGACGTGGTGGCGTCCGAGCTGGGCTTGTGAACACGGAGGTAGGACATGAGCACCGGTAGGCCGGTGGCGCTCGTCACCGGCGCTTCGTCAGGGATCGGCGCCGCGTTCGCGCGTGCGTTGGCCGCCCGGGGCAACGATCTGGTCGTCGTCGCTCGCGACGAGACGAGGCTCGACGACCTCGCCGAGGGGCTCGAGAAGGAGCACGGCACGAACGTCGAGGTCCTCGCGACCGATCTGACCTCGAAGAAGGGCACGGCGGTGGTCGAAGCTCGCCTCGAGTCGGCGGAGCCGGCGGTCGACCTCCTCGTCAACAACGCGGGGATGGGCACGTACGGCAAGTTCGCCGAGCTGCCGCGCGAGGCCGAGACCCGGGAGGTCCGCCTGAACGTGGTCGCGGTCCTCCAGCTCTGTCACGCCGCGATCCCGGGAATGATCGATCGCGGGCGGGGCGGGATCATTAACGTGTCGTCACTCGCCGGGCACCAGCCGACGCCACTCAACGCGACGTATGGCGGCACCAAGGCGTTCGTCACGAGCTTCAGCCAGGCCGTGCACGAAGAGCTCCGCGGGACGGGCGTCAAGGTCATGGTCCTGTGCCCCGGGTTCACGCGCACCGAGTTCCAGGAACGCGCCGGTCTCGACTCGGGCTCGGTTCCGAGCTTCATGTGGCAGTCGGCCGAAGCCGTGGTTTCGGCAGCGTTGCGCTCGTACGAGCACGGCCGCGCCGTGTGCGTCCCCGGCCCGCTCAACCAAGCCGGCGCCGTGTTCTCCAGCGCCATGCCCTCCGGCATCACCCGGCGGATCGCCGGTGCGGTCGTCCCCAGGGTGGAGTAACCATGCGTATCTGAACGACGCTAGGCGTCGCTCAGATACGCATCATGCGGGGTCGATGCGCTGGAGGCCGTCGCCCTGCGAAAGGACGTAGAGCTCGCCGTCCTGGTCCTCGCCGAAGGCGGTGACCTGGCTCGCCGTCACGCCGAGGTCGCGCTGGTCGGCGACCTGGCCGTTCTGCTCGACGAGGGCGCGAATCGCGCTGTCGCAGTAGTCGCTGTACAGGTAGGCGCCCGTGAGCGCGGGGATCTCCGACCCCCGGTACACGTAGCCGCCGATGGCGGCACAGGCTCCGCCGTCGAGCGGGTACTCGAAAATGGGAGGAACCGCGCCGGGCGGCGCATCGCCCTCGAACTCGTGCGTGCCCTCGAGGTGGTTCCAGCCGAAGTTCGAGCCCGCGCCCTGCCCCGCAGGGAGGAAGTCGACTTCCTCCCAGGCGTTCTGGCCCACATCGGCGATCCACATGTTGCCCGTCTCGCGATCCCACGTGAAGCGCCAAGGGTTCCGCAGTCCGTAGGCCCAGATCTCGGGGAGCCCGCCCCCATTGGCGAACGGGTTATCGGGCGGGATCGTGTACTGCCGGCCGTCCGAGGGCGTCGGGTTGATGCGCAGGATCTTGCCGAGCATCGTGTCGAGCGACTGCCCGTTGCCGCCGGGTGCGTGCCCGCTGCCGGAGTCGCCGCGGCCCCCGCCGTCCCCGAGGCCGAGGTACAGCAGCCCGTCGGGCCCGAAGTCCAGCTCTCCACCGTTGTGGTTGGCCTGGGGCTGCGGGAGCGCGAGCAGCTGGCGACGCGACCCGGCGTCGGCGGTGTTCCCGCTCATCGCGTACTCGTCGACCCGCGTGTCGCCGTCCTTGTTCGTGTAGTGCACGTACATCTTGGTGCCGTCGGGCGAGAACGTGAGACCGAGCAAGCCGCGCTCGCCGCCGCTGCCGACGTCGGCGGTGATGTCGAGCACCGGTGCCGCGTCCAGCGCGCCGTCCCGAACCGCGCGCACCCTCCCCTCCTGCTCGGTGACGTACAGCGCGCGGTCGCCGCGGCGCGTTGCCAACGTGGTCGGGTCCTCGATCTGCGCAACCGGGGTGAGCTTCACGTTCACCGCGCCCAGCTGCGAGCCGTCGGTCGCGGTGGTGCCCGGCCCGGACGTCGAGCCGGTCGACGATGAAGAAGAGGACTCGGAGCTTCCACCGTCATCGCTGCAGGCCCCGAGGAGGAGCGCTCCCGCGGTGGCCAGCGCGATGACCACGACGAACGACATAGGGAAACGCCGGGAGCGCATCGTGGCGGTGACGCTATCCGGTCGGGCGCCGGAAGAGGCCGCGCCTACCCTTTTGATCGTGAAGCGAACAAAATACGTCGTGCTCGTGCCGGACGGGTGCGCCGACGAGCCCCTTGCCGACCTCGACGGTCGTACACCGCTCGAGGCCGCGTCGATGCCGGCGCTGGCGGGACTCGCGGCGCGCAGCGAGGTCGGCCGGGCCTCGGTGATCCCCGCGGGGCTCCCGCCCGGCAGCGACGTCGGAAACATGGCGATCCTGGGGTACGACCCGGCGCGCTTCCACACCGGGCGCGCGCCCATCGAGGCGGCGGCGATGGGCGTCGAGCTCGGTCCCGACGACGTCGCGTTCCGTTGCAACCTGGTCACCCTCGACGACGCCAGCCCGCCGACGATGGTCGACTTCGCCGCCGGCCATCCGACGAGCGAGCAGAGCGCGCCGATCATCGCCGCCCTCGACGACGCCATCGGCGGCGGGCGCGACGGTGTTCGTTTCCATCCCGGTGTCGAATACCGCCATCTGTGCGTCGTGCCGCGAGAGCTCGGCGACGCCGAGTGCGTGCCGCCGCACGACCTGACCGGGAAGCCGGCGGTGTTCCCGGTGGGCGCGGCAGCCGAGAAGCTCATCGCGCTCATGGACGCGTCGAAGCCGATCATCTCCGAAGCCGCGGCCGGCGTCGACTCGAGTGCGACGCAAATCTGGCTCTGGGGACAAGGCGTCCGGCCCGACTTGCCGGCGTTCGCGGCCCGCTACGGGGTCGAGGGCCGCCTCACGTCAGCCGTCGACCTCGTACGCGGGCTCGGCGTGCTCACCGGCCTGGACGTTCTCGACGTGCCCGGCGCCACCGCCGGGTTCGACAACGACTACGCCGCGCAGCGCGACGCCGCGCTGGCGTCGCTCGAGGACCGCGACTTCGTCCTGCTGCACGTCGAGGCGACCGACGAGGCCGCGCACCAGGGTGACGTGCGCGAGAAGGTCATCGCGCTCGAGCGATGGGACCACGACGTCATCGGGCCGCTCACAGAGGCGCTCGACCGGGCCGGCACTGCGTACCGGATCCTGCTGATGCCGGACCACGCGACGCCGTGCGCGATGAAGACCCACACGTCCGACCCGGTCCCGTACCTCTTGTTCGACTCGACGCACGACGCTGCCGGCGGCCAGTACACCGAACGCGGTGTCGAAGGCTCCGAACCGGTCGTCGCGTACGAGCTCATGCGCCGCCTGCTCGACCCCAGCTGACGCAGGCGGAATACACGGAGATACTTGCGGGTTCTCAATCCAGACGGTAGGTTTTCCGTCACCGGTTCGGTGATCCCCGGAGACGTTTCGGTCCCGAATCCCGCCCCGGCATCCGTCGCCCCCCACCCGGGGCATCGTTCCCGCGTGAGGCGGCATCGGTTTTTCGTCCCGTTGTCATCAGCGGGTCGGCATTGTCACTGGTTTCTGCCGATGGACCAGAGCCCTGAGGAGTTCTGAGTCGAGTGTCCAACCCGCGTGCGTTTCCAGGGCAGGTGCCAACCGCAGCACGAGGAGTTTCCCCCCATGAGTGACACAGAGCTCGACCGATCGGTCCTCGACAGCAAGGACCGCGAGGAGCTCCACCAGATCGCGGGTGCGATGGGCGTCAACGCCGCGACCCGCATGAAGAAGGCCGACCTGATCGACGCCATCCTCGGCGCGGTCGATGGCGGTGCCTCCGACGGCAAGGACGCCGCCGACGGCGGTGACCGGCCGAAGCGCGTGCGTTCGCGCCGTGCGTCCGAGGCCGACGACCCCATTGCAGAGCTCGCCGCCGAGGAGGAGGCGATCGCCGCCGCCGGTGAGACTGACGACGCCGCTGAAGAGCCCCGGCCCGTGTCGCGGTCGGCATCGTCGTCGACCAGCGACGGCGGCGGCGACTCGTCCAGCGGTGAGAGCAACTCCGACGCCTCGCAGAACACGGCGACGAGCACGAAGCCGACCAAGAAGGAAGCCACTGCCCGTGAAGGCAACGGTGGCGGCACCGGAACGAAGCCGCGCATCGAGCCCGAGGACGAGCGACAGTCGTACGGCGAAGGCAATCGGCGCCGTCGCCGTCGCCGCGGCCGCGATCGGCAGCAGGACGGTGAGCAGCGCGACTTCCAGGGCGAGCCGGTCGCGACCGAGGGGCTCCTCGACTTGCGCGACGAGGGCTACGGCTTCCTGCGCGCCACGAGCTACCTGCCGGGCCCGAAGGACGTGTACGTGTCGGCGTCGCAGGTGCGGCGATTCGCGCTGCGGAAGGGCGACTACCTGAAGGGGTTCGCCCGTCCGCAAGCCAGCAACGAGAAGTACCCCGCGTTGCTGCGCGTCGACCAGGTCAACGACCTCCCGACCGAGGCCGCCCGTGAGCGACCGAAGTTCGAGGCCCTCACGCCGCTGTTCCCGGATTCGAGGCTCCCGCTCGAGCTCGAGGGCGATCCCGCCAACTTCACGGGGCGCATCGTCGACCTCATCTCGCCGATCGGGAAGGGCCAGCGTGGTCTGGTCGTCTCGCCGCCGAAGGCCGGGAAGACGACGATCCTCAAGCAGATCGTGTACTCGGTCGAGCGCAACAACCCAGAGGTGCACCTCATGGTGCTGCTCGTCGACGAGCGGCCCGAAGAGGTCACCGACATGCGGCGCCACGTCAAGAACGGTGAGGTCGTCGCGAGCACGTTCGACCGCCCGTCCGACGAGCACACACAGGTCGCCGAGCTCACGATCGAGCGGGCGAAGCGCCTCGTCGAGATGGGTCGGGACGTCGTGATCATCCTCGACGGCATCACGCGCCTGGCCCGCGCCTACAACCTGTCGGCGCCGGCGTCCGGCCGCATCCTCTCCGGTGGTGTCGACTCCACTGCGCTGTACCCGCCGAAGCGGTTCTTCGGTGCCGCGCGCAACATCGAGGAGGGCGGCTCGTTGACGATCGTCGCCACCGCGCTCATCGAGACCGGCAGCCGGATGGACGAGGTGATCTTCGAGGAGTTCAAGGGCACCGGGAACATGGAGCTCCGGCTCGACCGGCGCCTGTCCGAGCGGCGGATCTACCCCTCGATCGACGTCGAGGCGTCGAGCACGCGGCACGAAGAGCTCCTGTTCGACCGGAACCAGCTCCAGCAGGTCTGGAAGCTGCGCCGGGTGCTGAACGCGCTCGAGGAGGGCAAGGGCCTCGAGCTGCTGATCGACAAGATCCGCACCACCAAGAGCAACGACGAGTTCCTCGCCGAGATCGCCAAGGCGCCCACGCCCGGCTCATAGGGTTTGCCGGCCGCCGGGCCGGGGTCGACGGCGGACTCGGACATGCGGACTCTCAGGCCCACGGCCTGCGGCCGTGGGCCTGAGGCGTCCGAACTCGCCGGCGCCGACCCCGTCCCGACTGCCGGCGCCATTCGGGTCTGAACACAACTAGATTGAGAGCATCATGAAGACCGGCATCCACCCCGACTACGTCGAATGCGCCGTCAGGTGCTCGTGCGGCAACACGTTCACGACACGTTCGACGATGCCCGAGCTGCGCGTCGAGCTCTGCTCCGAGTGCCACCCCTTCTACACGGGCAAGCAGAAGCTCGTGGACACCGGCGGAAGGGTCGAGCGCTTCCAGCGCCGGTACGCCAAGCGGGGCGGCGGGACCAAGGGTTGATGGCCCGCCGGCCTGAGCCCCGTTACATGGGCGGCCAGGCCGTCATGGAAGGCGTGATGATGCGCGGCGCCAACAGCTGGGCCGTCGCCGTGCGCACCCCCGAGGGCGAGATCGAGCTCGAGGTTCACGACGCGCCCCGCTGGGCGGAGCGCTACTCGCGCATCCCGCTGCTTCGCGGCGTGATGATGCTCGCAGAGTCTCTGGCACTCGGGTTCAAGGCCCTGGCGTGGTCCGCGAACCGGCAGGTCCCCGAAGAGGAGCGCCTCTCGAAGGGCGCCATGGGCGGCACCATCGCCGTCGCGCTCACGATCTTCACCGGGCTGTTCATCCTGCTGCCCGCGTTCGGCGCTCGCGGCCTGGACCGGTGGGTGCCGCTCGAGGGCTTCTGGCTCCACGCCGCCGAGGGGGCGCTGCGCCTCGCGTTGTTCATCGGCTACCTGTTGCTGATCGGACGCTTGCGCGACGTCAAGCGCGTGTTCCAGTACCACGGCGCCGAGCACAAGACGATCGCCGCCTACGAGAACGGCGTCGAGGTGACGCCGGAGTCCGCCCAGCGGTTCACGACCGAGCACGTGCGCTGCGGCACGAACTTCCTGCTGACCGTGATGGTGATCACCATCGTCGTCTACGCGTTCGTTGGCCGCCCCAGCTGGCCGCTGCTCATCGCGTCGCGCGTCCTTCTCATCCCCGTGATCGCCGGTATCGCCTACGAGGTCATCCGCTTCGCGGCCCGGCACATGGACTCGCGTGGGGTGCGATTCCTGATGCGCCCCGGCCTCGCGCTCCAGCAGCTCACGACGCGCGAGCCCACGCTCGACCAGCTCGAGGTCGCGATCGCATCGCTGCGGGCGGTGATGACCGCCGAGCAGCTCGCCGAGGTCGAGGCCAGGGTCGCGGGCCCTGCGTCCGTGGGCCGCCCCGCGCTCGGCACCACCTGACCACGTCGCGCGCGAGTCCTCACGGAGCGCGCGGAGCCGGATCGGCGGTTTTCCGCCGTTTTTCGCAGACTTGGTTGACGTTCCGCGCGAACCCTCCTACCTTCCCCAGAGGACGCCACTGAGCGTGGCAGAAGGGTGGGGCGGGCTGGGCCCCATCGGGGCAGGCCCCGGGCTTCGGTCCGGGGCCGTCCCTTGTCCGGGGGGAGTCGTCAGCCCGAGACCCAGGCGCGGATGCCGGCCCGGGCCCCGGCCGTCGCCAGGCTGACGAACTCCTCGTCCCGGGCCGGTTCGCCGAACTCGAGCCAGTTGAGGACGGCCTCGACGAGATAGTCGACGAGCGTGTGCGTGGCCCACTCGTACAGCGCCGGCTGCACCTGCCCGGCCAGCAGCGCCCGGGACGCGTCGACCGACCGCTCCCGGAGCTCGCGGGCGTAGTCGGCGAACTGCGGTTCCCGCGCCGCGTGGCGCCAGAGGAGGTGGAACCCGTCGGGGTCCTCGCGGGCGACGGTCAGGAGCGAGCGGGCACCGACACCGCCTGCGCCCTGCGCGTAGCCGATCACGAACTCCTCGGCGAGACGGTCGAAGACCCGCTGGAGGACCGCCCGGTACAGCTCTTCCTTCGAGTCGAAGTGCCGGTAGACGATGAGCTTCGTGATGCCCGACGCGGCGGCGATGTCCTCCATCGACGTGGCCGCGTACCCGGCCCGAGCGAAGGCGCGGGCGGCGCCCCGGAGGATGGCTTCCTGGCGGGCGGCCCGCGGCAGGGGACCGGTGAGCGCGGGATCGACGACGACCGCATCGGCGCTTGCCATAGGTATACTCGTGAGTATACCCTAGGTCGTGTACAGGTCAACGGGGGGCGCGCCATGAACGTCCAGCTCGAGTGGACCGAGGACGAGCTCCTCGCCACGGACGAAATCGCCGAGCCGCTCGTCGTGGGCGGCGTGCGTTGCCACGGCGGCTTCGACGACGGCGGCGCTTACCACTCGCCACGGACGCGGAACCGGGTCCCGGCCGTCGAAGCCTGGCAACGGCACCACGCGGCGACGTTCGGCACCGAGCTCATCGACGTGCCGCTGTCGACGTGGCCCGAGACCTACCCGAATGTCGACCAGGCCAAGTTCCTGATCCGCGAAGGTGTGCCGGGCCCGGTCATCACCACCCTCACGCGTATCGGCACCGTCGAGGGCTTCGGGGCGATGATCCGGTACGCGACGGTCGACGACCCGCAGCGCCATTTCGACGAGAGCGTCGCCGGCACCGCGGTCTCGCACCTGCACCGGGGGCTCTTCGAGGCGCACGCACGCGACGAAGCCGGGTTCGATGCCGAGGCCGGCCACAAGCAGATGTGGTTCGCGGCGCGCGATGTCGCGTTCGAGAACCCCGTCACGGAGGACGAGACGGCCCGGATGCTGGAACGCATGGGCATCGGCGGTGGCGGCAGCACGGTTCCCGATCCGCAGCGGATCCGCCGCCAGATGGAAGAGGCTCGCGTCTTTGCCGACCTGGACCTCGACTTCGAGATGCTGATCCAGCGGATGATCAACATCCTGCTGATCGAGATCTCGGCTTTCCACACGTTCGCGTGGGCCGAGACGGTGCTCTCCGACACCGAGCTCGCCGCCGGCGACGGCGCCGCGGCCGAGCTGGTGTCGTACATTCGCCAGGACGAGACCCCCCACGTCGAGTACCTCAAGACCGCTCTCACCGAGATGCGCGATCGCACGTTCGTCGGCGAGTCCGGGCGCAAGTACCCGGGCACCGAGATCGTCGGCACGCTGTGGGAACGCGGACTTTCGGATTCCCTCGGGCCTCGCCGGGAGCAGAACCTGACCGTGATCCTGCGCGAGGTGGAGCACGCGCTCAGCGCGCACCCCCGGCGTGACGCGTTGCTCGAGGGCTTCCACGCGCACGGCAGTATCCGCCCGACCGACGACGGCTCGTTCGTCGCCGCCAGCACCTACTGAGGATCGCCATGAAGTTCGGCTTGTTCTACGAGCACCAACTGCCGCGACCGTGGCAGGAGGACTCCGAGTACACGTTGCTGCAGAACGCACTGGAGCAGTGCGAGCTGGCCGACAAGCTGGGCATCCAGGCGTGCTGGGAGGTCGAGCACCACTTCCTCGAGGAGTACAGCCACTCGAGCGCGCCGGAGGTCTTTCTCGCGGCGGTGTCACAGCGCACCAAGCAGATGCGGCTCGGCCACGGCATCGTGCAGACGCCGCCGGCGTTCAACCATCCGGCGCGCGTCGCCGAACGGATCGCCACCCTCGACCTGATCTCGGGCGGGCGAGTCGACTTCGGCACCGGCGAATCGTCGTCCGAGGCCGAGCTGGGCGGGTTCCTCATCGATCCCATCGAGAAGCGTGAGATGTGGGAAGAGGGCCTTCGCGTCGCCGTGCGGTGCATGACCGAAGAGCCGTTCACGGGCGTCCACGGCAAGTACGTCACGATGCCGCCCCGCAACGTCGTGCCCAAGCCGCGCCAGAAGCCGCACCCACCCGTGTGGGTGGCGTGCAGTCGGCGCGACACGATCCACCTCGCGGCGCAGAAGGGGATCGGCGCGCTCAGCTTTGCGTTCATCGACCCCGAGGACGCCCGCCACTGGGTCGGGGACTACTACGGGACGCTCGAGCGCGAGGGCGTCCCGATCGGCGACGCGGTCAACCCGAACCTCGCGTGCGTGACGACGTTCATGTGCCACCCGGACGAGGACGAAGCCCTGCAGCGGGGCCTCGAAGGGGCGAACTTCTTCGGGTACTCGCTCGCGCATTACTACGTCTTCGGCCGACACCAACCCGGCGTCACCGACGTGTGGGCCGAGTACCAGCACCAGCGGGGAGAACAGGGCTTCGATCCGAGCGCGGTGCACGCGGCCGCTTCCAACTCTGACCGGCTCGGCGCCAAGGTCGTGCAGGACGGACTCGGCGGACTGCGCGGTGCCGTCGGCACTCCCGACCAGGTGCGCGATTTCCTGCTCCGCTACGAGGAGTGCGGCGTCGACCAGGTCATCTTCGTGAGCCAGTCGGGCAAGAACCAGCACGAGCACATCATGGAGAGCCTCGAGCTGTTCGGCCGCGAAGTGCTGCCCGAGTTCCTCGAGCGTGACGAGAAGGCCGAGAAGGACAAGGCGCAGCGGATGGCGCCGGTCGTCGACCAGGTCATGGGGCGCAAGCCGGCCGAGGACCACCCGCCGCTGCCGACTGACGACTACGCGTTCCCCGCCATTCCGCGGGCCATCGCCGACCGGTCCGGCTCGGATGACTTCCACAAGTTCCTCGACCAGGTCGCCGAGGACACCGCGGCGGGCGACAACTCCGTCATCACGAACGCGCTGCGCTGACGCAAGCGGAGAACCGCCGAGTCGCACAAGCTGTTCGGTAGTGTCGACGGCATCGTCGCTCCTCCGAGCAGGGTCGGACTGGTGAGGACCGAGGCATGACGCTGCCGGCGGCCACCCTCGTGCTCCTCGCGATTGTCGTCGGCGCGATCGCGGCCATGTACTTGGTTCGTCGGCGCGCGCCCGCCGGCGGTTTCTTCACGGACGTCCAACGGGCGGGTTCTATCTTCGGCGTACTCGGCACGGCATTCGCCGTCCTGCTGGCGTT
>JBKPDG010000189.1:0-13059 GCA_046727755.1 Actinomycetota bacterium
ATCATGCACGGGTTCCTCGACCACATCGTGGCCCAGTACCGAGCCACCGTGGCCGTCGGGGGCGACCCACTCGACGTCTTGCGCGCCCTCGTCCGGGAGGCGTTCAGCTCGCTCGGCGGGAACCCGGCGGCGCTGGCCGTGATGATCAACGAGTTCAACTTCCTCGTGCAGTTCCCCCGCTTCGCGTACCTGCGTGAGGGCGCGGAGGAGACCGAACGCCTGTGGACCGGCGTTCTCGAGGACGGCATGCGAACGGGCGTCTTCCGTTCCGACATCGAGCCGCGCATGATCTATCGGTTCATGCGCGACACGATCTGGATCAGCGTCCGGTGGTATCGCCCGGACGGGAAGTACAGCCCGGAGGAGATCGCCGACTTCTACCTGGAACTGCACCTCCATGGCCTCGCCACCGGCGGGCCGCCGCCGCAGGGGGTGCGTCGTGAGCACGAGTGAGCGCGAAGGACCGAGCTTCTTCCTGGTAGACGAGTTGCCGTGGCCCGACGAGACCCGAGGTACCGCGCCTCACGAGCTCGTGGAGGAAGCGAGGCGCAAGGGCGCCAGACGCAAGTTCCTCGCCCGCGGCCAGGGCGGCTTCCACTCGCAGTACTCGGACTTCCCCGCCGGCTACACGGTGCCACCACACAGCCACGACCACGACGAGATGATCGTGGTGCTCGAGGGAAGTTGCACCATGCTCGGTGGCGGCCCGACCCTCAAGGCGTACGACTCGATGGTGCTCATCGGCGGGTACGAGTACGGCTTCACGGCGGGCGACGACGGCATGAAGTTCCTCACCATCCGGACGGGCGAGGCGCAGACACAGCTCGCCTAGCGCCGAGCGCTTCGCTCGCGCTCGGTGCCGAGGAGACGGGCGCGGAGCTCGGGGTCGCGCACGAAGACCGGCAGGTCGTCGTGGTCGAGATACGACGGCCGCGCCGACGATCCGCCGTCGACCGCGAGCACTTGGCCCGAGACGAAGTCGGAGAGCCCTGACAGCAGGAAGAGCACCGCGCCCGCGATGTCGTCCGGTTGCCCGCGTCGTCCAAGCGGGATTGCTGCCCGCTCCTCAGGCGCGTCGTCGGTCGAGCTCTGGGTGACGTTGCGCGGCGTGCGCACCGAACCCGCGGCGACGGCGTTGACCCGGATGCCGTCGCGCCCGAGCTCGAGCGCCGCGGTGCGGGTGAGGGCGACCATGCCCGCCTTGGCCGCGGCGTAGGCGGCGCCGAACGGCATCGCCGAGAGTGCGGCGATCGAAGTGAGGTGGACGATGCTGCCGCCCGTTCCTTGTTCGACGAGCCGGTTGCCGACCGCCTGCGTCGTCAGAAACGCCGACCGCAGATTGAGGTCGACGACCGCGTCGAATGTCTCCGGCGCCATCTCACGGAACGCGGTCCACTGCTCGGGAAACAGGCCACCGGCGACGTGGACCAAGCCGTGAAGCGGGTTTGCTTCGGATGCCTCCGCGACCGCGGCCGCGACATCATCGGCGTTCCGCACGTCGACTACGAACGACTGGTAGCGCCCGCCCGCCTCGTCCATGACCCGTTCGGAGAGCGCGAGCCGATCCGCATCGTTGTCGAACGCGACGACGACGGCGCCGGCTTCGACCAGCAGCCGGCAGACCGCAGTTCCGATGCCGCCTCCGCCGGCGCCCGCGACGACGACGCGGTGCCCGGTCAGGCCGAGACGTTCGTCGAGCATCGGGTCGAATCCCTTCCATTTGGCGCCGTCGCAAGCTCCGGCTCTGCTCCGGCGGTCGGCAAGGCCGCCGCCTTCGCGCCCCAAGCGCGCGCTTGGTCCCCATCGTTACCATGCCTGGGTGCTCACGGGCCGAGTGGTGCTGGTCACCGGGGGTGGAACGGGGGTCGGGCGGGCGATCGCGCTCGGTCTCGAAGACGCACATGCCACCGTGATCGCGGTGGACGGCGATCTCCCGTCCCGCGCCGCCGCCGAGGCGGCATTCGCCAAGGCACGCGACGCGGCGGGCCCGCTCGACGCCGTGGTGCACAGCTACGTGGACCCGGCCGCGCTCGCCGCGGAGTCGCTTGCCGACACCCCCGAAGCTGATTGGGACCGGAGGTGCGAGGCGATGCTGCGCGCCGCGTTGCACTGCTGCCAGGCCGCCGGTCGTGTGCTTTCGGGGCGCGGGGGCAGCCTCGTGCTCGTGACGCCGACGATCGCGCTCACCGGCGCCGCCGGCCTCGTGCCGTACG
Organism: Actinomycetota bacterium; assembly: GCA_046727755.1. GTDB lineage: Bacteria > Actinomycetota > Acidimicrobiia > IMCC26256 > JACDBD01 > JALZAA01. The sequence continues at coordinate 2,214 of JBKPDG010000189.1, forward strand.
CCACCGCGGTCGAGGGGATGCGGGCGATGGCGAAATCGGCGGCGCGGCAATGGGGCTGGCGGGGCATCACGGTGAACTGCGTCGCCCCGCCGGTCGAGCTGATGGCGCCCGATCGAGCAGAGACTCCGGACGGGCTCGCGCTCACCGAGCCTCCCCTCGGACGAGGCCCCGACGTCCGCACGGATGTCGCGCCAGTCATCGCGCTGCTCGCCACCGAGCAGGCGCACTTCGTCACCGGCGCCACGATCCCCGTCGACGGCGGCCTTGTTATGGCGCCGTGACCGGCTCGCTGGCGGGTCGCGGCGTTCTCATCACCGGGGCTGGCCGCGGTCTGGGCCGAGGCGTCGCGCTGGCCTGCGCGGCGGCGGGTGGGGACATCGTCGTGGCCTCCCCGCGTGAGAACGGCACCGAGACCGTCGCCGAGATCGAGGCGCGGGGCGGGTCGGCGGCGTGGGCGCGCTGCGACGCCACTGTCGCGGCCGACGTCGAAGGAGCCGTCGCCGCCGCCGTCGATCGGTACGGGGGCCTCGATGTCGTCATCCACAATGCGACGAGTCGCCGCTCGAGCGAGCCGGTACAGCTCGACGACGTCGACGACGCACTCTGGCACGAACACGCGTCGGTGTCGCTGCGGGGCGCCTATCACTGCGCCCAGGCCGCGCTCCCGCAGCTGCGGGCGCGTCGTGGCCGGTTCATCGTGATGACGTCGCCGGCAGGCATCGAAGGAAGCGCCATGCTGCCCGTGTACAGCATCGTGAAGGGCGCGCTGCGAGGATTCTCCAAGAGCCTGGCTCGCGAGTGGGCGCCGTTCGGCGTGACCGTCAACGCGATTTCCCCGCTTGCAGAGACGCCTGCGATGACGAGCGCGTACGAGAAAGATCCCACGCTCCGGCCCCGGCTCGAGCGCGTCGTGCCGATGGGTCACCTCGGCGATCCCGAGACGGAGATCGGCCCGGCAGTCGTGTTCCTGGCCGGCGACAGTGCGGGGTACGTCACCGGGCAGACATTGGCGGTCGACGGGGGCCGCTTCATGACGCTTTGATGGTGTGAGAGGAGGTCCCCGTGATCCCTGCCGAGTACGAGTCGTTCGAGCCGGTCGTGACGGTCGGATGCGTGAACTTCTCCCCTGTTTGGGGCGACAAGAAGCAGACGTTGGCCAAGATCGAGTCGAACATCGTCGAGGCGGGCGCGCAGGGCATCGACATCGTGGTGTTTCCGGAGGGGTCACTGACGGGGGCATCGGCATGCGACGCGTGCCGGGCGGAGGGGCAGGCGTGTGACGCGCACCTCGAGCTGGCCGAGACCGTGCCCGGCCCCGCCACCGACACGGTCGCCGACCTCGCGCGCGAGCACGATCTGTACGTGGTCTTCGGGTTGCCGGAGCGCGACCGGGACGATCCGCGCGTCCTCTACAACGCGGCCGCGGTCGTCGGTCCCGAGGGTGTTCTCGGCGCGTACCGGAAGGTGCACCTCGGCACGCTCCCGTGGGTGACCGAGGGAATCGTGTTCCGGCCCGGGACCCAGCTTCCGGTCTTCTCGACGCGGTTCGGCCCGATCGGTGTGCAGATCTGTTACGACTTCTGGTTCAACCCCGAGCTGAGCCGGATCCTCGCTCTCAAGGGCGCGCGGCTGATCCTGAATTCCTGTGGCACCTTCGCGGGGCCGGGCAAGCGGGACTACATGGTGCAGACCACGAGCGTGCGCGCTCAGGAGAACCTCGTCTACGCCGCCAGCGCCAACCTCGCCGGCGGGCCCGGTCAGGAGGACTACTCCGCCGAGGCGCTCGAGGAGGCGCGCCCCGCCGACTACCTCGGCCACAGTGTGATCGCGGGCCCGGCGTTCCCCCGGTTCAGCCACGTGTACGCGGAGGCCGGCGACGGTGAGGAGATCGTCAGCGCCACGCTGAGCTTCGAGCGCCTCCATCGTTGGCAGTCGGTCTTCCCGATGCGCGAGTGGAGGGCGACGCGCCAACGTGACGCGTCCCGTTTGATCGCCGAGGAGTTCCGGGCGCTCACGGAACACGACTGATTCGACGCAGGCAGAGTCGCCGTGTTGCGCGCTACGTGCGCGCCCGAACGTGGCCGTCTTCGCTCAGCACGTCGAGGAGGCGGTGGACTGCGCTGTCGAGTTGCTCGATCTCCTCGGCGGTCAGCGCGCCGAGCAGTTGCTCCCGAGCGCGCCGGTAGCTGGCGTTGGCACGCTGCGCGGTTCGCAGACCTTCCGATGTGAGCCCGACGACGACCTTGCGCCGGTCGGAGGGATCCGCCGACCGTTCGACCAATCCCCCGCTCGCGAGTCGGTCGAGGATCTGGGTCATCCCGCCGCTCGACCGCAGGACGATCTCGCTCAGCTCGGTAGGGGACATCCGGTACGGCGCGCCGGCGAGCTGGAGCAGACGCAGGACCGAGTAGTCGATGAAGAGCAGACCGAGAGGATCGAGTGAGCGGTGCTGGAAGGCGTCGACGAGCAGGCCGACGCGCGTGATGCGCGTGAACAAGCCGAGGGGGCCCGGCTCCGACAGGTAGCGCGCTTCGACGTCCACAGCTAGCAGACCGGTGGGCCGTCGACGGTGACGCGGTGCATGATCCGTCGCTCCGTGTAGTCGGCGACGGCGTAGTGCTGCACACACCGGTTGTCCCAGAACGCCATCGAGCCGACGTCCCAGTGGAAGCGGCATTGGAACTCGGGCGAGCGCACGTGGTCGAGCAGGAACGGCAAGAGCGTGTCGTTCTCGCGCTCGCTGAGTCCGACGATGTGCGTCGTGGAGTTCCGATTCACGAACAGTGCCCGGCGACCGGTTTCGGGATGGGTGACCACGACGGGATGCTCGGTCGGTGGACACCGCTGCTGCATCTCGGACAAGTCGAGTGTCGTGTGGCCGGCCGCGAGCGCTTTGCGCATCGGCTTCGTGATGTCGTGCACGGCCCGCAACCCGTCGACGAGTGACCGCATCGCCGGAGACAGCGCTTCGTAGGCCGCGTACATGTTCGAGAAGCACGTATCACCGCCGACCGCGGGCAGTTGCACCGCGCGCAGGATCGACCCCATCGGGGGCCGGGGCATGAACGTGTTGTCGCTGTGCCACTCGTCGGCGCCTTCGCCTTTCGGGCTCACCTGGTCGAGCACCGTCACGGTCGGCTGCTCCTGGTACTTCGTTGCCAGCGGCGAGACGCTGAGGGGGCCGAACCGGAGCGCGAAGTCGAGGTGCTGCTCGTCGGTGATCTCCTGGCCGCGCAGGAAGATCACCAGGTGATCGAGCAGGGCGCGCCGAACCTCGGTGATCGCCTCGTCGGTGAGCGGCTCGGACAGGTCGATGCCCGACACCTCGGCGCCGATGGCGGGGGTGACCGGTGTGATCTCGAGCGTCGGCATCGGGGTCCCCTTGTATGGACGCCCACCCGTCCGGGTAGTCTCTTACACCTAAGAATCTTAGGCGAGGGGGGAATCATGGCCGGTGGTCCCCGGATCCGGCACCTCGACGACTGCTCGTGGCAAGAGGTCCGCCGCCAGCGGCACGGCGAGCGCACCGCATCCGTGCGCGAGAAGTGGCTCGACTTCTCACCCCGGTTCCTCTCGCTGTACGCGAGATGGGACCCGGGGATGATCGTGCAACCCCACGGCCACAACAGCGACCACGTCGTGTTCGTCATCGAGGGCGACATGACCTGCGGCGACGTGCACTGTCCCGCCGGCACGCACATCGCACTGAACCAAGGCGACACGTTCGGTCCGTTCGTCGCCGGGCCCAACGGAGTCACCCTGTTCGAGGTCATGATGGGCGACCCCCGGTCGTTCCCCGCCGACCTCGAGGGCTACGAGCGGTTCCTCGCCGAGAAGGGCGTGCAACAGCTCCCGAACCCGCCCATCGACATGCCCGACTGGCTCGAGGACACGCGGACCTGACTGCGATGACGCAGGCGCCCTTCGCCCCCGGCTCGGTGTCGCTGCGGCTCTACCCGCACAACGACCTTCCCGCGCCGATGATCGTCGAGGAGCTGTGTGCACAAGCGGCGCTCGGTGCCGTGGGCGGCTTCGACGGGGTGATGACGAGCGAGCACCACGGCGGGTTCGCGGGATACCTGCCCAACCCGCTGCAAGCCGCGGGCTGGTGCCTCGAGGCGATGCCGAACGGCTGGGCCGCGCCCTGCCCGCTGCTCCTGACCCTGCGGCCGCCCGCGCTCGTCGCCGAAGAAGCCGCGTGGCTCGCGGCGCGCTTCCCCGGGCGAGTCGGCATCGGAGTGGCTGCCGGCGCGCTGCAGGACGACTTCGAGATCATGGCGATGTCGATGGACGATCGCGCGGTGCGTTTTGCGAACGGGCTCGACGAGCTGGTCGGCGCGCTGAACGGCAGCGACCCGCGCGCGCTCGCCGATGATCCGGCGATCAAGGCTTGTGCCGAGCATCCCGTGCCGGTCGTGAGCGCGGCCATGAGCTTGACGGCCGTCCGGCGTGCTGCGCGCCACGGTGTCGGCATCCTGTTCGATTCGCTGTCGACGCCGGAGCGCTGTCGCGAGCTTTCCGACGCCTACCGCGCCGCGGGAGGCAGCGGTCCTTGCGTACTGATCCGGCGGGCCTGGGTGGGGGAGCCTCCGCGCGAAGGTGTCGCCCGCCAGCTCGACGTCTATCGCGGCTACGCGCCGGTCGCATCGCAAGCACACTGGGAGGGCGAGCAGCTCGTGGCGTCGATGTCGGCCGGCGATGTCGCCGATGGTTTAGCCCGCGTCGCGCGCCGGGCCGGCGCGGATGCCGTCAATGTGCGAGTTCACGTGCCCGGCGTGACTCCCGAGGCAGCGCGCGCGCAGATCGACCAACTCGGCGCCGACGTGGTCCCTGCGCTCCGCGAGGAGCTCGCATGACGCCGCGCCGCATCTACCGCTTCGACGACACCGAGTGGCATGTGCCGGTGTCGCCCGGCACCGACCCCGATCAAGCGGCGGAGGCCGGGCGCAGAGGCGCGGCCCGGAAGTTCCTGGCCCAGGGGGATGGCGGCTTCTACTCCCAGGTGGTGCGGCTGCCACCGGGGTTCGAGGCGCCCGAGCACAGCCACGATCACGCCGAGATCTTCATGGTGCTGGAGGGGAGCTGCCGCTTCGGCGGTGAGCCAATGGGTCGATTCGACATGGCGGTCGTCGCCGCCGACGAGCCCTACGGGTTCGTCGCCGGCCCCGACGGGCTGTCGTTCCTGGTCGTGCGGCAGGGCGCGGCGTCCTTCGCCGCCGCGGGCTCATGAGCGCGATGAGCGATCGCGAGTACGACCTCATCGTCCGCGGCGGTCTCGTCGTCGACGGCACGGGCCTGCCGCGCCGGCGCGTCGACGTCGGCGTGCGGGAAGGCAGGATTGCGACGCTCGCCCGCCTCGACGGCTGCCGTGGCGCGGAGGAGGTCGACGCCCGCGACATGATCGTCGCGCCCGGAATCGTCGACGCGCACACGCACTACGACCCGCAGATCACGTTCGACCCGTATGCGACCGTGTCGTGCTTCCACGGCGTCACGACGGTCGTGGCCGGGAACTGCGGCTTCTCGGTGGCGCCGTGCAAAGCGCGGGATCGGTCGTTCCTCGAGGGCATCTTCGCCCGCGTGGAGAACATGGACCCGATTGCGCTGAGCGCCATCGAATGGAACGACTTCGAGACCTTCCCCGAGTTCCTCGAGAGCCGGCGCGGCAAGCTGGGTGTGAACCTCGGGTGCTACGTCGGTCACTCCAATCTGCGGCGCTGGGTGATGGGGCCCGCCGCGTCGGAGCGCGAGGCAACCGACGCCGAAGTGGACGCGATGCGTCGCCTCGTGGAGGAAGCGATGGCGGCCGGTGCGGCCGGGATCTCGTCGTCCGCCGCCCCGACGCACTTCGACATCGACGACCGACCGGTCCCGTCACGAATTGCCGCGCGTGACGAGCTCGACGCCCTCGCCGACCAGGCGGGCCGAGCCGGCGCGGGCTCGATCGCGTATCTCCCCGCCAGCGCCATCGGCGGTCTCGACGCCGAGGACGAGGCGTACCTCATCCGTCTCGGGACGCTGAGCGGTCTGCCGGTGATCATCCAGGGCCTCGGCGGACGTAACAAGGTCGACGCGCCGACCGCCACGTGGGACGCCGCCAAGGCGTTCCTCGACCGCGCCACTGACGCCGGGGCGCCCGTTTACTCCATGCTCATCGCGCGACCGTTCGACCGGCCGGTGACCATCGACGAGACGAACCTGCACTACCTCGCCGTACCCGCCTGGGACCGGATGCTGAAGCTGCCGCACGCCGACCGGGTCGCGCTCCTGCGTGACCCGACGGCGCGCGCCGAGTTGCGCGACGCGGTGGAGCACTACAACCGCGATCCTGCCAAGGGCACGACAGTGCCGCCGCCGTTGTGGGATGCGGTGTTCGTCGACGAGGTCGCGAACCCCGAGCACGAGAAGCTGCAGGCCCGCTCGATCCGTGAGATCGCCGAGGAGCAGGGCGTCGCGCCCGCCGACGCCATGCTCGACCTCGCGCTCGCCGAAGGCCTCGCCACCCGGTTCCGCTGGCGGACCGAGAGCCCGGAGTGGACGGATGCTGTGCGCGAGGCCCAGCTCGACGCCCGCATGGTCATCGGGGTGTCCGACGGCGGCGCCCACCTCGCCCGCGACGACGGCGCCGATTGGAGCTCGTACTTCCTGCGCTCGTGGGTGCTCGACCGCCGGGTGTGGACGCTCGAGGACGGCATCCGCCAGATCACACAGATGCCGGCCGCCTTGCTCGGGCTGACCGATCGGGGCGTCGTCAAGCCCGGCGCACCGGCCGATCTCATGGTGTTCGACCCCGACACGATCGGCCCCTGGAAGAAGGAGTTCGTCCACGACCTGCCCGGCGGCGTGGGCCGGTTCAAGGCGTGGGGGAAGGGCGTGCACGCCACGATCGTGAACGGCCAGCCCATCGTTCTCGGCGGCGAGCTGACCGGGCGTCTTCCCGGCCAGGTGCTCCGTCCCGGTTGATCGATGGTGACGCGCGACGCGACCACCTCCGACGACGTGGCCGTCGCCATGCGGCCGTGGGTCTTCGACGCCGACGGCCACGTGGTCGAGCCGCCGCGTGTGTGGGACGAGCTGCTGCCGGCGCGCTACCGCGACTACGCGCCCCGGGTCCTGCAGTCCGAGGGCGACTTCCGATTCGCGTGCAGTGACCGCGTCGGCTTCCCGATCGCGGGGCGGAGCGAGTCCGTCGGCGCGCCGGGTCAGACGCCCAAGCAGTCGGATGCGCCGGTGGCGGCGCGCGGGGGGTCGGAACCGGCCCCGCGCTTGGTGGACATGGCCGTCGACCACATCGACGCCGCCGCGCTGTACCCGACGTATGGGCTGATGATCCAGGGCGTCACCGCGCGCGAGCCGGCGCTGGCGCTCTGCCGAGCCGTCAACGACTGGCTCGGGGAGTACTGCGCGCACGCACCCGATCGGCTGATCGGCATCGGCACAGTGCCGATGACCGACGCCGGCGACGCGCTCCGGGAGGCGCGCCGCTGCGTCGAGGACCTCGGCTTCCGCGGCGTGTGGCGCCGCCCCGAGCACTTCGGCGCGTTACCGCGGCTCCAAGACGATGCGTACGACCCGCTGTGGTCATACCTCGAGGACGCCGGCGTCCCGTTCGCCATTCACCCGGGCATGAGCGGCCTCGTGCCGTTCGACGAGCTGGAGCGTCGCTACGACGGCTACTTCAGCCCGCTCCACGCCCTGCACTTCCCGATGGAGCAGATGATGGCGCTCACGACCTTCGTCGCTTACGGCATCCTCGAACGCCATCCGAGGCTGCGCGTCGCCTTCCTCGAGACCGGTGCGGTGTGGGCGCTGTCGTACCTGCACCGGCTCGACGAGCACCTGGAGTTGTTCGGGTTCGACCATGGGGCGCTCACGATGCGACCGTCCGAGTACTTCCGGCGCCAGTGCTTCGTCTCGGTCGAGGAGGTCGAGCCCGGCCTCGGCGTCATGCTGGACGCGTATCCGGAATCGGTCGTGTTCGCGTCCGATTACCCCCACGCGGACGGGACTTTCCCCGGGTCCACGAGTGGCCTGCTCGAGACAGACGAGTTCGACGGAACGGCGATCCGTCGTGTCCTGCGCGACAACGCGCTGCGGTTGTACGGGCTCGGCGGATGAGCGTCAACGGCGGTTCCGACATGCCGGTCTTCGATGCGATCTTCGGACTCCGAGCTACGCGGGTCTACGAGGACCGATCGCTGCCGGCTGCGTTGCTGGCGCGGATCCTCGAGGCGGCCACGCGCGCGTGCAGTTCGGGAAACACCCAGCCGTGGGAATTCGTCGTCGTGACCGATCGAGATGTGAAGCGCGAGCTGAAGACCGTCATGGTCGAGGCCTTCGCTGGCATCGACGGCGAACGGGCGCAGAGCGCCGACGAGCTCGTCGACGGCTCGGGCCGACCGGTGACCGGCCACGCGGCGATCACGAGCATCGACGTCGTCTCCGCGCTCGTGTTCGTGTTCTGGAATCCCGACCGGGGCATTCGAATGAAGGGGGAGTACGCGGAGAATGCCGACGGGACGCTGCGCCCTACGCGCCACATCCCCGGCGGTCGCGGATCAAGCGTGTATCCGGCCTGCCAGAACATGATGCTGGCCGCGCACGCCCTCGGCGTCTCGTCGTTGTTCACGACGTTCTTCGGGCTCGCCGAGGCGCGGGTGAAGGAGCTCCTCCACGTGCCTCCGCGCATGTTCCTCGAAGCCGCGGTGTTCCTCGGGTACGGCGCCGAGAGCCTCGGCCAACCGCGCCGCAAACCCCTCGAAGAAGTCGTCCACATGAACGGCTGGGACGCCGGTTACGAACGGGAGGTGCGGCTGCCATGACCATGACCGAGATCCCGCGCATCGTCTCGGCCGACGATCACGTCGTCGAGCCTCCTGACGTGTGGACGAGCCGGCTCCCGGCCCGGTACCGCGACGTCGGCCCCCGCGTGCAGCGCGCCCCTGTCGCCGAAATGACGTTCCGCGGCGGGAAGTACGCGTACCGGATGGGCGACGACGGTCCGCTCGCCGACTGGTGGCTCTACGAGAACCGCGCCGTGCCGCACACGCGTCTGAGCGCGTGCGCCGGTTATCCGCCCGACGAAGTACAGGTCGTGCCCATGACATACGACGAGATGCGTCCCGGCTGCCATGAGCAGGTGGGTCGTCTCGGGGACATGGACCTCAACTGGGTCGAGGCGTCGCTCTGCTTCCCTACTTTCCCACGCTTCTGCGGCCAGACGTTCCTCGAAGCCGATGACAAGGAGCTCGCGCTGCTGTGCGTGCAGGCGTACAACGACTGGATGGTCGAGGAGTGGTGCGCGGGCTCTGACGGCCGCCTCATCCCCTTGTGCCTGATCCCGCTGTGGGACGCAGAGCTCGCGGCGACAGAAGTGCGGCGGAACGCGGCGCGTGGCGTCCGGGCCGTTTGCTTCTCCGAGCTGCCGACGAACCTCGGGCTGCCGTCCGTGCACGATGCCGATCGCTTCTGGGATCCGTTCGTCGCCGCCTGTGACGAGACCGGGACGGTCATCTGCATGCACAGCGGGTCGGGCTCGAAGATGCCGTCGACGTCCCCCGATGCGCCGCCGGCGGTGTCGTCGACGCTGACCCACGAGCTCGCCGAGGGGTCGCTCGCCGATTGGCTCTTCTCGGGCCTGCTCGTGCGCTATCCGAACGTGAAGATCACCTATTCCGAAGGCCAGATCGGCTGGATCCCCTACATCCTCACCCGGGCTGACCGGGTCTGGGAGCACAACCGCGGGTGGAGCGACGCCACCGACGTCGTCCCCGAGCCGCCGAGCACCTACTACTGGGGGCGCGTGTACGGCTGCTTCTTCGACGACGCCGCCGGCCTCGCGTCCATCGATGCCATCGGCGCCGACCAGGTGACGTTCGAGACCGACTATCCACACGCCGACGGCACATGGCCTCACAGCAAGTCGGTGGCCGAGAAGCTTTTCGCCGGGCTCGATCAGCAGCTCGTGCGCAAGATCGTGCGCGACAACACGATCGACCTCTTCGGGCTCAGTCTGCGCTGACGCGCCGCCAGCCGCCGGCGGCCCAATTCCCGCCGTCGACGTGGATCGTCGTGCCGGTGACGAACCGGGAGAGGTCACTGGCCAAGTAGAGGACGGCGGCGGCGGCGTCCTCGGGCGAGCCCATGTACCCGAGCGGAGGGACGACGGCGGGCTCGTACTCTCCGCCGCCGTCCAGCATCTCGGCGCGGACGTCTCGATCCCCGCCGGTGGGGATCGCGTCCGGCGCGACGGCGTTCACACGAATGCGCCGCGGCGCGAGCTCGAGGGCGAGTGTGCGCGTCAGGTGGGCGAGGGCGGCTTTCATAGCGCCATACACGGCGAAGCCGGGTGCGGCCTGGTGCGCCTCGATCGACGTGAGGTTCACGATCGCGCCGCCGTCGGGCATGAGCGGGACGACACTGCGGATGAGCGACGTGACCTGGACGAAGTTCTCGAGCATGAGTGTGTGCTCGCCCTTCTCGGTGACGTCGAGGAACGGCGAGAAGAACGTGCCGCCGGCATTGTTCACGAGGACGTCAACGCGTCCGTACTCGGATGCGACGTCGGCGAGAAACGACGCCACCGCGTCGCGGTCGCGGACGTCCAGCTGACGCGCCAGCACGGGCTGTCCGGCGCCGGTCAGCTCTTCTTCCGTCGCGGTCAGTGTCTCCTCGACGCGATCGGCGACGGCGAGCCGGGCACCGAACCGCGCCAGCAAGATGGCGGTCGCCTTGCCCACACCCTGGCCCGCCCCGGTGACGATCACGACGCGATCCTGTCTCTTATACACATCTGACGCTGCCGACGAACTAGATGTTGTGGTGTTCGGGGGGGGGGGCGGGGGGT
>JBKPDG010000190.1:0-12950 GCA_046727755.1 Actinomycetota bacterium
GGCCACTGTTTGGCCCGCACTGCCCTGGCAGCGAGGTTATTCCAGCGTTCTCTACTTGGTCTCCCGGACCCCCAACACCCCGCACCGCCCCTTCCGAACGAGCTCCGCGGCATCGCCACCGGAAGACCCACGACCGGTATCACGGCGCAGGGGTGAGGAGTAGTACGCCCGAGATCCGCAGCCGTGTCAAGCGAGAACCGCCTGCGAGCCGGCGTCGTGACCAGCACCGTCGCGCGTCGATGCTGCTCAGACGGCCCCGATTTTTTTCGGTCGGGCTACGAACGCGGGGCGGCGCGGCGCTGCTCGGCGGCGCGCTCGGCCGTCAGGCGCTCGAGCTCGTACGTCGTGTGATCGACGTGACGCATCGCCGCCGCGACGGCGTGGTGACCGGCCTCGTCCGCGATCAGCCGGTGCATCTCCTGGCAGACCCGGCGGTACGCGGGATGCCCCTGGGGCGAGGTCCGCAGCTCGAGCATGTGCATCGCCTCGCGGGCGTTCATCTGGACGACGAACCGGATGCGGTACGCGAGGGACACCGCGTACGGAGCGTGCTCCGGCAGGATCGGCGCCAGGGCCTCGTACAGGGCGGCGGAAACCCCCATGGCGTCCTCGAAGGGCCGGGCCTGGCCCGCCTCCACGACGGCCTCGGGAACGTCGTAGCCGAGGGCGGGCGACAGCTGCTGCCATTCGATCGTCAGCATCCGATGCCGCTGGAGGTCCCGGAAGGCCCCGTAGTCGCACTGAACGTCGAAGCGGTAGTCGGTGCGCTCGAAGGCCCGGCCGGGCTTGTGGCGGCGGTTGACCCGCTCCCCCACGTACGCACGCAGCAGCGCGACCCGCTCGTCGGTCGAGAGCCGCCGCACCCGAGCCCGGATCTGATCCTCGGGAAGGTTCGTGTGCGGGTAGCACACCGCGGCCAGGAGCTTCTCCTCGCCGTCGGGGTCGTAGTCGGTGAGAACCACCGCCGGGCGCGGCTCCGGGGCCTCGCCGCCGAGCAACCGGTCGACGGCGTCGGCCGTGGCCCGGCGCGTGCCGGAGAGATGTTCGGTCCAGGCGCCGCCGCGCTCGGGCCGGTCGACGCGGGACAGGAACGACGGGATGACTTTCCGCAGTTCGCCGAGCATCAACGCCGCGTACTGTTGCGCCTCGGGCAGCAGATGCGCCCGCATTCGCAGCAGCAGCGCCTCGAACGCCTGACCGGTGCCGTAGATGCCGACGTTCGACAGCGTCGCCCCGGGCAGGATGCCACGGGCGGCGTCGCACGCCTTGGCCTTGATCGTCTGCTTGTACACGAAGTCGGAGTCGCCGGAGTCCTTCGGGTAGCGGGCGCGCGCCCAGTCCATGAGATCGGGGAGCATCCGGGCATAGGTGTCGAAGAGCACGTCGAGATCGGCGACGTAACGCGCCCCCAACGGCGAGCGGGCGATCTCCGGATCGCGCCAGTACCGGTACCGTCCCCCGAGCCGGCTGTCGTACGGGATGTACCGGGTCGACTGCTCGAGATACGCCATGAGGCGTCCCCACTCGAGGATCTTGGTGAGCAAGTTCGACGCCTGCTCGCAGGCCAGGTGCACGCCGCCGAGCTGGGCCACCGAGTCGTCGCCGTACTCGAAGAAGACCCGCTCGTAGAGCTCCTCGGCCCGCCGGAGCCCGACGGTGGCGTCGACCGTGAGGTCGCCGGTGAGATCGAGATCACCGACGAACTCGTCGAGGAAGAGTCGCCGCAGGCTCTTGGGCGAGCGTGAATAGCGGGCGAAGAGCGCGCCCTTGACGACCTCGGGCAGGTTCACGAGCGCGAAGACGGGCGCGTCGAGGTTGGTGAAGTACGGGCGCAGCACCGCCTGCTCCTGCTCGGTGAAGCGCTCGGGCACGTACTGCATTCGCGGTTCCGGGTCCGGTGGACGGGAGGCCGATCGTACCGGCGCCCTTCGCGGGGTCGGCGGATGGGCCGGCGGGTAGCGGCGCCTTACAAGAGCAGCCGGAGGGCGGCGGGAGCGAGCGTCACGGCAAGGCGGTCGGTCCGGCCCCGCCGGTGTCCGTCGACCTCGACGGGCAGGCGCCGGCCGGCGACGTCCACCTCCACCCGGCGCGCCCGACCGGTCCGGACGTCGGGATGGGGGACGTGTGTCCCCGTCGGGAGCCGACGCCGCATCCCGGCGCGCGCCCGGCGAGTGAGCGCGTACACCTGGACCTCGGCCCATCCGTCGCCGGGATGGCCGCGGGGAATCAAGTCCGCTCGCCGCAGGAACTGGCCGTTCGCCACGACCACGGTGGTGGCGCGACCGGTGAACCATGGACGCCCGTCGACCCGCACCGTGATGTCCGCGCCGCGGGCGTTCCATCGCAGCCGGTCCGGCGGCGGGCCGAGCACGACGGCGTTGACGGCGAGATCGGCGCCGTCCTCGGGCCCGATCGCGAGGGCGTCGATGGCGACCTCGGTCGTCGCGTCGGCCTCGCCACTCCCGGGCGCGAGACCGAGGGCACGCGCGAGGTCGGATGTGGGCGACGGTCGGAATCGCACCCGCGCGCCCCGTCGGCGCGTTGCGACGGCGGCGAGATCGGCGTCGTCGCCTGCGACCTCGATGTCGGGTTGGCCCGAGGGGGCGCGGCCCCACGGCTCGCCGGGCCGCGGCGGCCGCGTCACCGGCCGACGACGCTCGACGCCGCGATCACGCCGCGGAAGCAGGCATCGGCAGAAGCGCGCGCGGTGGCGCGCGTCGCCGGCTCGGGCGCGACCTCGGCGATCTGTCGGAGGAGGTCGATGCACTGCTTGACGTGGCGTACGAAGTCGCCGCCGGTCATGTCGTCGTCGTCCTCCAACACGTCGGCGAGGTCCTCGCCCGCAACCCACGCGTAGGCGTGGGGCACGAACCCCGGGTCCGGCGGGCGGGTCTCCGACAGGCCGGCGTCGTCTTCGTTGTGATTGAGATCACGTGCGATGCGGTCCAGCGCACGCCATCGTGTCGCGAGCTCCGACGTCGGCCATCGTTGCGGCGGCAGCGGACCGGAGGCGTCAGGACCGCGGCGCTCGTAGGTGAAGCACGACACGAGTGCGGCGAGCTCGGCGGCGTCGAGATCGTCGAGAAGCTCTTCGCGCAGTGACTCGGCGACCACCAGATCCGTCTCGGTGTACAGGTGGGCCAGGACCTTGCCCCACTCGGTGACCGACCAGTCGTCGACGTATCCCCATGCTTCGAGGATGCGCAGGACACGGTCGAACTGACGGGCGAGGCTCTCGCTGCGGCCGCGCACGCGTCGTTCGAGGCGCGCCACATCGCGTTCGAGGCGCTCGGCCGATGCGGCCGCGCGCACCCGTGATTCGCGCTCGCTGTCGGCTGCGACCGGGTGCGCGGCGACCTGTGCCTCGAGATCCGATGCTCGGGATGCCGCGTCCCGATCGCCATGGCGATCGTCGCGGGATGGTCGCACGCGCCGCAGGCGATCCGCGGCTTCTCGCCGGAAGCCGCTGTTGCGTGGCGCGTACGGCACCGGTAGCTCGATCTGCCCCGCGGGCGCAGGCGGCCCGTCGAAGTCGTCGGGACCAAGGCGGACGAGCTCGCGTCCTTCGCTCAGCGCGAGCACCCGCGGCGTGCCCCGGCGACTCCGCTCGTGGCCGAGCACGGCGACGCGACCGTGCCGGCGGACCCCGGCGAGGACATCACCCGGCCGGAGACGCTCGAGCGCGTCGGCGGCGCGCCTGGCGTTCCCGCGGTTGCGCCGCTCGGCGTCAAGCGCGGCGCTGAGACGGCGGTACTCGTCGATGTCGCCGGGACCCCGCCGGGCCGTGGCGCGGTGCCGGGCAAGTTGCCCGCGGCTGCGTTCCAGTTGCCGCTCGAGCGAGACGACATCGCGGTCGGTCTGGAACTGCGCGAACGACAGGTTGAGCAGATGGTGCGCGACGTCCGCCGGATAGCGCTGCACCAGGTTGACGGCCATGTTGTACGTGGGGCGGAACGAGGAACGCAACGCATAGGTGCGGCGCGAAGCAAGCGACGCGACCTGGTCGAAGGGCACGAACGGGCTCCAGCACACGACTGCGTACCCGACGTCGTCGATCCCGCGCCGTCCGGCGCGCCCGGTGAGCTGCGTGTACTCACCCGGGGTCAGGAACTCGTGCTGCTCGCCGGTGAACTTCGACAACTTCTCGATCACGACCGTCCGGGCGGGCATGTTGATGCCGAGGGACAGCGTCTCGGTCGCGAAGACCATCTTCACGAGACCGGCCGCGAAGGCTTGCTCGACCGCTTCCTTCATCGGCGGGACCATGCCGGCGTGGTGGGCGGCGAGGCCGGCTTCGAGACCGGTGATCCACTCGCCATAGCGCAGAACCTCGAGATCGTCGTCCGAGAGGGCGTCGGTGTGCTCCTCGGCGATGCGGCGGATCTCGGTCCGTTCGTCCGAGGCGGTGAGCCGGAGCCCACCGGTGACGCACTGCTGGACGGCCTGGTCGCATCCGGCCCGGCTGAAGACGAACGTGATGGCCGGCAGCATGCTTCGATCGGCCAGCTCGTCGACGATCTCGACGCGCCGCGGGGTCCGGAGCCGGCCGCGCGGGCGTCCACGCCCTCCGGGCGCCCGTCCGCCGCGCGCGTCGAGGCGCGCCGCCTCGGGATTGGGTCGCGCCTCCCGGTCCCGTTCGACAAACGTCGGCAACAGGTGGACCTGGTCGCTCCCCCGCTCCCCCACCATGTAGAGGTGCTCGAGGCGCACCGGGCGCCGCTCCTCGATCACCGCCGTCGTCTCGCCCCGAACCGTCTCGACCCACGCCGCGAACTCCTCTGCGTTCGAGACGGTGGCCGAGAGGCACACCACCCTGACGTCGGACGGAAGGTGGATGATCACCTCCTCCCACACCGCGCCGCGGTACGGGTCCTGCAGGTAGTGCACCTCGTCGAGGATCACGAAGCGAAGACCATCGAGCGCCGACGACCGCGCGTAGATCATGTTGCGCAGCACCTCGGTCGTCATGACGACCACCGGCGCGTTGCCGTTGATGGAGTTGTCACCGGTGAGGAGGCCGACGCGTTCGGCGCCGTGCTCCCGGCTGAGATCACCGAACTTCTGGTTGGACAACGCCTTGAGCGGCGTCGTGTAGAAGGCCTTTCCTCCGTCGTCCAGCGCAGTGATGATGGCGTACTCCGCGACCACGGTCTTGCCGGCTCCGGTTGGCGCGGCGACGAGCACCGACTCGCCATGGTCGACGGCGTCGAGTGCGCGGCGCTGGAAGCCGTCGAGCGGGAAGGGCCGGCTGAACTCGAAGGACCCGCGCCGGTTGGCGTGCTCGTCTGCGACGCGGGCTTCCGTCACGACCTCACGGAGTGCTCGCGGGCGGCGGGCTTGGTGGCGTCGACTCGGGTGGCAATGTCGCTTCCGGCACCGAGACCGGCGTGCTGATGCTCGGCTGATCCGATCCCGAGTCGTCGCCCGGCCGCAGAAACCAGATCAGGGCAGCGGTGACGACGAGGACGCCGATCACGGCCGCAACCGCCGTGAGCACCTCGCTCCGGCTCCGCGGAGGTCGGTACGCATCGCGCCGGCGCCGAGGCGGGCTCATCGCTTCATCACCCTCCCGATGATGATCGACATCTCGTAGAAGATGTACATCGGCGCCGCCATGAAGAACAACGAGTACGGGTCCTGACTGGGCGTAATGACGGCGGCGAACACCACGATGATCACGGCCGCCGGCCGGCGCCATTGCCGAAGCTGCCGCGTCGTCAACACGCGGGCGAGCAGCAGGAACACCAGCACCACGGGGAACTCGAACGCAACACCGAACGCCACGGTCATGAGCGAGACGAACGACAGGTACTTGTCGGCGGTCAGCTCGGGTCGTAGCTGGGATCCACCGACGTCGAGGAGGAACTCGAGGGCCTTCGGCAGCGTCAGGAACGCGACGAGCCCACCCAGCGCGAACAAGACGATCGACGAGAAGACGAAAGGGATCGCGTAGCGCTTCTCGTTCGGGTTGAGCCCCGGCGTGATGAAGCGCCACAGCTCGAACAGCCAGACGGGCAGTGCGAGCACGATGCCCCCGTACGTGGCGATCTTGATGCGAGTCAGAAACGCGTCGAGCGGACCGAGGAAGATCAGGGCGTCCTTCTCGCCCGCCGTCGCATCCTGGTAGTACGTGATGAGGAACTTGATGATCGACTCGGAGAAGATGAAGCAGAAGATCGCGCCGATCGTGACCGCAATGAGCGAGATGACGATCCTGCGCCGAAGCTCGGTCAGATGCTCGACGACCGTCATGCGGCCGCCGCTCTCGGGGGTTGCCACGGAGCCCGTTACGAGGTGGTGTCAGCCGGCGGCGGCTCGGGAGGCGCGGGGTGGTCGGGCTTGCGGGCTTCGATCTGTCGGGGGGTGTTGTCGACGTTGGCTCCGGAACCGGGTTGCTCGTCGTCGTCCTCGCGGAAGGCGCCCTCGATGTCGTCCCGGAGGCCCTGCTGGAACTTGCGGAACTCGCGGTACCCGCGCCCGACCTGCCGGCCGAGCTGGGGCAGCTTGCTCGGGCCGAACACGACGAGCGCCACGATGAGCACCACGAGGATCTCGAGCGGGCCGATCTGGGGCAATCGAGCTCCTTTCGTGGCCTGGCTACGGGCTCGATGGTAGTGACGCGGGCACCCGTGCGACCGATCACGTTCGCCCACCGGGGCGCCCGCACCGAGGCACCCGAGAACACGATGCCGGCGTTCCGGCGCGCCCTCGAGCTCGGCGCCCGGGGCCTCGAGACGGATGCGTGGGTGTCGGCGGACGGCGAGGTCGTGCTCGTCCACGATCGCGTCGCCCGCCGGGGCCTGCGCCGCCGCAACGTCACCAAGTCGTCCGCCGCCGATCTGGCCGCGCTGGGCGTACCTCGCCTCGCCGACCTCTATGCCGAGCTCGGCTCGGCGTTCGAGCTGTCGATCGACGTCAAGGACCGCGCCGCCGCCGAGCCGATCGTCGAGCTCGCCCGGGCCGCCGGCGACGGCGCTCCCGGAAGCCTGTGGCTCTGCCACGCCAGCGTCCGCTTCCTCGCCGGCCTGCGCGAGGCCGTGCCGGACGTGAAGCTCGTGCACTCTCGCCGTCGCCAGCACATCCAGACGCCGCTCGAGCGCCACGCCGCCGACCTGGCCGCAGCCGGGATCGACACCATGAACCTCCACCACTCGGAATGGACCGCCGGGCTCGTCGCGCTGTTCCACCGCTTCGACGTGCACGCGTTCGCCTGGGACGTCCAAGAGGTCCGCCACCTGCGATCGATGTTGGACCTGGGCGTCGACGCCGTGTACTGCGATCGCGTCGACCGCATGGTCGCCACCGTGGCCGAATGGACCGAATCGCCGGACCGCGACTGACTCGCGGGCTCCTCGTGAAAGGGGCACCTCCGGCAGGGGCCGGGGTTCCCCCGGCCCCGGATCGAGACGATGGTTGGCTGGAGCACTCGCGCAAGCGAGTGCGACCAGAGTTACGTACAGGAAGCCGATGTCGTTGATCGGCCAGATGCGCACGAACACGCGCCCGACGATCGACGATTCGTCGATCGGGCCGAAGAACCGTGAGTCCTTCGAGGCCGTGCGGTTGTCGCCCAGCACCAGGACGTCGCCGGCGGGGATCTGTTGGTCGCTGATGTCGCCGCAGGTCGCCGCAGCCGTGTTCGGGGCGCACGTCTTGACGCCGTCCTGGAGGTACGGCTCCTTCAGCTGTCGCCCGTTGATGTAGACGGTGCCGTCCCGCGTCGAGAACGTTTCGCCGGGCAGGGCGACGACTCGCTTGACGAGATCCTTGATCTCTCCGTTGGCGTCCTTCGCCTTCGGTGGAGTCTCGAAGACGACGATGTCGCCTCGGTTCACGTCATGCAATCGATAGCTCACCTTGTTCACGAGCACCCGGTCGCCGACGTTGAGGGTGGGCTTCATCGATTCGGAGGGGATGTAGAAGGCCTGGAAGAGGAACGTCTTGATGAGGATCGCGATGAGCAGGGCGCTCCCGATCAGGATCGCCCACTCGATGATCGTCCGCCGTGTCCTGCGGCCCTTCTCGGCCCGCTTGGCTGCTCGGCCAGGCTCGGGACGCGCGCGATCCTCGACAGTCGTGGACTCGAAAGGAGGCGCGGTCGTGTCGACGGCGCCGGGGTCGAGATCGGTCACGCAGCCTGCTCCACTGGCGGACATCCTCGCACGCGGCGGTGTCAGTCGCGGTAGCGGGTCAGAAGGCGAGTTGCCGCCTCGGCTCCGACCGACTGCAGCTCGGGCGGCGCCACCACCCCGGCTGCGGGGCCCAGCTCGAGCAGCAGCCGCTCGAGCCAAGCCCGCTCGCTGACGGCCAGGACCACTCGCCACGAGCCGTCCGGGCGCTCGTCGACCTCCTCGGCGGGGTAGCTCTCCACCACCCACGTCGCCTCGGGGTCGAGCTCGAGCGTGACCCTGGGATCGTCCGTCCTCGGGTGGTAGACGCTCTCGCCGACGTGCGGTTCCTCGCCGACGGCGGCATCGAAGTGCTCGCCGGTCGGACGGACCGCCCGAATGCGGTCGACACGGAACAGCCGCTCGTCCTCGGCCCGATGGCAGTACGCCGCCGCGTACCAGTGCCCGAACGCGTGGAAGACGGAGCGGAGGTCGATCGCACGCGTCGTCGTCGCGTCTCGCCCGAACGAGTAGTAATCGATCTCGACGCGTTCGTGCGTGCCGGCGGCGCGGCGCAGGACGTCGAGATGCGCGGGCTCACCGACCTCGACGGCCAGGCCTTCGGTGGCGCCGAGCGCGCCCGCGAGCTTGTCGAGCGCCGTACCCAGCGCGCCGCGCTCGTCGGAGCCGGGGACGGCCAGGAGCGCCCGACCGGCCGCGAGCAGCGCGAGGCCCTCCTCCGCCGAAAGGCGCAACGGGCGGTCGAAGTACTCGGCGAAGCGGATCCAGACGTGACCGTCGACGATCTCGACCTCGATGAGGCGATCGGGTGTGTACGGCGGGAGCCCACACAGCGGGAGGAGCTCCAGATCGTGCTCGAGCTCGGCTTCTGACACCCCGAAGCGCGCCGCCAGGTCGCCGAGCGTGGCGCCCGGATGCTCGGCGATCCAAGGCACGAGCGCCAGCACCCGCCGAAGCCGCGAGCCGGCCAGCGGTCGCGGGCTCACGCCGCGCCCCGGGCGATTCCCTCGAGCCAGGCCACCATCTCGGCCCGCAGCTCCGGCGGGTCGACGACTTCGGCGGCGTCGAGGAAACCGAGCACGAACGATCGGAAGGCGGCGGTGTTGGTGACGGGGAGCTCGAGGACGACGCTGCCGTCGTCCCGTCGTTCTCTGACCGCGGCCTCACCCACCTGGTCGACCACGGCTGTCGCCTGCGACGCGTCGACGAGGACGCGCGCGGCGACGACGTCCTCCTCGCCGTACTGCCAGGGGTCGTCTCGCAGGATCGCGCCCGGTTCGAGACTCGCGGGCGGCTCGAACGCGCCCGAAGGGCCGGCGTCGACATCGCCCGCGATGCGGTCGACGCGGAACGACCGCTGCTCGCGTCGGTCGTGGTCGTGGCCGATGACGTACCAGTGGCCGCGCCGGAACAGGATCCCCCACGGATCCATGCGGCGCGTGTCACCGCGGTAGACGAATGTGACTGTCGAGCGCGTGCGGTACGCGTCGAACAATGCGGGCAGAGCGGGGACCGTCGGCAGCGCCGCGAGCGCGTGCGCAGCTTCGCCCTCTCGCCCACCGAGCTTCCAAAGCGCCTCCGCCGGTGCCGGACCGCCCTCGAGGCGCACGGCGGTGACCGCGACGTGCAGCGAGGCTTGCTCCTCGGGCGTGAGATCGAGGGACGGCAGGTAGTACTCGTCGGGCGGGATGCGGTACCCCTGCTCGGGGCCGAGATCGTCGACCGACTCGAGGCGCACCGGGATGCCGATCCCGCGCAGGGTCTCCTTGTCGCGCTCGAACTGGCGCCGGTACGAGAGCTTGTCGTCGGGATAGCCGGGGACGAGATCGACGATCTCCTCGAGGGTGAGCGGCCGGCGCGTGTCGAGGAGGGTGGCGACGAGGTTGGTGAGCCGCTCGAGCCGGTCGGTCATTTCGCTCGCTGGTCGCCTTCTACGGCGCCGTCGCAAGCTCCGGCTCTGCGAAGACGGTCAGCAAAGCCGCCGCCTTCGCGGTCGCAAGCTCCGGCTCCTGCGATGACGGTCGGCAAAGCCGCCGTCATCGCGGTTGGGCGCGCTCGGCGGCCAGCACTCCGGCCGCCCCGGCGGCGAGGAACAACGCGGGGTCGGCGGCGGCCGGCCGTCCCATCGACACGACGTCCAGCCCGGCCTCGGCGAGCAGACCGAGCACGTCGGGCGGCGACACGTCGACCAGGTCGTGGCGCGAGTCGATCCCGGCCTCGGCGAGGTCGGCCCGCAGGCGTTCCTCCTCATCCCCTCCGAGGCGGGGAACGGCCACCGCGACCCGCTCGCGGCACGCCAGCCGCAAGGCCGTCTGCGTGTGGTGGGACACCCCGACGTGACGAGACCGCGGATCGGCGAACGACACCCGGAGACACGCGATCGGTTGGCCGTCGAGGGCCGCCGCCGCGTCGAGGATCCACCCGACCTCCATCCCGGAGAACCCGAGGCGGGTGTTCGTTCCGACGATGCCGGGGCCCATCGACACGACGACCGCGTCGGCGCCGGCGACGTGCCGCGCCACGGCGAGCGCCGAGAAGATAGACACGGCCTCGTAGTCGCCGCCGAACGCGTGACCGCACGTGATAGTCGCGTCGATCAGCGCCCGTTCCCGCAGCGCGAACGTGAGGTCGGACAGGGCGAGCGGGAGCCCGGCGCCGTCGGTCATCACGTACACGAGCCGGGCATCGGGGTTGCGCTCCTTGAACGCCACCGCTGCCGCCGGCAGCTGGCTGTGCAGCGCCGCCGCCACGACCGGCATCCCGTCGATGGACTCGACCTCGGCCAGCTCCTCCAGGTGCTCCTCGGCGCTGCCCACGTCCGCCTGCAGGCTCGTGTACCGGCCCTTGATGATGTGCCCGGGCCCGCGTTCCGCCCACCGGTCACGTTCGAGGTTCCAGTGCACGACGTGCCAGCCGCCCGTCCCCAGCCCGAGCTCGACCGCGGTCGTGTTCACGACGACCCGGTCCCCCACCGCGACGGTGCCGGTCAGCTGGGTGAGGACGTACGCACGCTCGTTCCCGTCACCGAGGTCGACCTCGGCGCGCTGGAGCCCGGGCCGCTCCATGAGGAGCTTCGTCACCTTTCCCGACCGGAACGAGGGCATGCGCCGAGATTAGGGGCGGACGTCGCCAGTGGGGTGCTACAGGCTTGAGATCAGCCGTTCGACGCGGTCGTCGCGTGCTTTGAACGGGTCCTTGCACAGCACAGTGCGTTGCGCCTGGTCGTTGAGCTTGAGGTGGACCCAGTCGACCGTGTAGTCGCGCTTCCGCTCCTTGGCTCGCTTGATGAACGCGCCCCGCAGGCGTGCTCGCGTGGTCTGCGGCGGCGTCGTCACCGCGGTGTCGATCTCGCTGTCGCGGACGGTCCGCTGGAGCTTCCCGCGCCGCTCGAGCAGGTAGTAGAGCGAGCGCGCCCGGGTGACGTCGTGGTACGAGAGGTCGAGCAGTGCGATGCGCGGGTGCGTGAGCGGCAGGTCGTGCCGCTTCCGGTACGCCTCGATCAGGTGGTACTTGATGACCCAGTCCACCTCGGTGTCGAGCGACAGCGGATCGTCCTCGAGCCGGATCATCGCGTGCTCCCACATGCGCAACGCCTGCTCCTCGAGCGGGGTGAGTCCGCGGCGCTTCGCAAAGCGCAGCGCGCGATTCAGGTACTCGGCTTGGATCTCGATCGCGGAGAGCTCGCGGCCGTTGGCGAGGCGAACACGGCGCCGACACGTGAGGTCGTGACTGATCTCGCGGATGGCGCGGATCGGGTTCTCGAGCGTGAGGTCGCGCCACGGACTGGCGTCCTCCTCGAGCATGCGCAGCACGACCGACGTTGCGCCGATCTTGAGGAACGTCGTGTACTCGCTCATGTTGGAGTCGCCGACGATCACGTGCAGTCGCCGGAAGCGCTCGGCGTCGGCGTGAGGCTCGTCCCGGGTGTTGATGATCGGTCGTGACCGCGTGGTTGCGCTCGAGACGCCTTCCCAGATGTGCTCGGCCCGTTGGCTCACGCAGTACATGGCGCCGCGGGCGGTCTGGAGGACCTTGCCGGCCCCCGCGTAGACCTGCCTGGTCACGAGGAACGGGATCAGGACGTCGGTGAACTTGGCGAAGTCGCCGTCTCGCTCGACGAGGTAGTTCTCGTGGCACCCGTACGAGTTGCCGGCGGAGTCGGTGTTGTTCTTGAACAGGAAGACCTCGCCCCGGATGCCCTCTTCCCGCAGGCGCTGCTCGGCGCTGCGGACGAGGCCTTCGAGGATTCGCTCACCCGCCTTGTCGTGGACGACCAGGTCGTCGATCGAGTCGCACTCGGGCGTGGCGTACTCGGGGTGGCTGCCGACGTCGAGGTAGAGCCGGGCGCCGTTCTCGAGGAACACGTTGCTGGAGCGGCCCCACGACACGACCCGCCGGAACAGGTAGCGCGCGACCTCGTCAGGGCTCAGCCGTCGCTGCCCGCGCAGCGTGCACGTGACCCCGTACTCGTTCTCGAGACCGAAGATCCGGCGCTCCACACCCCTCCCTTGTCGCCGTCGCAAGCTCCGGCTTTGCGGTGACGGTCGGCAAAGCCGCCGTCCCCGCGCGGAGCGTACTGGCCCCCGAGCTTGCCGCCG
Source organism: Actinomycetota bacterium (assembly GCA_046727755.1). GTDB lineage: Bacteria > Actinomycetota > Acidimicrobiia > IMCC26256 > JACDBD01 > JALZAA01. Next base: position 12,728 of record JBKPDG010000190.1, read on the forward strand.
GACCACAACGCTGGCGAGCCGTACCATTGTTGTGTGGTCCCGATGGAGCGGGTGACCTGGGTCAGCGGGTCGTTCTCCGCGCACGTGCTCCATGCACGGTTGCGCTCGGAGGGGATCGACGCCGAGCTGCGAGGCTCAATCGACGGGCCCTACGCGCTCACAGTAGGAGACATGGCGCGCGTCGACGTGTATGTGCCCGCCGATCAGATGGACGACGCCCGGC
>JBKPDG010000191.1:0-5279 GCA_046727755.1 Actinomycetota bacterium
TCGCTCGTCGTCGCGGGGACGGCTCGTGAACTGCGGGCCCGAGGCGACTGTCTCTGTCGGGCTCATGTCATCGCTCCTTCACGGTCCAGGAATCCATGACCGTGTTGATCGTGTCCTTCTTGCGTTCATAGCACCTGACACTGCAGCTGATCACGAGGAGATGCACCTCCTTCGTGTCGGCGTCCACGATGCTCACCTGGTCGAACGTCACGAACTCCTTCGCCTCCGGGTAGCGGAAGTTGAAGGTGAATCGCAGCCCGTGGAAGCCGCCGTCGCGCGTGAACTCGTCCAGTCGCAGGACCTCGAGCTCGGCGTCCGTTTCCGAGAGCTGGTCGACCGGGAGGACGAGGTTGCGCATCGCCATCAACGAGAACGCGTCGCGCTCCTCCGGGCCGAGCTGTCGCACCTCGGCGATGCCGAACGGCTGCGCGGTGACCGGTTGCTCGAAGTGCTTCAGGGTCGGCTTCGAGCTGGCGTCGAAGGCGATCGCCCAGCTCGTCGCCTTGCGCGCCTTCGACCGCTCCGGCGGGAGATCGAGCTTGGCGAAGAACTCGTTCTCGTCGTACACACGCCAGCCCTCGGGGATCTTGAAATACGTGCCCGATCCCTCGTCGGTGGAGTTCTTCACGTAGTGGTAGCCCGAGCCCGAGCAGGCGGAGAGCGCGACCGCGGCCGCGCACGCGAGCACCAGCGCCCCGCCCCGTCTCGCCATGCGTCCCACCACCCGGGGAACGGTCATACAGCCCACAAGTATCGTGCGGTTCCCGGCCCGACGGGAAGCCCGTTCCTGTCCGCCCGGCTCACAAGGGATACGGCCGGTACGGCCGGCCGGATCGTCGCCTGGCGCGAAGCGGCCCGCCGTCGAGGCGGGCCATGGCCACAGGCACCTCCACGCCGGGCGCACGAGTGGGCCGGGCTGGATTCGAACCAGCGTAGCTTTCGCAGCAGTTTTACAGACTGCCCCCTTTGGCCACTCGGGTACCGACCCGGGGCGCGTACGATACCAGCCGCGCCAAACCGTTCTCTTGGGGTCAACATGCCGACGTTCGACGTCGTCTCCGAAGTCGACAAGCAAGAGGTCCGCAACGCGGTGGACCAGGCCCGCCGCGAGATAGCGACGCGTTACGACTTCAAGAACACCGACAGTTCCATCGACCTCGGTGACACATCGATCGAGCTGCACACCGCGAGCGAGGAACGCCTCCGCGCGCTGACGCAGGTCCTCGAGGAGAAGCTCGTGCGCCGCAAGGTGTCGTTGAAGGCCCTGGCATACGGGAAAGTCGAAGACGCCGCCAAGGGAACCGTGCGCCAGACGGCAACCCTGAACGTCGGCATCTCCGACGTGAAGGCCCGCGAGATCGGCAAGTTCATCAAGGGCCTCGGCCTCAAAGGCGTCTCCCACCAAGTCCAGGGTGCACAGCTTCGGGTATCCGGAAAGAAGAAGGACGACCTGCAGACCGCGATCGCGAAGCTGCGCGACGCCGACTTCGGCATCCCCCTCCAGTTCACGAACTTCCGCGACTAACGGACGCCGTCGTCACGGGTCACATGACCGCGGCCGCCGGTGCACCGGACTGATGCGCCCGGGCCGGCACCGCTGATCCGGCCGAGCCCCTGCTCCCCTCGCTCGCTGCGCTCGCTCGGCTCGGGTCTCCGACCCGGGTCTCGGCCGGGCGGGCCGGACTGCCCGGGACGCATCGCCCGCTGCACCGACGACCGCTCGGCGCGGAGCGGCCGGCCCTGGGGTGGGCAGAGCCGGCCGTCCGCGGTGCGGGTGAATCTGGGGATCAGGCGGAGGTGCGGTCGAAGTTGCGGAGTCGCGCGACGCGCTCCTCGGTGGGCGGGTGGGTCGAGAACAGGTTGGCAAAGTTGACCTTGCGGCCCGTGAGCGGGTTGATGATGTACTGCGTAGCCTCCGCCGGGTTCACGTCCATCGGGGTCCGCTTGGCGTACGCTTCGATCTTCTGAAGCGCACGGGCGAGCGGCTCGCCTTCGCCGATCAGGTGCGCACCGGATTCGTCGGCCTGGTACTCACGCGAGCGGGATAGCGCCATCTGGATCAGGCCCGCGGCGATGGGCGCCAGGATGGCCAGCGCCAGCAGCCCGATGATGTTTCCGCCGCCGTCGTCGTCGTCACCGCCGAAGATCGCGCCGAACAACGCGATGCGGGCGATGAACGTGATCGCCAGCGCGATCGCGGCCGCGACCGAACCGATGAGGATGTCGCGGTTGCGGACGTGCGACATCTCGTGGGCGAGCACCCCGCGCAGCTCCTCGTCGTCGAGCACCTCGAGGATGCCCTCGGTAACCGCTACGACGGCCTTCTTCGGGCCCCGCCCGGTCGCGAACGCGTTGGGCTGCGGCTGCGGCGAGATGTACAGGCGCGGCATGGGCATGTCGTTGCGACGCGCCAGGTCCTCCACGATCTCGTAGAGGCGTGGGGCCTCCTCGCGACTGACGGGCTTCGCCCGCGCCGACGCCACCGCGATCTTGTCGCTGAACCAGAACATGCTCCCGACGAACACCAGGCCGATCACGAGACCGATGACCAAACCGCCGGTGCCGAAGAAGGCGCCGATGCCGATGAACACGGCGCCGAGGAAGGCCAGAAGAATGGTGGTCTTGAACGTATTGACGAATGCGCCTCGCATTCTCACATCACCTCTTCTCCACCCAACGCCGGGGCTGGGCCGGACGTTCCCCCCAATCGTAAGGGTTCTGTGAACATTCCCGGACGCGGCTACTGCCACGCGATCAGGAGCACGAGGCCGGCCGTCACGACCAGCGCCGACGCCAGGCGGGCCCGGCCCAGCCGCTCGTGGAGGAACAGCCAGCCGGCGGCGGCCCCCAGCACGACCGAGGACTCCCGCAGTGCGGCCACGTATCCGACCGGCGCCAGGCGGGCCCCCGCCAGCACCATGGAGTAGGCGAGCGTCGAGCACACGCCGCCGACGAGGAAGCGGCGCCATTCCCGGCGGGCGGCGGGGGCGACGCGCCCGGCCTGTCCCGATGCGACGATGGCCGCGCTGAGCACGAGGCCGGCGCCGAGCACGATCGCGATGCCGTAGCCAAGGCCGCTGGAACGACGGGCGCCGGCGGCGTCGAGGGTCGTGTACGTGCCGATCATGGCGGCGGTGAGCCCGGCCCAGAGCACCGCGACCCTCGACACGCCCGGACCGACCAGCGAGGCCAGCCCGCCGACGACGACCGCGATGGCGAGCCAGGCCAGGCCCGAGAGCGTGTCAGCGAGGAACAGGACGCCGCCGACGGCGGCGACCAGCGCGCCGCCACCCCGGGCGAGCGGGTAGGCGAACGAGAAGTCGCCGTGCCGATAGGCGCGCGTGAGGGCGACAACGTAGACGACGTGCACGACGCTCGACACGACGAGGAACGGGAACGCGTCGGCGCCCGGCCGGTCGATCACCAGGAAGGCGGGCAGGAACAGGATCCCACCGGTGAGGTACAGACCCCAGGCGGCGATCAGCCGGTCGGAGCTCGTCTTGACGAGCAGGTTCCACGCCGCGTGCAGCGCGGCGGAGCCCAGCGCGAGGAACGTCGCCGCCACCAACGCGAGGGCTCAGTCGTAGTAGCCGGAGTGGAAGTAGATGCAGGGGATGCCCTCGGACCGGAACATCTCGACGTTGCGGCGGTCGTCCTCGATCGCAAGCACCAGGTCGAAGCCGTACCGGCGGAACTCTTCGACCGACAGCCGCTTGAAGTCGCGCGAGACCTCGTAATCACCCCACGGCCGCAGCACGAGCACGTCCCAGCGGATCCTGTACCGGTGGAGCCACGCCTCCGTCAGGTGATGGACGCGCTCGGGGCGCGCCGTGAGCAGCACGATCGCCAGCGACGGGTCGAGAAGATCGAGGAGGACCTTGACCTCCTCGATGACGGGGTCGTCACCACACGCGTCGAAGAACGCGCGCCAGTCGCGGCGGGGCGCCTCGAGGTAGTGCTGGCGGCTGACGGCGTCCGAGAGGACGCCGTCGAGATCGACCACGACGGCGCGGCCGGGCGGGACGGGGCCGTCGCGCCATGTCCAGTGCTCGGGATAGGAGCGGCTCACTCCTCGTCGCCGGCGCCCTGGTCCGAGAGATAGCGGTCCTTGATCCCCTCCACCACGCTCGGGTCGGCGAGCGTGGTCGTGTCACCGAGCTGCTCGTCCTCGGCGACGTTCCGCAGCAGCCGGCGCATGATCTTGCCCGAGCGGGTCTTGGGCAGCTCCTCGGTGAACAGCACCGTCTTGGGCTTCGCAATCGGCCCGATCGTGCTGGCCACGTGCTCGCGAAGCTCGCTCGCGAGCTCGTCACTCGGCTCGTTGCCGGCGCGCAGGATCACGAAGGCGCTGATCGACTGGCCGGTGGTGGCGTCGGTGCGTCCGATCACGGCGGCCTCGGCGACCATGGTGTTCCCGACGAGCGCGTGCTCGACCTCGGCCGTCGAGATGTTGTGCCCGCTCACGAGCATGACGTCGTCGACGCGACCGAGGAGCCAGTAGTAGCTCTCCTCGTCGCGCTTGGCACCGTCGCCGGCGAAGTACTTCCCCGGGAAGCGACTCCAGTACGTCTCGCGGTAACGCTCCGGGTCGCCCCAGATGCCGCGCAGCATCGACGGCCACGGCTGCGTGAGCACGAGGTAGCCGCCGCCGGGGATGGGGACGGGGTTGCCCCGGTCGTCGACGACGTCGGCGCCCACGGCGGGGAGCGGGAAGGTCGCGCTCCCGGGCTTCAGCGTCGTCGCGCCGGGTAGCGGGCTGATGAGGATCGCGCCCGTCTCCGTCTGCCACCACGTGTCGACCACCGGGCACCGGCCGCCGCCGATGTGCTGCCAGTACCAGACCCACGCCTCGGGGTTGATCGGCTCGCCCACGGTGCCGAGCAGCCGCAGCGACGACATGTCGTGCTTGTGGGGGTACTCGGTGCCCCACTTCATGAAGCTGCGGATGGCCGTGGGCGCGGTGTAGAGGATCGTCACGCCGTACTGCTCGACGATCGACCACAGCCGGTCCTTGTCGGGGAAGTCGGGCGTGCCCTCGTACATCACGCTCGTGGTGCGGTTGGCGAGCGGCCCGTAGACGATGTACGAGTGCCCGGTCACCCAGCCGACGTCGGCGGCGCACCAGTAGACGTCGGTATCGGGCTTGATGTCGAACACGTTGCGGTGCGTCCACGCGACCTGCGTGAGGTATCCGCCGGTCGTGTGCATGATCCCCTTGGGCTTGGCCGTCGTCCCGCTCGTATAGAGGAGATAGAGGAGGTCCTCGGAATCCATCGGCT
>JBKPDG010000192.1:0-6259 GCA_046727755.1 Actinomycetota bacterium
CTCCCACTCCGAGTTCAGCGTGAGGTGGACGCCGACGTCCTCGCCTCGGTACTGGGCGGCGGCATCGCGCGCCCACGGGCAGGGCACCATGAGCGACGCGCTCGTCGCGACGCCGTTGCGCAGCGCGTCGTACACGGCGACGTTGGCCGACCGCGTCGAGCCCAGGTCGTCGCAGTTGACGACAAGCAGCTTTGCGTCCGGCGCATAGCCGAGACGTTCGGAGAGGCTGGCCACGTGCAAAAACTACTGCCCGACCCGCCCGCCGTCGGCCGACAGCACCCACGCGAGCTGTTCTGGATGTCGCTCCCGTGGCGCGTCCACGACGAGACGAGCTCCCTCCTCGAAGCCGAAGCGCACCTGGGTCCGGGCCCCGGCCCGCTCGATCTCGGCGCGCAGGAGCCGCGACCGCCCGACGACCCCGTGGAGCTTTCCCGCCTGGGTGGGCACGCGCGCGACGCCCCACACGAGGATGCGTTCGTCGCTGACGCCGACGACGACGGCGGTGCCGGCGTCGGGAAGGTTGGTGCCCGTGGAGTCGACGATGCGGCACGGCACCTCGACCAGGAGGTCCTCGTCCCGACGCAGACCTCGCGGCTCGGACCTCCGCCAGGGGGGCACGGCTGGCCCGGCTACCCGAAGCGCGAGACGAGCAGCTCGCCGGCGCGCCGCACGGTGGCGGCGTCGGCGAACGGCATGTTGAAGATCATCATGTCGAGCCCGGCGTCGATGGCCGCCCCGACCTGATCGAGCACGGCCGGCGGATCGCCCACGATGAAGCGCTCCTCGAAGTCGGCGCCCGCGGCGTCCCGGAGGAAGCCCGACGTCTGCTCGGCCTCCTCGGGCGAAGAGCTCAGGAAGAGGGACCCGAGGCTCGACGTGGTGATCTCGTTGGGGTCGCGGCCGACGTCGGCGCAGTGACCGTGCAGCACGTCCAGGTGCCGGCGAAGCGTCGCCGGGCTCCCGAACACGTTGCACATGTCGGCGTACTGCGCCACGAGCCGAAGTGTGCGCTTCGGGCCGCTGCCGCCGACCATGATGCGCGGGCCGTTCGGCTGGACCGGTCGCGGTATGTTCAGCGCCTTCTCGATCCGGTAGTGCTTGCCGGAGAAGCTGGGCGCCTCCTCGGTGAACATGGCCCGACAGATCTGCAGCGCTTCCTCGAGGCGGTCGAGGCGCTCGCCGGCGGGAGGGAAGTCGAAGCCGAGCCCGTCGTGCTCCTCCTCGTACCACGCGGCGCCGATGCCGAGGATCGCCCGGCCCCCGGAGACGATGTCGAGGGTCGTGACCATCTTCGCGAGGAGCGCCGGGTTGCGGTACGTCACGCCGGTGACGAGGGTGCCGAGCTTCACGCGGCGCGTGCGGGCCGCCACGCCGCCCAGCAGCGTGTACCCCTCGAGCATCGGTTGCGTCGGACCGCCGAGCGGCGGCAGCTGCCAGAAGTGGTCCATTACCCACACCGAGTCGAAGCCGGCCTCCTCGCCTGCGACCGCGAGCTCGGCGACGTGCTCGAACATCTCGTTGTCGGGCACACCCGAGAACGTGAAGTTCGGGAGCTGGAGGCCGAACTTGGTCATTGGTCCGTCCTTTCCTGGGCGCTCGCGCACGCGCGGATGGCAGCGTCGGCTGCTGCGTTGGTCGCGAGCTTGGCGCCCTTGGCCAGCTTTGCCATCTTCGGGATGCGGCCGGGATGCTTGGCGAAGTAGGCGGCGACCGCGCGCCCGTTCGGGGTCCCGTCCTGGTTACTGAGGCGGAACACTTCCTCGTCGACGCTCCCGTCCGTCGCTCGATCGCTGATGACGCGGAACACGGACCACGGGATGCCACGCTTCTCGCAGATCTCGGCGGTGGCGGCGGTCTCCATGTCGAGCGATACCACGCCCTGGGCGCGGAGGTCCGCGATCGCGTCCTGGTCGGTGAGGAAGTCGTCCCCGGTCCGCATCTTTCCGCTCGGAGTGCCGTCGCCGAGCTGATCAGGTCGGTATTCGGCGCCCGTCGCCGCGTTCATGACGACCTCGGGGAGGATGAGCGTCCCGATCGGCGTCTCGTTCTCCACCGCACCGGTGATGCCGACGACCACGACGCGGGCGACGGGCATGGCGTCGAGCAGGCGCTCGGTGGCGTCCGTTGCCAGCTTGGTCCCCATCCCCGTGACGATGGCGACGACCTCGCGTCCGTCGAGCGTGCCCCGGTGGAGGGTGACGCCGTCCACCTCGGCCTTGGTGAGCGACAGCTTCTTGACGAGGGGCGACAACTCCATCGGCATGGCGCAGATGAACGCGATGGGACCGGGTTGCTCGGGCGTGTCCATTGGCCCAGCTTGCCGGATCGGCCCGGCCGCGGCCAGGCGCGTCGTGCGAAGCTCGCGGCGGTGCATGCGTGATGCCAGGACTGATCCTTCTCCGGCACGGCAAGTCCGACTGGCAGGCCGACTACGGCGGCGACGACCGGACCCGGCCCCTGGCGCGCCGCGGACGCAAGGCCGCGCAGCGGATGGGAAGGTTCCTGGCGCGTGCGAGCCAGGTTCCCGACGCTGCGATCACGTCGCCTGCGGTACGGGCGCACGACACGCTCCGGCTGGCGATGGAAGGGGGCGGCTGGGAGTGTCCCGTGCGCACCGCCATGGCGCTGTACGGCGGCGGTGTCTCCGGACTGCTCGCCGAGATCAGGACCGAACCCGCCGCGACCGGCGTTCTCCTCGCAGTGGGTCACGAACCGACGCTGTCCGACGCCGTGTCGGCCTTCATCGGCGGGGGCGAGGTCCGACTGCCGACGGGCGCGGTGGCGCGCATCGACTTCGACGTGGATCGCTGGGACGAGGTGGGCGCGGGGATGGGCGTGCTGGTGTGGAGCATCGTGCCGCGCCTGCTCGCGGGGAAGGCCTAGCGGCGTCAGCGCGTCAGTCGTGACGCAGCGGGTAGTCGACGACGATCGCCCGGCACGCGCTCAGGGCGCGCGCCGAGTGCGGGGTGTCGGGCGGTACCACCGCGGCGCAGCCGGGACCTGCGACCTGTTCCACGCCGTCGATCGTCACCGCCAACTGCCCGTCGATGACGTTCCACACCTCTTCCTGGGGGTGGTGGTGATCGTGGAGGGGGACGGCGTCGGCGGCGATCTCGTAGTACGCGAACGTCATGTTGTCGGAGTGAAAGACGCGACCCGTCCAGCCCGGGAGCCGTTCGTTCGTGCGCAACTCGTTGGAATCGACGAAGGGCATGGGCACGAACGTACTGCTCAGGTGCGGCTAGTCAACGAGCACCAGCTTGCCGAGCTTGCCTCCGGCGACGAACCGGTCGTAGGCGGTCTCGGCCTCGCTCATCGGGAATGTGGCCGCTACTGGGACCTGCACGGCCGGCTCGTCGGCGCGCAGGAAAGGGAGCACGTTGGCTTCGACGAGCTGGACGGCGCGGGCCTTCTCCTCGAGGGGACGGGCCCGGAGGGTCGAGGCGTGGATGCGGCCCCGCTTCGCCATCAACGTCAGCAGATTGAGCTCCGCGGAGGCGCCACCGCCGACGCCAATCACGACGACCCGGCCGCCCACGGCGAGCGCGTCAAGATCGGAGGTGAGGTTCGGCGCCCCGATGAGCTCGAGCACGACGTCGAAGGGCCCGCGCTCGACGAACGCATCCGGGGCGACGACCTCGGTCCGCCCGGCCCGCGTCCCGATCGCGGCGACTTCGTGGCGCAAGTCTGGATTGCGGACCGTGGCGGTCACGCGCGCTCCCGCGAGCGCGGCGAGCTGAACACCGGCGATCCCGACTCCTCCGGCGGCGCCGTGCACGAGGGCGTGCTCGCCCAGGCGAAGCGCGCACTGCGTGAACAGGGCGTCGTGCGCGGTCGTGAACACCTCGGGGAATCCGCCCGCCTCGGGCCACGTCAGCGCGTCAGGAACCGGGATCGTCACCCGCTCATGGGCGAGCGCGAGCTCGGCTTGGCCGCCACCGCCGACGAGCGCCATGGCGTGATCGCCCACCGAGAACCGTTCGACGTCGCGGCCGAGCGCGACGACGTCTCCTGCCAGTTCCATCCCCGGGATGTCGGGCGGACTGCCGGGCGGCGCCGGGTACAGCCCTTTGCGCTGCAGCATGTCGGCGCTGTTGAGGCCGGCGGCGCGCACGTCGATCAGCAGCTCGCCTGCGCCCGGCTGTGGATCGGGATGCTCCCGCCACTCCAGCCGCCCCTCGACCACGGTTACCGCCCGCACGGCCACGAACCCTAGGCGAGCGCCCCTCCACCGGCCCTCTGACCTGGGCAAACGGGAGCCAAGATGGGCCCGGCCCGGAGGGCGCTACCTTCCCGGTGATGGCCTTCGCCGACCACCCCCCCGAGGGCTCCCTGGCCTTCGTCGACGACGACGGTAATCGGGTCCTGCTCGACGCCGCCGAGGCGGTCCTGCTCTTCGGTCTGACCGACGGGCTCGAGGCGGCGACGGTGTCGGCGTGCCCGACGTGCCGCAGCCGGGTTCTGGCGGTAGTCGCGGTGCTCGACGTCCTCGAGAGCGGCCCGTACCACCCGCGCGCCACGGATCTCGCCGAGCTGGCCGAGGATGCGCCGACCCTGCACCTCTACGTCGAGGATCTCGTCAGCGAGTGCGAGCACGACGAGTGGCTCGACCCCGGCTTCACCGAATGGTGCGACGCGATCGAGGAAGTGCCCGGCGTTCGCCGCCCGGCGCCCTAATCGACCCCTAGCAGGGCGCCGAAGGACTCGTCGAGGCAGTCGAGCAGCGTCGCCGGGTCGCTCACGGCGGCGGGATCGATGTTGATCCCCATGTCGAGCGAGTCGCGGTAGCTCAGCAGCGTGACGTTCAACGCGCATGCGGCCCGCGGGCCCATGGGATAGTTCGCCTCGATGCGGGCGCCCGCGAGGTACAGGTCCACGGGGCTGCCGCGCAGGTTCGATGTCGCGAAGTCGATCGTGCGGGCTTGACTGCGGGTGAGCGCGACGAGCATCGAGGTCGGCAGGGCGGCCAGGAAGCCCGCCAGTGATCCGGCGGCGGTGACCGCCGGCTCGTCCCGCAGTCCGTGCAGGCGCTCGTGAACGCGCTGGAAGCGCGTCGCCGGGTCCTTGGGTTGGACGGGCACGAGCACCCGGGCCGGCGTGAAGCTGTTCGCGCTCTCCTCGTCGTCGCCGCGCGTGCTGATCGGCATCGCCATACGCAACTCGTCGCACGGAACGCCCATGCGTTCGTGGTACAGCCCCAGCGCGCCGGCGATACCGGTGACGTACACGTCGTTCACGCTGCCACCGAGCTTCGCTGCCACCGCTTTAGCGGTCGTGAGCGGGACATCGAACCTCTCGAACCGGAGGGCGAGGGATCGCCGGTCCAGCAAGGGCGAGCGGGCGGGATCAGTCACGAGCAGCTGCCGGCGAACGGATTCCCCGAGCCGTACGGCGTCGTTGATGCCTCGGCGCGCCGACTCGCGGCTGGCCATGACGCGCGCGGCGGATTCGAGTCCGCGCCCGACCCGACCGAGTTGTTGGCGCACGGAGTACGTGACGGCTTGGCCGACCGCGTTCGCGGGCGAGACGCGCCGCACCGGGTCGGCGAAGGTTTCAGCACGGCGTTGGGTCTCGGCGTCGGCGACGATGCGTTGGAGCGGCGAGGGTTCCGGAGGCGCCGGCGGGTCGGGCTCGAAGTCGAGGAGGCTCAGCGAGAGCTTCACGCCGCCGACCCCGTCGGTGATCGTGTGGTGGACCTTCTGGAGGAACGCGGCCCGTCCGCCTTCCAGCCCTTCGACGACGGTGAACTCCCACAGCGGACGCGACCGATCGAGGGGCGTCGCCGCCACCGCCGCGGCCACGTCGAGCAGCTGCCGCATCCCGCCGGGCGCCGGCACGGCCACGGTGCGGAGGTGGTAATCGAGGTCCAGGTCGTGGTCGGGAACCCATTCGGGTGTGGCGAGGCGGAAGGGGGGTGCGACGACGCGGTCGCCGAGGCGGGGGATCGCCTCGATGGCCTGCTCGACCTTGGCGCGCACGCGGGCGGCATCGGGTACCCGCTCGAGGATGCTGATGTTCGTGAAGTCCGAGCGGAGGGCGGGGTCCTTCTCGACCGCCCACATGATCGCCTCGGCGTCGCTCATTCGCATTGGATCAGGGTTTCGCGAGGCTCAGGGGTGCGCAAGCGCGAATGCGCCGTTTAACGCGGGATTTGTGTGCGCTTGAACTCGTTCAGGCGGGTCCAGTCGAGCAGGTCGAGGGCGCGCTCGAGGTCGTCGACCCGGTTGCGCTCCATGAATCGGATGAAAACGGATTCCTC
>JBKPDG010000193.1:0-9939 GCA_046727755.1 Actinomycetota bacterium
GCCGATGCGCGCCAGGCGGGATGCGCAGACCCGGCCGGGCTCGGCAACCAACGTCACCGCGTCGCCGTATGGAACGTGTCGGCGATGCCGTGCAGGTATTCGACCGCCGCGTCGTACTCGCTCGGCACCGACACGTAGGCGCGGAAGTCGGTCACGCCCGCTCCGACGAGCGGGAGGACGCGCTCCATCGTGGCGTCGAGATCGATGCTGCGGTCTTCTCGCCGCGCGGCGGGAAGGGTGCCGGCGACCTGGATTGCATCGCCGTCGCCGCCGGCCGTCGCCACTGCGGACCGCATGCGCGGGATGCTGGCGGCGAGGTCGTCGGCGTCCTCACCCCACGGGATCCAGCCACTGCCGAAGCGCGCCAGTCGCCGTGCCACTCGCTCGTTGAGACGGCCGCTCACCCAGATCGGCACCCCGCCCGCCCGCCGAGGCTTGGGCATCATGTGGATCGCTTCGAACGCGAGCCCGGGGAGACCGACCGTGGCGCGCTGCTCGCGCCACAGGGTCTGGCACAGCTCGAGCGTGAGGTCGAGTTGGCGCCCCCGACTCCCGAAGTCGAGCCCCGCGGCCTCGTATTCCTCGCGCTGCCAGCCGATGCCCACACCGAGATCGAGCCGGCCCTCCGACAGCACGTCGAGCGTCGCGGCGGCCTTCGCGAGCACGACCGGGCGGCGCAGCGCCGCAATGAGAATGTTCGTACCGAGCCGGACCCGCGAGGTCATCCCGCACAACACCGAGAGCGTCGTCATCGGTTCGAGCCAGTGGCCGTCGGGGCCGGTCGGCTGCTTGCCCCCCTCCACTCCCCCACTCTCGGGCCGGCCGTACGCCTCCATGTGCTCGCCGAAGACGATGTGGTCCGACACCAGCACGCGGTCGACGCCGGCGGCGTCTGCCGCGCGCGCGAGATCGAACACCGGCTGCCACGTCCCGGGATCCTCGGCGGCATAGGTGCGAAGCATGATCGACAGCTGCGGCGTGACCATGGTCCCCCTGTCGATTGGGCGAAGCGCGCCCACCGAGCGGGCTACTGCGGTGGCCGGACCCTACAAGCTGATAAGAACGTGGCATGACCCTGTTCGACGCATTTCGATACGACGGCAAGCGCGCCCTCGTTGTGGGGGGTGCGAGCGGTATGGGCGCGGCGACGGCCGAGTTGCTCCAAGACGCCGGGGCCGAGGTCGTGGTGATGGACTACGCCGACGTCACGCTCCCGGGAGCGAAGGCCATCCACCTCAACCTCGCCGACGCCGCGTCGATCGACGCTGGAGTCGATGAATGCGGTGGGCAGGTGGACGCGCTGTTCTCCTGCGCCGGCGTCGCGGACGGCACGCCGGGCATCGAGAAGATCAACTTCATCGGCCACCGGCACCTGATCGACCGTCTGCTCGCCAAGCGCATGCTGCCGCCTGGATCGTCGATCGGCTTCATCTCCTCGGCCGCGGGCCTGGGTTGGGAAGCAAACCTCCCGCAGCTCAACGAGCTTCTGGACACGCCCGACTTCGACTCGGCGGCGCGCTGGGTCCACGAGCACGGCAAGGCCGACTACATGTCGATGAAGCAGGCGGTGTGCGCCTATGTCGCCCGCCAGGCGTTTCCCCTTCTGAAGGAGGGGATCCGCATCAATGCCATCTGCCCCGGGCCGACCGATACGCCGCTCGCACAAGCCAACAAGGAGATGTGGCTCGGCTTCGGGTCCGACTACCGGGGCGAGGTCGGCGTCGAGGCGGCGACCCCGCTCGAGCAGGCCTATCCGCTGGTGTTCCTGTGCAGCGATGCGGCGGCAGCGATTACCGGGATCACGCTGATCTCGGACGCCGGCTACATGAGCTCGGGCATCACGGGATCGTTCCCCGACGCGACCGCAATCGCCAACATGCTCCTCAATCGATAGGGCTTCAGGTGCGCGCACACGCGAACCACCGCACAGCAGCGCCGCTAACCTGCGCGGCGTGAACACCGACTTCGACACGCTTCTCTATGAGGAGCGCGACGGCGTCGCCTGGGTCACGCTCAACCGGCCGGACCGGCTGAACGCATTCAATTCGCTCATGCAGCGTGAGCTGCACGGTCTGTGGCGGGGACTGCGCCGCCACGACGACGTACGCTGCATCGTGCTCACCGGCGCGGGCGAGAAGGCGTTCTGCACCGGCATCGACCGCATGGAGCAGATGGGCGACGGCGCGGACGCCACGACCGATCCCGACGTCGTCGGCTCGGGATCGACTCCGTTCATGTTCAACGACCCAGGAGACAACCTCGGTCCCAAGAGCAGCGACCTCTGGAAACCGGTGATCGCGGCGGTGAACGGCATCGCGTGCGGCGGCGCCTTCTACATGCTGGGCGAGGTCGAGTTCATCGTCGCAGCCGAGCACGCCACGTTCTTCGACCCGCACGTGACGTACGGGATGACCGCGGCCTTCGAGCCCATGCACATGTCGGGAATCATGCCTTTCGGCGAGATCATGCGGCTGTCCCTCCTCGGGAACTACGAGCGGCTCTCAGCTCAGCGTGCGTACGAGATCGGCCTCGTTTCCGAGGTCGTGCCAAAGGAGCAGCTCCAGGAGCGCACGGCCTGGGTAGCGAACGCAATCGCATCGCAACCGGCGCTCGCGATCGAGGGGACCGTGCGCGCCATTTGGGCCGCGCGCGAGCTCGGCCAGCGGCAGGCGCTGCAGCTCGGCTACGCGTACGTCGGCCTCGGCACCGACCAGGATTCGATCGCGCAGGGCCAAAAGTTGTTCGAGTCGGGCGCGCGCATCGACTGGCGCTTGAGGTAGCCGCCAGCGAGAGGGCCGGGGCGTCGGCGCACATGAGCAGGCAGTAGGCCGGGCCCTCGCCGACGGCCGGCGCTCACGATCGGTAGTCGGAGGCCTCGGCGAGCTCGGCCGCGCCCTGCATGAGGTCGAGCACGATGGGACCGAAGGCTTGGAGCTTCTCGTCATCGCCGGCGCGCTGGAATCCCTGCTCGAGGACAACGGCGAGCTTCCACTTCGCGAGGACGACGTAGTAGTCGATGTCGTCGACCTGTCGCCCCGACACGTCGGCGTAGTGGTCGAGGATCTGCGCGCGCGACGGCATGCCGCTGAGGTCGACGTAGCTCGACTCGGCCGCCTCGGCGGCGTGCGTGTCCTCGGGCCAGCCCTGCACGACCCAGGCGAGGTCGAGCTTCGGGTCCCCGACCGTGCCCATCTCCCAATCGACGATCGCGGCGAGGCGCGCCGGCGCGCCGTGGCGGTACATCACGTTGGCGAACTGGTAGTCGCCGTGCATGATCCCGGGGATGTAGTCGATCGGGCGGTGTGCTCGCAGCCACGCCGCCGCGACGTCGAACCCCGGCAGGTCGCGGACCTCGATCCGCTCGAGGAACGCGGTCCAGCGGTCGACCTGGCGCTCGTGGAAGCCGTCGGGGCGCCCGAGGTCGTGGAGGCCCCTGGCTTGCCAGTCGACCTTCGACAGCAGCGCGATGCCCTCCACCAACTGGTAGGCGAGGCCGGCGCGCGCGTCGAGGTCGGTGTCGAAGGGGGCGGGCCAGCCGCTTCGCTCGTCCATCGGTGACCAGCCGTCGACCAGACCCATCAGGTAGAAGGATCGGCCGAGCACCGACGCGTCCTCGCACATCGCCACCGCCGCGGTGTGCGGCACGTCCGTGCCGTCGAGCGCTTCGATGATCCGCCATTCGCGCAGAATGCCCTCGTCTCGATTCGCCGGCGCGGTGGGCGGCGGGATCCGGATGACGCAGCGCTCGTCACCGCGGCGGATCTCGTAGATCTCGTTCTGCGAGCCTCCGGAGAGGAACGTGGACTCGATCGGCTCGCCTTTACCGGGCAGGCCGTTGTCGTCCATCCAGGCGGCGAGACGGTCCAAGTCGATCACGTGTTCCCCAACTCGTGCTCGAGGTGTTCGGCGAGTTTGGCGTGCGCAGCATCGCGCAGTCTCGCGGGGGCGATCAGACGCACAATGGGGGCGTTCACGCTTGTGAGACGCTCATGTCGCTCACCTTGCTGACCGGAGGATGACGATGGGCGAAGGCACCGACGAAGGCGACCGGCTCACTCACCTCATCGAGTCGCAGCGCACGTTCTACGACCTCCGGGCACCCGATTTCGGCGACGAAGCCGTGCCCGACCGACGGGTCAGCGGGATGATGGCGAGGGTACTGTCCCGTGCCCTCATCGACGAGTTCGCACCCACCGGAGATGTGCTCGAACTCGCGTGTGGGAACGGGTCGTTCACCCGCGAGCTCGTCCGATATGCGCGAACGGTCACCGCGATCGACGGGTCTCCTCGAATGCTGGAGCGAAACCGCGTGGAGGTGGCCGACAGCAGGGTGACCTACGTCAATGCAAACATCTTCGACTGGCAGCCGGAACGTCGGTACGACGCCGTCTTCTTCGGCTTCTGGCTGTCGCACGTACCACCGACCAGTTTCGACGAGTTCTGGGCGCTCGTGCGGTCATCCCTTCGGGTTGGCGGCCGCGTTGCGTTCGTCGACGAAGACGACCGGGGCGCGAACAACGACGACATCCACCTCGTCGACAACGTGCCCGTCGCGCCCCGAACCCTCCGCGACGGGCGACGCTTCGACATCGTAAAGGTGTATTGGGATCCAACCGAGCTCGAGGACCGGCTCCGCACGCTCGATTGGCAGGTCGCGGTTCGTCGAGTCGGCGGGACCTTCCTCTACGGGTCAGGGACCTGACCAGCGGACCGACGGCGCGTGCCCGCCCGAGGCTGCCCATTGATCTCGCCCGGGGGCTGACCCGATCCTCGCTACGGAACACCGCACATTTCGAGAAGACAGTCGGTGGGCGGACTCAATACGGTGACGACCCGCCGACGGGAGGAGACCCCCGATCGTGCCCGAAAGCGGCGCTTCGGCGAAATGCGCGGGCATCGCAAGCGTTAGAACATAGGTCGACTCTCAGCCAACGATCGATGATCGAGAGGAGCACCTCATGACCCCCATCATCGAGGCGCAGGGGCTCACCAAGCGCTTCGGCAAGGTCCGCGCGCTCGACGGCCTCGACCTCGTCGCCCAGTCCGGCCAGGTCACGGCGCTGCTCGGGCCCAACGGCGCTGGCAAGACCACCTTTGTGAGCGCGGTGGCGACGCTCTTACGGCCTGATGGCGGTGAGATCCATGTCGCCGACGTCGACGTCTGCGCTCAGCCCAAGCGAGTCCGCCAGATCATCGGCCTCGCCGGCCAGTTCGCCTCGGTCGAGCCGGCCATGACCGGCACGGAGAACCTGCGGCTGGTCGCGCGGCTCTTTGGGCTCGGCCGGCGCGAGGCGCGCACCGCCTCCCAGGACGTCCTCGAGCGGCTCGGCCTCGCCGACGCCGGCGACCGGCTCGTCCGCGACTATTCGGGCGGCATGCGTCGCCGCCTCGACCTGGGCGCCAGCCTGGTCGGTCGGCCCCAACTGCTCCTCCTCGACGAGCCGACCACCGGGCTCGACCCCCGCGGCCGCATCGACCTGTGGGACGCCATTCGCGGCCTGGTCGCCGACGGCACCGACGTGCTGCTCACCACGCAGTACCTCGAGGAAGCCGACCAGCTCGCGCGCCACGTCGTGATCATCGACCACGGGCGCGTGATCGCGGCCGGGACACCGGACGAGCTGAAGGACCGCGCCGGGACCAACGTGATCGAGGTGCGCCCACGGTCCGCCGGCGACCTGCCGGCCGTCGAAGAGGCGCTCGGGAGGATCGGCTGCGACGAGCCGCACACCGACATGGATACGCAACGCGTCTCGGCCCGTGTCGAGGGCGGCGCCGATCAACTGCGCGACATCGTCCGCACGCTCGACGACCGCGGCATCGAGGTCGACGACGTCGGGCTGCGCCGTCCCAGCCTCGACGAGGTGTTCCTCGCCGTCACCGGCCGGCCGCTCGACCCGACCGATCCCGACACTGACCCCCAGAACGAGTCGGCGGACGCCGCCTGACCCCTTGGAGCTGTCATGACGACTGTCACCAAACCCAGCACCGACGTCACCGCCGGCCCGGCCGTCGACCGCACCACCGGCGCCGGGTACGTCACCGCCTCTCTCCAGAGCGCGAAGCGAACCATCTTGCAGTTCTTCCGCACGCCCCAGCTGCTCATGCTGGGAACGATTCAGGGCGCGCTGTTCCTGTTCATGTTCCGCTACATCTTCGGCGGCGCCATCAACCCGGGTGGGGGACTCGACTACGTCGACTTCCTCGTGCCCGGCTTCCTCGCCACCGGCATCCTGTGGTTGGGAATGCCGGCGGCGACCGGTGTCGCCGAGGACGCCGCCACCGGCGTGCACGACCGTCTCCGCTCGCTGCCGATCCCGCGGGCGTCGGTGATGTTCGGGCGTTCCCTCGCCGACACCGCGCTGACGATATGGGGGCTCTTCGTCACTACCGTGCTGGCCTTCATCGTCGGCTTCCGGCTCAATGCCGACGTCGCCGAGGTGGCGCTTGCGCTCGCGCTGCTGGTGATCTTTGCCTACTGCTTCATGTGGGTGTTCATCGCCATCGGTCTGACCTCGAAGAGCGCGCAGGCGGCCACCGGGACCTGCACGCTGCTCATCGTCCCACTGGCGTTCATCTCCGCCGCCTACGTGCCGGCCGACTCGCTGCCGGGTTGGATGCAGCCCATTGCCAACCATCAGCCGTTCACGATCTTCAGTAACGCGCTGCGCAGCCTCACCCTCGGCGGCGCCGACGCGGTCGGGCTCGGCCACAGCACCGCGTACTGGGTCGGGCTCAGCCTGGTGTGGAGCGCCGGGATCCTGCTCGTGTTCGGCACGATCGCCGTGTCCCGGTTTGCCCGGCGGCGCTAGCCGTCCGCGCGTTCGCTCAGGCGGCGCGATCCGCGACGACCTCGATCGAGCGAGCTCATTCGGCGGGCCAGGCGCTCGATGCGCCGACCGCTCGGGGTGTGGAACGGGACTCATGCCTCTTGGTGATATATTCACCCTTGTGGGTGAATATCCTGCCGACACGCTCGATCAGGTCTTCTCGGCAGTCTCGGACGCCACCCGCCGCGCCATCCTGGCCCGTCTTGCGGGGTCGGACGCTCGGGTCACGGATGTGGCCAGCGCGTTCCCGATCTCGCTCAACTCGACGTCGAAACACATTCGGGTTCTCGAGGGCGCAGGCCTGGTGCGACGGAGGGTGCACGGGCGCGAGCACATCTTGAGCCTGGATGCGGCACCCCTTGCCGAAGCGGCCGAGTGGATCGAGCACTACAGCAGGTTCTGGAGCGATCAACTCGCCTCGCTGGACGCCTTTGTCACCGGCCGCGACAACGCCGAGAGGTCTTCGTGACGGACGAATACTCGGTCACCGTCCGGCGCGAGATCGCAGCCCCGGCCGAGGATCTCTTCAATGCATGGTTGGACGCGCAAAGCCTCGGATCGTGGCTCAGACCGTCCGGCATTCGGGAGACTCGTGCCGAAACGGATCCGCGGGTCGGCGGGACGTTTCGCATCGTGATGTTCGACGACGAATCCTCGACCGAGCACACCGGCACCTATCGGGAGATCGACCGGCCCCGTCGTCTGGTCTTCACCTGGTCATCGCGCGCGACCCGCTTCCGGGACTCGATCGTCACCGTGACCTTCCACCCGTCGTCGAACAGCTCAACGGTCGTCGAGATCCATCAGGTCGGGCTCCCGGACGAAGAAGAGCAGGCCTCGCACCACGCGGGATGGTCGGACGCCCTGCGTGAGCTCGGCCGCACCACCAAATCCAGGACGCGGGCTGAATCGTGAGACTCGCACATGTCGCGGGGATACCAGTCGAGGAATTGTTGATGCCGTTCATCATCTCCGTGGGTGCCGTGCTCGTCGGCATACGCGCCATGTTCGGTTCGTTGCAGCGCTCGACCACCCACAGAGACAACCAGCCAGGACGATCCGCCGACAAACCACACGCGAGAGGAGTCCGCCATGAACACACCCCCGATTGTGTCCCCGGAGGAGTGGGAGGCCGCGCGCCAGCAACTGCTCGTGAAGGAGAAGGAACTGACCCGCGCCCGTGACGCGCTGGCCGCCGAGCGCCGGCGGATGCCGTGGCAGGCCGTGGAGAAGGAGTACGAGTTCGACGGGCCCGAGGGCAAGGCGAGCCTGCTCGACGTGTTCGATGGTCGCCGACAGCTGATCGTCTACCGCGCCTTCCTCGAGCCCGGCGTGTCGGGCTGGCCCGAGCACGCCTGCATCGGCTGCTCCATGGTCGCCGACCAGGTCGCCCACCCGGCCCATCTCAACGCCCGCGACACCACGCTCGCGTTCGCCTCGCGCGCGCCGCAGCCGGACATCGAGCGCGTGAAGGCGCGAATGGGCTGGGGGGAGATCCCCTGGTACACGATGAGGGACGACTTCGACGCCGACTTCGGCGTCGACGAGTGGCACGGCACGAACGCGTTCATCCGCAACGGCGACAGCGTGTTCCGCACGTACTTCATCGACGCCCGGGGTGACGAGGCGATGGGCAGCACCTGGAGCTACCTGGACATCACCGCGCTCGGGCGCCAAGAGGAGTGGGAGGACTCGCCGGCGGGTTACCCCCAGACGCCGCCGTACGAGTGGTGGATCTGGCACGACGAACCGCACCGGACGCCCCGCCAGCCGACGAGCGCCTAGGCCACATCCGCTGTCGCTATGCCATCCGGTAGCGCGCCGGCAGGTGTTTGATGCTGCCGTTGGTGATCGAGCTCAGGCGCTCCACCGGTCCGCAGATCTCGAACTCGCCTGAACTCCCAACTCGGCTGACTACCTAACATCTGCGTCACTGCGTCGGGAGGTCGGGAAACGTGCGAACTGTGGTCGTCGGGGCATCGAGTGGGCTCGGGCGTTGCATCGCGATCGGGCTCGCCCAGCGCGGCGCCCAAGTGGCGATGCTGGCCCGGCGTCGGGAGCGCCTCGAGGCCGCTGCTCGCGAGGCCGGAACCGGGGCGCGGGCGATCGCGTGCGACGTCACCGAGGAGGCGTCGTGCCGAGCAGCGATCGAGGAGGCGGCGTCCGGACTCGGCGGGATCAACTCGCTCGTCTACACGCCGGCGATCGGGCCCCTGGCGCGCCTCGTCGACACCGACGCCGAAACCTGGCGGCGGGTATTCGACACGAACGTCACCGGCGCCGCGCGCGTCACCGCGGCAGCCATCCCCCATCTCAGCGCGTCGGCCGGTACGGCCGCATACCTGTCCTCGGTGAGCGCGTCCCTCACGCCGCCGTGGCCCGGGCTCGGCGCGTACATCGTGAGCAAGGCGGCGCTCGACAAGCTCGTGGACGCGTTGCGAGCAGAGCATCCCGGCATCGGGTTTACGCGGCTCGTCGTAGGCGATTGCGCGGGCGGCGAAGGCGACTCGCGTACGGGGTTTGCCGAGGATTGGAACCATGAACTGGCCGCGGAGCTCGGGACTGTCTGGTTCGAGCGCGGCTACCTGAGCGGCAGCATGATCGCCGTCGACGAGCTGGTGTCGGTGGTCGACGCCGTGCTGCGGGGTGGCGCCAGCCTGTCGATGCCATCGGTGACCATTGCCCCGCGCCGTGTTGTCAAGGAGCCGTGAGCGACACCACGACCCCGTCGAGCAGCGCGCTCACTGGTCGAACGCCCGATCCGCGCGCTCGAAGGCGATCGCGCGGGTATACCGGCGCGCGGCGCGTGAGCTGCGTCGTCGCTGAGGCTCGCCTCGATCAGACGAGGTCGAAGCGGTCGAGGTTCATGACCTTGTCCCACGCCGCCACGAAGTCACGCACGAACTTCTCCTTCGAGTCGTCACATGCGTAGAACTCAGCGATGCCTCGGAGCTCGGAGTGCGCACCGAAGACCAGGTCGGCGGCGGTGCCCGTCCACTTGACCTCGCCCGTCTCTCGATCGCGACCCTCGTACACATTCTCGGTCGAGGCGGACGCCTTCCACTCCGTGCCCATGTCGAGCAGGTTGAGGAAGAAGTCGTTGGTCAGC
>JBKPDG010000194.1:0-3972 GCA_046727755.1 Actinomycetota bacterium
CGTCCGTCACTCGATGCGCTCCCAAACCGGGAACACGAGGTACTCGACGCCGTCGCGCATCTCGGTCCGGCCGGCGGAACGAAACGAGGGCAGTCGCGCGTCGGCGGTGTCGAAGCCGGCCATCCGCTTGTAGTCGGCGACCGGCAGCAACAGGGGCCCGTCGGCGTCGCCATCGCGAAGGATGGCGTCGACCTCGAGCCGCGGATGCGCGGGATCGCGGTCGTCGATGCACGCGCAGTGGTACACGACCTGCTCGAACACCGCAGTGACGAGAATGCGCATGGCGTTCCTGGCGATCCCTCAGCTTTCGAGGACGTCGCCCTCCATCCGGTTCACAGTGCAGCCGAGTCCCTGGAAGTACGCGATGGCCGCGTCGAGCTGGGACGGCTCGCCGTTCACCTCGAGGATCAACCAGCCCGCGTGCCCCTCGACATTGGCCCGCCGGATGTTGGGAACGACGTCGAACTTCTTGATGATCTCGTAGATGAGCGGGCGGTCGACGAGCTCCTCCGGGAACGAGACGAACAGACGAAGGCTGCTCACCGGTCCGGCATCCCCACCCGGCGCAGCGCCTCGGACGGCTCGAGCAGCAGGCCCGTCACGAACGGCCCGAACTCGGCGTAGCGCGCGGAGACCTCGTCGAATCGCATCTCGTAGACGATCTCCTTGAGCGCGGCCGGGTCGTCGGCAAGCAGCGTGACACCCCATTCCCAGTCGTCGAGCCCGGTCGAGCCGGTGATGAGCTGGAGGACGCGGCCGGCGTAGGCGCGACCCACGCGTGCGTGACCGCCCATGAGCTGCTTGCGCTGCTCGAAGGGCAGCTCGTACCAGTTGGCGTCGGCCTCGCGTCGCTTCGACATCGGATAGAAGCAGATCGCATGCTTGCGCGGGAGCGTCGGGTAGAGGCGCTGGCGGGCGCGGTCCTCGTCGTCGGTGTACTCCGAACGCTCGGTGAGCGACACGTAGGACCATTCGAGCGAGAGCGGCGCCGCGGCGAGCTCGTGCTGGAACGCCTGGAGCCGGGCGACGTCGGGACCGAGCGCCATGATCCCGAGCTCGGCCTTGTGCCCGAGCACCGTGAACACGAGCACCTGGTGCCCGTCGGCCTCGAGCGACGCGATCGCGTCGAGCACGCGCTTCGTGCCACCGGGCTCGGCCTCGGCCCGAGCGCGGTCGACCTTGTAGAAGAGATGGAGGACGCCCCACCCTTCGGACGGCGTCACCGGCTCCATGCGCTTGAGGCTACCGCCGCCCCCTCCCGCGCCGTTGGGTCAGAACCTGGGCGAGAGCGCCGGTTTGTGACCCAACGCCGGCTTGTGGAGCGCGCGCGAGTGGGGCGCCCCGAAGGGCGCCCCACTGCTCGTTTCGGTCGTGGACCGGTGGAACAAATTAGAAGTCGCCCATGCCGTCCATGCCGCCGGGCATGCCGCCGGCGCCGGCCGGCATCGCAGGCTTCTCCTCGAGCTTGTCGGCCACCACCGCCTCGGTGGTGAGGAACAGCGCCGCGATCGACGCCGCGTTCTGGAGCGCCGAACGCGTCACCTTGGCGGCGTCGATGACACCCGCCTTGACGAGGTCCTCGTACTCGCCGGTGGCGGCGTTGAGACCCTCGGCGCCGCCGAGCCCGCGCACCTTCTCGACGACGACGCCGCCCTCGTAGCCGGCGTTCACCGCGATCTGCTTGAGCGGCTCCTCGAGCGAACGCGACACCATCTTCGCCCCGGTGGCGTCATCGCCCTCGAGCTTGTCCGCCGATGCGAGCACGGCCTTCTGCGCCCGCAGGAGCGCCACACCGCCGCCGGGGACGACACCCTCCTCGACCGCAGCCTTCGTGGTCTGGACGGCGTCCTCGATGCGGTGCTTCTTCTCCTTGAGCTCCACCTCGGTGGCGGCGCCGACCTTGATAATCGCCACGCCGCCCGAGAGCTTCGCCAGGCGCTCCTGGAGCTTCTCCCGGTCGTAGTCGGAGTCGGTGTTGTCGATCTCGGCCCGGATCTGGTTGATCCGGCCCTGGATGTCGGACTGGCTGCCGCCACCCTCGACGACCGTCGTCTCGTCCTTGGTGACAACGACCTTGCGGGCGGTGCCGAGCAGGTCGACGCCGACGTTCTCGAGCTTGAGGCCGACCTCTTCGGAGATCACGGTGCCGCCGGTGAGGATCGCCATGTCCTCGAGCATCGCCTTGCGGCGCTCGCCGAAGCCGGGGGCCTTCACCGCCGCCGACTTGAACGTGCCGCGGATCTTGTTGACGACCAGCGTCGCCAGCGCCTCACCCTCGACGTCCTCGGCGATGATGACGAGCGGCTTCCCGCCCTGCATCACCTTCTCGAGCACGGGGAGCAGGTCCTTGACGGCGGAGATCTTCGTGCTGACGAGCAGCACGTACGCGTCGTCGAGCACCGCCTCCATCCGCTCGGGGTCGGTCACGAAGTACGGCGAGATGTAGCCCTTGTCGAAGCGCATGCCCTCGACGAGGTCGAGCTCCATGCCGAAGGTCTGGCTCTCTTCGACAGTGATGACGCCGTCGGTCCCGACCTTGTCGAGCGCCTCGGCGATCATGCCGCCGATCTCCGGGTCGGCGGCCGAGATGGCGGCGACGTTGGCGATCTGCTTCTGGTCCGCCTTGACCTCGATGGCGCCCTTCTGGATCTCGTCGACGGCCGTTTCGACGGCCGACTCGATGCCCTTCTTCAGGCCCATCGGGTTCGCCCCGGCGGCGACATTGCGCAGCCCCTCGCGCACGAGCGCCCAGGCGAGAACGGTCGCCGTGGTCGTGCCGTCACCGGCGACGTCGTCCGTCTTCTTGGCGACTTCCTTGACGAGCTCGGCGCCCACCTTCTCGTACGGGTCCTCGAGCTCGATCTCCTTGGCGATCGAGACGCCGTCGTTCGTGATCGTGGGTGCGCCCCACTTCTTCTCGAGCACGACGTTGCGGCCCTTCGGGCCGATGGTGACCCGCACCGAGTCGGCGAGCTTGTTCATGCCCGCCTCGAGGGCCCGGCGGGCCTGCTCGCTGTAGGCGATCTGCTTCGGCATACGTCCATACCCCCTGGGGCGGCGCCCTCCAGGTGAGGACGCGTCGGTTAGCACTCAACGGATTCGAGTGCTAACAGCATATGGCACTCCCCCTCCCCGAGTGCAAGTCCGCTCGTCGGGTCGGCTCCGGTACGTCAGACGGTGCGCCGAGCCGGCACCGCTGATCCGGCCGAGCCCCTGCTCGCCTCGCTGTCGCTCGGCTCGGGTCTCCGACCCGGGTCTCGGCCGGGCGGGCCGGATCGCTCGGGCGCATCGCCCGCTGCACCGGCGGCCGCTCCCGGCGTCGTTAGTCGCGGAAGTTCGTGAACTGGAGGGGGATGCCGAAATCGGTCTCGCGAAGCTTCGCGATCGCGGTTTGGAGGTCGTCCTTCTTCTTGCCGCTCACGCGGAGTTGCTGACCCTGGACCTGGTGGGAGACGCCCTTGAGGCCGAGCCCCTTGATGAACTTGCCGATCTCGCGGGCTTTCACGTCGGAGATGCCGACGTTCAGGGTCGCGGTCTGGCGGACGGTTCCCTTGGCGGCGTCCTCGACCTTCCCGTACGAAAGCGCCTTCAACGACACCTTGCGGCGCACGAGCTTCTCCTCGAGCACCTGCGTGAGCGCGCGGAGGCGATCCTCGCTCGCCGTGTGCAACTCGATCGACGTGTCACCGAGGGCGATGGAGCTGTGGGTGTCCTTGAAGTCGTAGCGGTTCGCGACCTCGCGGCTGGCCTGGTCCACGGCGTTGCGGACCTCTTGGTGGTCGACCTCGGAGACGACGTCGAACGTCGGCATGTGACTCCAGGGGACGGTTTCGGCGCGGCTGATATCGTACGCGCCCCGGGTCGGTACCCGAGTGGCCAAAGGGGGCAGTCTGTAAAACTGCTGCGAAAGCTACGCTGGTTCGAATCCAGCCCGGCCCACTCGTGCGCCCGGCGTGCAGGTCCGCCCCGAGG
>JBKPDG010000195.1:0-2054 GCA_046727755.1 Actinomycetota bacterium
GCGTCCGCCGAGACGCGAGTCGGGCTCGTACACCCCGTAGTGGATGACGACGTCCGGCACAAAGGCATGGACGAGGTCGGTGATGCCCTCGTGGTCGTGCGGCTCGATGCGGTGGAACTCGCTGCGGCGCAGCCGGCGCCGGGGCGGCCAGATGTCGAAGCCCACGACCTCGGTCACGTCGTCGTGCTCTTCCAGCAACTGTGCGACGCGGGTGCCGAGCTCGCCACCCATGCCCGTCACGAGCGCGCGCATCAGGTGCTCTCGCCCGCTTCGGGCCGGAGATGTGGGAACAGGATGACCTCGCGGATCGTCGTGACGCCAGCGAGCAACATGACGAGACGGTCGACGCCGAGGCCGAGCCCGCCGGTGGGCGGCAACCCGTACTCGAGGGCACGCACGTAGTCCTCGTCGACCTCCATCGCCTCCTCTTCGCCGCGGGCCCGCAGCGCGCCTTGCTCCTCCAGCCGCGCTCGCTGGTCGACGGGGTCGGTGAGCTCGCTGAACGCGTTGGCGAGCTCACGCCGAAGAACCACGACCTCGAACCGCTCGACGAGATACGGGTCGTCCCGATGCGTCCGGGCGAGCGGGGAGACCTCACGCGGGTAGTCGCACACGATCAAGGGCCCGACGAGGTTGGGCTCGACGGTCTTCTCGTAGATCTCCATGACGAGCATCCCCGGCCCCCAGCCCGGCTCACGGGGCACGTCGAGGTCGTCGCAGATGCGCTCCAACTTCTCGGCCGGCATCGAGGGGTGGACGTCGACGCCGGTGTGCTCGCGGATCAGCGACAGCATGGCCTGGCGCGGCCACGGCGGCGTCACGTCGACCATGGCGTCGCCCTCCCCGACACGAGTCGTCCCGACCGCTGCGTTCGCGGCGAGGGCCACCATCTGCTCGGTGAGATCCATCATGTCGTGATAGTCGGCGAAGGCCTCGTACGCCTCGAGCATCGTGAACTCGGGGTTGTAGCGCGTCCCCAGGCCCTCGTTGCGGAACACGCGGCCGATCTCGAACACCTTCTCGTAGCCGCCGACGACCAGCCGCTTGAGATGCAGCTCGAGGGCAATCCGGAGCGTGAGATCGAGATCGAGGGCGTTGTGGTGCGTGAAGAACGGCTTGGCGGTCGCGCCCCCCACCACCTGGTGGAGCACCGGCGTCTCCACCTCGACGAATCCTCGGTCTTTGAGGAAGGACCGGAGCGCGTCGATGGTGGCGACGCGGATATCGGCGACCCGCCGCGCGTCCTCGTTCACGATGAGGTCGACGTAACGCTGGCGGAAGCGAGTATCGACGTCGGCGAGGCCGTGCCACTTGTCGGGCAGCGGGCGCAACGCCTTGGCGAGAAGCTCGAAGCGGCTGACCTTGACCGACAGCTCGCCCTTCTTGGTCTTCATCACGGCGCCCTCGACCCCGACCCAGTCGCCGAGGTCGAGGTCGTCGAAGGCGGCGTGCTGGTCGTCGCCGATCACCGCGCGCGACACGAACAGCTGGACCGTCCCGGTGCCATCGCGCAGCGTCGCGAAGGTGAGCTTGCCCTGGCGGCGCACGAGCAGGATCCGCCCCGCGACGCGCACGATGTCGTCGGTTTCCGCGCCGGCGTCGATGGCGCCGTAGGCGGCGTGGAGCTCGGCGGTTGTGTGCGTCCGGTCGAAGCGCACCGGATAGGGATCGCGTCCCCGCTCGCGCTCGGCTTCGACCTTGGCCAGGCGCCGGGCGCGCTCGTCCTGCAGGTCGCTCAACGATTCCTCTCGAACACGATCCGGAGCCCGTGGAGGGTGAGCCAGGGCTCATTGTGCTGGATCGTGCGTGAGAACGGCAGGATCAGATCGGCGAGCCCGCCCGTGGCCACGACCGTGCAGTCTCCCAACTCGGCCTGGAACCGCTCGACGAGCGCGTCGACCTGCCCGGTGAACCCGTACACCGCGCCGGACTGCACCGACTCCATCGTCGACTTGCCGATGACGTTCTTCGGAGCGACCAGCTCGACGCGACGCAGAGCGGCGGCGCGGGCAAACAGCGCGTCCATTGCGATCTCGATCCCGGGGAAGATCGCA
>JBKPDG010000196.1:0-9496 GCA_046727755.1 Actinomycetota bacterium
GGCGGCGCCCGGGCGCGGGCGACCTGAGCGGAGCGTGCTGTGAACCTCAGCAGGCAACGGACAGCAGTGATCGTCGGTGCCGTTGCCTTCCTCGTCATCGTCGTCTTCCAGTCGTGGTCGGGTCGGCCGGTCACGTTCGACAGCATCCTGTCGACGCTCATCGTCGGTGTGTCGATCGGGTCGATCTACGCGATCGCCGCCTCCGGCATCGTCGTCACGTACACGACGTCGGGCATCTTCAACTTCGCTCAAGGCGCCATCGGCATGTTCATGGCGTTCATGTACTGGGAGCTGCGCGTCAACCGCGGCGTGCCCGCACCGATCGCGCTGATCGCGACGATCCTCGTGATCGCACCGCTGCTGGGCGCCTTCCTCGAACGCGTGCTCATCCGGCGTATCTACGACAAGTCACTGGTCGTGCAGCTCGTCGTCACCCTGGGCGTGATGTTCTTCCTGATGGGGTTGGCGGTCACGCTCTGGAACCCGACATCAGAGTCCCGCTCGATCGATTTCTTCTTCGGAAGCGAAGGCTTCGATATCGGCGACACGTTCGTGCTCTGGCACAGATTCATCACGATCCTCACCGCGGTGGCGATCGCGATCTTCCTGCGGCTGCTCCTGTACCGGACACGCATCGGCGTGACGATGCGGGCGGTTGTCGACAACCGCAGCCTCGCCGGGCTGCACGGCGCCCGTCCCGAGGCGGCGTCGATGCTGGCGTGGGCGATCGGCTCGTCGATGGCCGCCGTCTCGGGCATCCTGCTCGTGCCCGAGCTCGGGCTTCAGGTCGACGCGCTCACGCTGCTGATCATCAACGCGTTCGCGGCCGCGATCGTGGGCCGCCTGCGCAGCCTGCCCCTCACGTACCTCGGCGGGATCCTGCTGGGGCTCGTCGTGACGTTCCAGACCAACTTCCTCGATTGGTCGGGCCGCTTCAGCACCACGTCATTCGCCATCCCGACGATCTTCCTGTTCATCGCCCTACTCGCAGTGCCGCAGGCGCGCATCGCGCTGCGCCGCGCCCCACCCGATCCGAAGCTCCACCAGCCGCGAGTGCCGAGGATCTGGGAGACCGGGGTCGGGATGGTCGTCGTCTTCGGGATCGTGTGGCTCATCTCCGGCGGTATGGGTCAGGTCAGCCTCAACCGGCTCACGCTCGCGATCGTCGTGGCGGTGTTGATGCTGTCGCTCGTTCCGCTCACGGGATGGGCGGGTCAGGTGTCACTGGCCCAGATCACCTTTGCAGGTGCGGGCGCGTTCGCCGTGTACCAGTGGGCGCCGTTCGGCAGCGGCAGTCCCGTCAGCTTGATCATTGCCGCCGCGTTCGCGGTCCCCCTCGGCTTCCTCATGACGCTGCCGGCCTTGCGTCTCCAGGGGCTGTACCTGGCGCTGGCGTCGTTGGCGTTCGCCCGGATGGCGGAGTCGCTGTTCTTCGACCAGCCCGAGGTCTTCGGGAACGGCGCCCAGCCCGTCCCACGGTTGTCGGTTTTCGGTTACCGCTTCACGGACCAGCGCAACTACCTGCTGCTCGTCACCGCCATCTTCGGCGCGATGGCGATCTTCGTCGTGTGGCTGCGCCGCGGACGGTTCGGCCGCCGACTCATCGCGCTCCGCGACAGCGAAGCCGCCTGCGCGACGCTCGGCGTGAACCGCTTCCGCACGAAACTCGCGGTGTACGCGCTGTCTGCGGCGATGGCGGGATTCGCGGGCGCGTTGCTCGGCATGCATCGCGGCACCGCAGCGACCCAGGACTTCCAGTTGCTGAGCCCTCTGGCGATTCCGATTGTGCTGCTGATCGTGGTGGGCGGCGTCGAGACGGTGAGCGGTGCGCTGATCGGCGGCATCACGTACATCCTCTTCGTGGTGATGAAGGAGAACTTCGACACGTCGTGGATCGTCTGGGTCGGCGTGATCGTGGGGCTCACGGTCGCCATCATCCTGTTCTCGGAGATCAGGGCGAGCACAGCCCGCCGCGCCGCCGTCGCGGTGTTCAGCGGCGCCTTGATGGGGGTCGGCGCCTTCCTGATACTTGACGCCACCTTCCAGACGTCCTGGCTGTCGGCGCTCGAGCGGCTCGGGCCGGGGCTGCTGGCGGTCAACGTGGCACTGAGACCCAACGGCGCGTCGGTCGAGCTGGGATTCGCGCTCGCGCCACTCCTGCCGTGGCGGCCTGACGCGCGCAAGGCATTCATGGCCGAGATGCGTCAGCGCATGGCAGGGAAGCGCGGCCCGCGCGGCGGCGCGCCGCCGGGCGAGCCCGTCGAGCCCGCGCCGGAGGCGCCCGTGCCTTCGACCGTCACCGCGAGCGACTCGGCGGAGCGCGGCGTGAGCTGGAAGGCCCCGACCTGACATGGCGCTCCTCGACGTCGACCAGGTGTCGGTCAGCTTCGGCGGTCTCCAGGCGCTCAGCGACGTGTCGATCGACGTCCAGGTCGGCCACGTCACGGGCCTGATCGGCCCCAACGGTGCGGGCAAGACGACGCTGTTCAACGTCGTCACCGGCCTGCTGGGGCCGAACACGGGGCGCGTCGAGCTCGACGGTCGCGACATCACGCGCAAGAAGCCGCACCAGCGGGCGCGGCTCGGTATAGGCCGCACGTTCCAGCGGCTCGAGACGTTCGGGAGCCTGACCGCGCGCGAGAACGTCCTCGTGGCGGCGGAGATGCGGCGGGGATGGTCGCACGATCGTGCCCGGTCCCCGGCGATCATCACCAAAGAGATCCTCGAGCGCGTCGGGCTCGAAGCGGTGGCCGAGGAGCGTGTCGACCGGCTCCCGACGGGCACCGCCCGGCTGGTGGAGCTCGGACGGGCGCTGGCGACGGAGCCGCGCGTGCTGCTTCTCGACGAGCCGTCGGCGGGACTCAACGAGTCCGAGACCGCGACCCTCGGCGCGCTGTTGCGCGAGGTCGCCGGCTCCGGGCTGGCGGTGCTGCTGGTCGAGCACGACATGTCGTTCGTCATGGGAACGTGCGAGCGCATCCACGTGCTCGACTTCGGCCGCATCATCTCGGTCGGGACCCCGACCGACGTGCAGGCCGACGACACCGTGCGGGCGGCGTACCTGGGCGAGGCCGAAGAGCGTGAGCGCAAGGCGCCGGCGGCGGCGTCCCGTGACGGCGACGCCACCGGCGACGGCGCGGCGCCGGCGCTCGAGCTACGCAACATCCACGCCGGCTACGGCACCCTCGACGTGCTCCACGGCGTGACCCTCACTGTGCCCACGGGTGCGGTGTTCGCGCTGCTCGGGCCGAACGGCGCCGGCAAGTCGACCACGCTCAAGGTCGCCAGCGGCCAGATCGCCCCGAACGCGGGTCAGGTTCGTTTGTTCGGTACGTCCGTCCAGGGCAAGTCGTCCGACGCGCTCGCCCGCGCCGGCATCTGCGCCATCCCCGAAGGCCGGGGGATCTTCCCGAACCTCACCTTGACCGAGAACCTCCGGATGGCGACGTACACTGGCCCGCACCTGGGGGAGCTCGAGGAGCGGGCGTTCACGCGGTTCCCGCGGCTGCGCGACCGGCGCCGGCAGCTCGCCGGCACGCTGTCGGGTGGCGAGCAACAGATGCTGTCGATGGCCCGCGCGCTCACGACCGACCCGAAGGTGCTCCTGCTCGACGAGCTGTCGATGGGCCTTGCGCCGATCGTCGTCGAGGAGCTCTACGAGATCGTGGCGCGCATCGCGGCCGAGGACGTCTCGATCCTCATCGTCGAGCAGTTCGCCCACGAGGTCCTCGACGTCGCCGAAACCGCCGCCATCATGCTTCACGGTCAGATCCAACTCGTCGGCGCCCCCCACCAGATCGCCGAAGAGCTCGACGCCGCCTACTTGGGGTTGACCCAGCCGAACTGATGCGTGCACTGGGTGCCATATAGGCCCCTCACGCACGCATCGAGAGCTACGGCGCGGTGTCGTCGCCCCGTTCTAACCCGTACTTGCGGAACGGGCCGAAGAAGCCGTGCTCGTGGAGGCCGTAGCCGGTGGTGTCGCCGGTCTCGAAGCGGGCGACGTGGTCGACGATGCCGTACCAGCCCCACGTCTCGAGCTCCTGCATGTCGCGCTCGACGCCCTGCGCGACCAGCGGCCCCTGGTACATCCCGTGGCGCCAGTCCTCCTCGAGGCCATAGCCGGTGCCGACGGCGAGGTAGACGTGCGTGAGCGGCGTGACCTTCACGTCGAAGCCGCCGCCGGGCGCCTCGGGGAACGACAGCACCGATGACGACACCATGCGCGTGCCGGACACGAGCGTGTGGTCGAACTCGGGCCGGCCCAGCCACTCGGGCTCGCGCTCGGGGTCGGCCCAGATGCGCACCGCCTCCTCGGTCGGCCGATCGCCGGAGTCGGTCTCGTTGAGGATGTACAAGAGCGAGAACTCCGGGAACTGCATGGGCGCGTAGTTCCACATCCCGCCCAGCTGGCCCTCGCCCCGGCGGATCCCGGGATGCTCGGCCTCGCCGACCGGGCGGACCCCCCACGACCGGTCGCGGGTGCCCCACCAGCGGTCGGGGGTGATGTCGAATTGCTCGCCGCCCACTTCGAGCGTGCCGGACCAGTATCCGGTCTGGGCGAAGCGCATGGTGTCGAACAGCACCCGCCCGTACTTGCGGATGTACTGGCGCGGCTCGAGGAACGCCGGGATCGCGCCTTCCCATGTGAGGTCGCACGCGATGCCGTGGTCCGTGGACTCGAGCACCACGCGCACCTTCTTCAGCCCCTCGATCACCTCGACCCGGAACGGCCCGACGCTCGTGTCCATGCGGTCGTCGAGCTCCCGCGACGCCCGAACCACCCGGTGCTTGTCGCCCCGACGCACGCACGCAAAGGCGTCCTGCACACCGAGGTTCGGGTACTGGCCGATCCCGATGATGAGGAACAGCTCGTCGCTGCAGCCGTGCAGGTTGAAGTAGTAGCGATCGTAGAAGTTGCGGTCGCTCGTCCCGACGTTGCGGATCGGCTCCGCGATCTGGTGGAGCGGGTAGTCGTCCATCGGCGAGAGCATGCGGCGCTGCCTCCTTATCGGTCGGTTGGTCGGCCCAGCTCGGTGAGGAACGGGCGCGAGTACACGACGCGGCCGGTCATGGTCGCGGCGTCACACGTTGCGAGCACGACGACGGCGTCGGCAAGCAGCTCGACGGGCTCGACGATCTCGGGCCGTTCGTCGAGCAGCGGTCCGAGGTGGACCTCGGCGCCCGGTGTGCGCACGGCCGCCACCGGCGCCAGCGTGTTCACCGCGATCCCGTCGTCGTAGACCTCGGCGGCGAGACCGGTCGCGATCCGCTCGAGCGCCGCCTTTGTCGCGCCGTACAGCGTGCTCGTCGAGCCGATCTTGATTCCCGGGTCGAACGGCGGTCCCTTCGGATGGCGTGACGTCGCGCTGGACACGTTCACGATCCACCCCCGGCCGCGCGCCCGCATCCCCGGGATGACCTGCTGCGCGAGATCGACCGGCGCGTGCACGTTCAGCTCGAACAGGAGCCGGCGGCGCCGCAGCGACAGCTCGGCCGTCGCCACGTAGAAGGCGGCGGCGGCGTTGTTGACGAGGATGTCGACGGGGCCGAGCGCCGACTCGACCTCGGGCACGATGCGAGACCGTGCGTCGGCGTCGGCGAGGTCGGCCGGAATCGCCACCGCCTTGCCGCCGAGCGCCTCGACGGCGTCGACGACCTCGCGCAGCGTGCCGGGCAGCGTGGGATGTGGATCGAGCGTGCGGGCGGTGACGGCGACCGCGGCACCCTCGCCGGCGAGGCGCAGCGCGATGGCGGCGCCGATGCCCCGGCTGGCGCCGGTAACGAGCGCGACCCGCCCGTCGCACTCGCCCATGCCCTAGACGGGAACCTTGTCGTGAGCGCGGCCGATCGGATTGACCCGCGGCCCGCGCGCTGCGACGTACGCCTCGCGCTGGCGCTGCGTGCTGTGCACGGGGTCCTTGTCGAAGATCGGGATCAGCTCGCTGCCGAACGTCTCGACCGACTCGACCGCAACCTCGATCGGCATGGTGGACGACAGCTGCCCGAACACGAGCTGGTCGGCGCCGGTGTCGACGTAGCCGCGCACCGCTTTCTCGCACTCCTCGGGCGTGCCGACCACGACCCGGCCCGCCTGGATGCGCTGCTCCATCTCCTCGAGCGTGGGCTCGGGGATGAGCTCGGGCCAGTCGGGCACGAACGGCGGCTTCGGGAACGTGTCGAGGTAGTGGAACACCAGGCTGTTCTGGTAGCTCCCGTTCATGTTGCACGAGATCTCGCGCGCCTTCTGCCCGTCGTTCAGGCACAGCATCTGGCTCGTGATCATCACGTTGTTGTTCACGTACTCGCCGACCGGCTCGGCCTGGTCGATCGTGTTCTTGTAGATCTCCACGAGCCCTTTGAGCATGTCGGGTGCGCCCATCGCGAAGCACAGCACGCCGACGCCCATGCGAGCCGCCTTCTCGAACGTCGACGGGTTGCCGGCCGCGATCCACAGCGGCGGGTGCGGATCGGTGTACGGCTTGGGCAGCACGTTGCGCGGCGGCATCGAGAAGAACTCGCCGTCGAAGCGGTAGTCCGTCGTCGACCACATGCGCTTGAACTGCGGGAACACCTCGTCGACCATCATCTTGGTGAGCTCGGGGTCCTCGATCCCGAAGCCCTTCTGCTCGGTACTGGACGAACCGCGGCCGACGCCGAACTCCATGCGGCCCTCGCTGAGGTGGTCGATCATCGCCACCCGCTCGGCGACCCGGGCCGGGTGGTTCACCGGCGGCGTGATGTTGAAGATGCCCGAGCCCAGGTGGATGCGCTCGGTGACGCCGGCGAGGTAGGCGAGGAACGACTCGTTCGCCGAGAGGTGCGAGTACTCGGTGAGGAAGTGGTGCTCCGTCGCCCACGTGTACTTGAACCCGGACCGGTCGGCGGCCCGGGTCCACGTGATCTCGTCCATGAGCCGCCGGTGCTGGACGGCCTGGGGGTCGGGGACCCCGTCGGTGACCTGGTGAGGCACGTACAGGCTGTTGAAGATCCCGAATTCCATGGCGAGGACGCTACCGGGACGGACCCGAAATTGCAACAGGTTCCAATTTCGGCCCGTAGTACCTGCGTTGGGTCGGAAACCGGGCGCAGAGCACCGGTTTCCGACCCAACGGCCCCGGGGGTGGTCAGCGGGCGGCGCCGCTCATGGCGGCGATGTCGGCGATGCGGACGGGCCGTTCCGGCTGGGGCTGGGGCGTCCCAGCGCTCCGGGGCGCGGTGTCGACGCCGGTTGCCTCGGCCCGCAGGGCGCCGACGGTGCACCGCTCCCGCGGCCGGTGGGCGAACGGGTCGAAGCGGAAGTGGCGCATCGCGTTCTCGCTCCCGATCATGCGCACCTCGTCGTCCGGCACGCCGTCGAGCTGCTCGGCGAACGCCTCGGGGGAGTGCGGCCACGTCGAGTCCGAGTGGGGGTAGTCGACCTCCCACGTGATCGTGTCGAGCCCGACCTCGTGGCGCAGCTCGATGCCGATGCGGTCCTGCACGAAGCACGTGACGATGTGCTCACGGAACACGTCGCTGGGGAGCTTCCCGCCGAAGTCCTGTCCCGTCCACCGGTGCTGTTGGTGGTACGTGCGGTCGACGCGCTCGAGGAAGTACGGCACCCAGCCGATGCCGCCCTCGGACAGGCAGATCTTCAAGCCGGGATACCGCCGCAGGAAGTCGGACCAGATGATGTCGGCCGCGACCTGCACGATGTTCACGGGCATAAGCGTGAGCGTGACGTCGACCGGCGACTCCACCGACGTGATCGGGATCTCCGAGGACGAGCCGATGTGGAAGCACACCATCGTGCCCTCGTCGGTGCAGGCGGCCCAGAACGGGTCCCACCATTCGTTGTGCAGGCTCGGGAACCCCGTCTTCTCCGGGTTCTCCGAGAACGTGAACGCGTGGCAGCCCTTCGCCGCCATGCGCCGCACCTCGGCGACCATCGCGTCCTGGTCCCACACCGGCGAGATCGCGAGCGGGATGAACCGGCCCGGGTGCGTGCCGCACCACTCGTCGACGTGCCAGTCGTTGTACGCCTGCAACACCGGGAGCGCGCTGTCGTCGCCGGCCTGGCCTCCGGCGTGGAACATGCGTCCGCCAAAGCCGGGGAAGGACGGGAAGCACATCGAGCCGAGCACGCCGTTCACGTTCATGTCGCGCACGCGGGCGTCGATCTCGTAGCAGCCGTCGCGCATCTCGCCGAACGACATTGGGTTCATGCCGTACTCCTCGGGCGGGCGACCGGCCACGGCGTTCAGCCCGAAGTTGGCGCCCCGCTGGTCACCCCACATCCAGACGTCGGCCCCGCTCGGGGCGCGGACGACACGCGGGGCGCGCTCGCGCCAACGCTCGGGGAGGTGACGCTCGAACAGGCCCGCTGGTTCGACGACGTGGTCGTCGACGCTGACCAGGACCAGATCGTCGATCTGCATGCGAGCTCCGATCGTAACGAGCGCTACTTCGCGCTGCCTTTGCCGTTCCGCCAGTCCGGGTGGAGGCCACGCTCCTTGGCGAAACGCTGGGCCGAGATCGTGGTGCCGTTGAGCTCGGCGGCGTCGGGGGACGTACCCAGCCACGCGATGACCGCAGCCGGCACCGTGGGCGGCGCGCCCGGGTAGCGCCCCGCGAGCCCGAGGGCGCCGGCGTTCACTTCCATCCGCTCGGTGATGACGAACCCCGGCTCGAGGTTGAAGCTGCGGATCCCACGATCGCCGACCTCGACGGCGAGGATCCCTGCGAGCTTGTGGAACGCGCCCTTCGACATCGCGTACGCGGCGCCCCAGCCGCCCTCGCCGGTGGGTGCCTGCGGATCGATGACCGCGACCGCCGACGTCACGTTGACGAGGGTGCCGTCGCCGCGCTCGAGCATGCCGGGCAGCACCGACTTGATGAGCACGATCTGCGAGACGACGTTGGCGGCCAGCTTGGCCTCGAGCAGCTCGACCGGCGTGTCCTCGAAGCGCGACATGTCACCCGGGCCGGTGTCGATGGCGTTGTTCACGAGAACGTCGATGTGCCCCCAATCGTCGAGCGCGCGCTTCACGGCGGCGTCGAGGGTCGACCGGTCGTGCAGGTCCATGACGACCGGCAACGCCCGCCGGCCCGTCGCCTCGATCGCCTGCGCGGTCGTCTCGAGGCTGCCCGGGATCGAGCGCCCGGCCCCGTCCGAGTCGTCGACGCCGTCACCTTCCCGGACCGTGCGGCCGGTGATCACCACGTCGAGGCCGGCGCCGGCGAGCGCGATGGCGGCTGCCTTGCCGATGCCTCGGCTGGCCCCGGTCACGAAGGCGACTCTCGGCTCGGTCACGGAGTAGAACGTATTCCACTTTTCGGCCGCGGACGGGGGAGAGCGAGTGCTCGAGGGGATGGACGGCAAGGTCGCGATCGTCACCGGAGCCGGGCGCGGGCTGGGACGGGCCGAGGCGCTCGAGCTGGCACGACTCGGGACGCGCGTCGTCGTGAACGACTTCGGGCGCACGCTGCAGGGAGAAGAGGAGAAGAGCCCGGC
>JBKPDG010000197.1:0-27297 GCA_046727755.1 Actinomycetota bacterium
TCCCCTACCGACGTTGCTGCCATGTCCCTGCCCCCTTCTTCCGGCCGAAGCCCCAGCTCCGGCGACCGGCCAACGTCTACTCCGACGCATGCCCGCCCGCAAGGGTTACGCGCCGAGCGGGTGGAGCATCTCGGTGAGGCGGTCGATGCTGCGCCGGCACGCCGAGTCGTAGCCCTCCTCGTCGATGCGGGGGCCGATGAGCTCGAGATCGAAGCAGCCCCCGTACCCGGCCGCGAGCACCTTACCGAGGATGCGTTCGAGCGGGATGTCACCGTCGCCGGGGACGAGCCGGTTCGGCGTCGACAGCGTCCCGACCGCGAAGTCACTCACCTGGACGAGTCGGAGCCGATCGGCGCCGGCGGCGATCGTGCCGGCGAGGCCGCGCTCGGCCCAGCACGCGTTGACCTCCATGCACACCCCGACATCGAGCCGGCGGGCGAGGTCGATCGCATCGGCCAAGGTGTGCACGAAGCCGATGTCGACGCGCAGCGAGTTCGTGTGCTCGATCGCGAAGGGCACGCCGCGGGAGCGGGCCTCGGGCAGCACGGGCGCCAGCGCGGCTTCGAGCGCGTCGGCCGCGTCCTCCCACAGGAGCGGTCCGGCGGGCCCGGTCGTGAACACCAGGCACTCGGCGCCCACGGCGGCCGCGGTGTCGAGCGCACGCACGACCCGCTCGCGCTGTGGGTCCCAGCGAGCCGGGTCGGTGAGGTCGAACGGGCCCAGCCCGATCAGATTCGTCACGCGCAGCCCGGCGTCGGCCACCCGGCGGGTGCCGTCGTCCCACCCGAAGCGCTCGAGCTTCGCCACCGAGATCCCGACGTTCGTGATCCTCGTCTTGGCATAGAACGCGAGGTCCGCGTCGAGCTCCCACGAGAACGTCGAGATGGCGCTGAGCGAGACGCGCGGGTGCATGCGGGAGTCAGCCGAACGTCAAGCCGCGCGCCGCGCTGCTGCCGCCGTCGAGCGGGAGGTTGACGCCCGTGACGAACTCGGATTCGCGGCTTGCGAAGTACACCGCCGCAAGTGCGACATCGCTCGCTTCACCGAGGCGCGTGAGGTGCATGCCCTCGAGGCGTGTTCGCCGTTCGTCGGTCAGCGCGGCGTCACGACGCTCGTTCAGCACATAGCCGGGGCTGATCGTGTTGCACCGCACGTTGTGCTCCGCGTAGTCGACCGCGATCGAACGGGTGAACGCGTTGAGACCACCCTTGCTGGCGACATAGGCGGCGAGACCGGGACTGGCGCGCTCGGCAGCGCGTGACGAGACGTTGACGATCGATCCGCGTCCGGCTTCGATCATGTGCGGGATCGCGCTGCGCGCCAACCACATCGGCGCGGTGAGGTTGATCCGCAAGCTGGCTTCCCAGGTCGACGTGCGCAGCCGGTCGACCGGAGCGTCCGTCTCGTCGACGGTGGAGCCGACGGCGTTGTTCACGAGGACGGTGACGCCGCCGAACCGCTCGATCGTCGCCGAGACGAGTTGGGCGCACGCCGCTTCGTCGGCGAGGTCGGCGGCGTGAAACGCGGCATCACCGCCATCGCCCATGATCGAGTCGGTGACCGCAGCGCCGCGACCGGCATCGCGACCGGTCACCATGACGCTGGCCCCTTCGGCGGCGAAGGCGATCGCGATCGCCTTGCCGATCCCGGAGGTGGAGCCGGTGACAAGCGCCTTTTCCCCCTCGAGACGCACGGCCGGGACCGTACACCCGGTCCTGCTTCGGGCCGCGCGCCGCGGCCAGACTGGGCCGGTGGCGCACGCGCACGGAGAGGGCCGAGTCGCGATTCCTCGGCGGACCCGACAGCTGCTCACAGCCGTGTCCATCGTGCTCGGAATCGCGACGCTCGTCGGTGTCGTGGTGTTGCGGTCGCCGGGCGACGTCGGGAAGCGGAGCGGGCCGGACATCGGGCTCATCAGCCGCGTGTACGACGCGACGGTGATCTCCGCGCGCGAGGGCCCGTGCGCGAACACGACGGAGGCCGACCGCGTCCGCTGCGAGAAGGTGCGGTTCCGGCTCAATCAGGGGCCGGACAAGAGTGAGACCACGACGATCGACTTTCCGGAGTCGCCCACCACCCCGGACCTCAACCAGGGCGATCACGTGGTTCTGTCCTACGAGCCGAGGGCGGAGCCCGGCTTTCAGTACCAGTTCGCCGACCGCCAGCGCCGGCCGGTGTTGCTGTGGCTGGCGGTCATCTTCGCGGTCGCCGTGGTCGCGCTCGGGCGGCTACGCGGCCTGGCCGCGCTCGTCGGCTTGGCCGCGAGCATCGTCGTCCTGCTGACGTTCGTCCTGCCCGCGATCCTCGACGGGCGCAGCCCGGTGCTCGTTGCCGTCTTCGGCGCCAGCGCGATCGCATATCTCGCGCTCTATCTCGCCAACGGCTTCAACACCCGAACCACGGTCGCGCTCCTCGGCACCCTGGGGGCGCTCGCGCTCACGGTGCTGTTCGCAAGCGTCTTCACGTCACTCGCGGAGATCTCGGGATTCGCGACCGAGGAGGCACTCCTCGTGAAGATCGGCGAGCGCGGCCTCGATCTCAGCGGCGTCGTGCTCGGTGGGATGGTCATCGGCGCCCTCGGCGCGCTCGACGACATGACGGTCACGCAGGCGGCGGCGGTCTGGGAGCTGCGTTCGGCCAACCCGGATCTTCCTCGCCGCTCGATCTTTCGCTCGGCGATGCGGATCGGCCGCGCCCACGTCGCGTCGACGGTCAACACCCTCGCCCTCGCGTACGCGGGCGCGGCGCTTCCGTTGTTGATCCTGTTCGTGCAATCGCGACAGTCGCTGGGCACCGTCGCGAACAGCGAGGTGGTCGCGACGGAGATCCTGAGCGCGCTGGTCGGGAGCATCGGCATCGTGGCGTCCGTTCCGGTCACGACGTGGCTGGCGGCCCGGGTCGTGAGCGAAGGCGGGGCGCCCGGTCAGCGCCGTCGCGGCCGGGCGCCGGCGCGGCGGCCGTCGTCACACGCGCCCGCCGCGGACGAGACGGAGTCCGAATTCTGGGACGGGCCCGTCGGCGAGTACCCGGCGCCGCCGAGGGTCGGCGGCCCCGATTGAGGGCTCGCCCGGCCCCCGTCTAGCGTCGTCGCGCATCCGCAGCCCCAGGGACGGTCGCCGGTACGGGCTCGGCGTGGTTGTCGCGGCAGCCGCGCTCGCCGTCGCCGCGTTCACCGGCCCTGATCTCTCGGCGTCGCCGGCGCGAGCCGATCCGGTGACGGATGCCCAGGCTTCTGCCGATGCGGCCGTCGCGCGGTACGAGGAGGCCCAGATCCGGGTGGGCGAGCTCGAGCGCGAGATGCAGCAGCTCGAGCAGGCGATTGCGGCGGCCGAGGACCAGATCGCCGCGCTGAAGGTGGCGGCGCGCCGACGAGCCGTGACCGCCTACAAGGACAGCGGCGCCGGCGCCGAGCTCTTCACCGCCGACGACGAGCCGCTCGACGTGGCGCGCCGTGAGAAGCTGCTGGACGAGGCGAACGCGAGCGACAACGACGCCGTCGAGCAGCTGGCGAGGGTCCAGGGTGCTCTCGACGCCAAGCGCAAGGAGCTCGACGCGCGTCGCGCCGAGCAGCATGCTGCGCTTGACGAGTTCCGTGCCGAGACCGCCCGCCTCGGGCGCGACCTGGCCGCCGCGCAGCGAGCCGCGGCGGGCACCGCGCCTCGCGCCGCGCCCACCGTGTCCGCGGACGGGCTCATCTGTCCCGTCCAGGGCCCGGTGTCGTTCGTGGACTCGTGGCACGCGCCGCGTGCTGGTGGCCGTCTGCACGAGGGCGTCGACCTCATGGCGCCGCGTGGCACGCCCAACGTCGCCGTGGTGTCGGGATCGGTGACGATGAAGTCGGGAGGTGCGGCGGGCAACGGCGTGTACCTGCACGGTGACAACGGCGATCTTTACAACTACTTCCACCTCGACTCCTACGCAGGCGGCGCGCGTCAAGTCGGTCAGGGCGATGTGATCGGCTTCACGGGCAACACCGGTGACGCGTCGGGTGGCGCGCCGCATACGCACTTCGAGATCCATCCCGGCGGCGGCGGGGCGGTGAACCCGTACCCCGTCGTCAGCGGCATCTGCTGACTGCTACCCCGGCCTGGAGAGCAGCGATCCAGCGTCGTCTGGAACCCGGTTTCGGAGGAAGGGCGCGGCGATCGACGCGCCCGCGAACAGCGCCAGCGCGACCAGCACGATCGCGCCGCCGGCAGCCAGGGCCCACTGCCGGGCTGCAGCCAAGCCGAGCACGACGGCGACCACGCCCGCCGCGCCCGCGCCGAGCGTCGTGGTGCGGAACGAACGCGCGACGACACGGCTCGCGGCGACCGGCAGCACCATGAGCGCGGCGATGAGCAGCACACCGGTGACGCGCATGGCGGCGGCCACGGTCACCGCCGTCAGCGCGGCGAGCAACGCGTTCAACGCGGCGGCGGGGATGCCTGCCACGCGGGCCGCTTCCTCGTCCAACACCACCGCGAACAGCGCTCGCCAACACAGCGCGATCGCCACCACGATCAGCGCACCGAGGGCGACGATCGTATAGACGTCGTTCTCCGTCACCGTGAGGATCGATCCGAAGAGGTAGGGCTGGAGGTTGGTGTCGGTCGCGGATCGTCCCGCCAGCACGACCCCGGCTGCGATCCCGCCGTAGAAGAACAGCGCCAGCGCCAAGTCGCCGGATGTGCCGCCGCGGGAGCGCAGCCATTCGAGGGCGAGCGCGGCGGCGACCGCCGCCACCAGCGCCGTCCACGTCGGTGAAGTACCGAATAGCAGGCCGGCGCCGATGCCGGCCACGGCGACATGGCCGAGTCCGTCACCGAGAAGGGACAGGCGCTTCTGCACGAGAAACG
This sequence comes from Actinomycetota bacterium, assembly GCA_046727755.1. GTDB lineage: Bacteria > Actinomycetota > Acidimicrobiia > IMCC26256 > JACDBD01 > JALZAA01. The sequence continues at coordinate 4,839 of JBKPDG010000197.1, forward strand.
TGCCGATGAGCGGGGCCGACGCGCCGACGGCGAGTCCCGCGATCAGCGCCAGCTGCATGTACGTCGTGTCGAACGGCCACGGCAGCGGCCACGGCATCCCGGGCATCACGCCCCGCCGTTCTCGGAGAGCTCCTCCAGCCAGCGGGGCAGGTCGTCGGCGTGCACGCCGAGGCTCACGCCGGCGTCGGCGAGCTCGCGCGGCTTCCCGTCGAAGAGGACGCGGCGTCGCAGCACCACCACGCGGTCGAGATCGTCGGCGACGGCGCCCAGCTCGTGTGACACGAGCAGCACCGCGGCGCCGTGCTCACGCAACAGGTGCACGAGTGAGTCGCGAAACAGTCGTTGCGCCTGCGCGTCGATGCCGGCGATCGGCTCGTCGAGGATGAGCAGCTCGGGCTCTGTGGCGAGCGCCTTGGCGATCAGGACGCGCTGCTGTTGCCCGCCCGACAGCTCGGCGACCCGGTGCTTGCGTAGGTCCTCGAGCGCGACCGATTCGAGAGCGTGCCCGATGGCGTCCCGGTCGACTGGTCGCGCTCGGCGCCACCACCCCTGCTTGGCCAGACGGCCGGCTGCCACGACCTCGTCGACGGTCGCCGGGAGATCGGGAGCCAGCCGCGGGCGCTGCGGTACGTATCCCAGGCGGCGGCGGTCGGAACGGCGCAATGGCGAGTCGCCGAACACCTCGACCCGGCCTGCTTGCGGCCCGAGCAACCCGAGCACGATCCGCAGGAGGGTGGACTTCCCGGCGCCGTTCGGGCCGACGAGCGCCGCGAACTCGCCCGGCGCGACTTCCAGCCCCACGTCGTCGAGGACGCGATGGGCGCCGTAGGCGAAGGACACGCCCTGGGCGGTCAGGACGGGGTGTGCGGTAGCGGTTTGCATCTGAGATCGATTCCCATCCTACGCCGGACCCTGTTAAGATCCATTCTCATTATGAGACGAAGCCGATGGTTCGCCGTCCTGGCCGTCCCCTTGATCGCCTTCTCGCTCCTCGCGGGCGCGCGGCGCGGCGTCGCCGCCGCATCCGACGGCAAGGTCGACGTGGCGGCCGCGTTCTATCCGGTCGCGTTCGCGGCCCAGCAGGTCGGCGGGAAGCGCGTCGACGTCACGAACCTCACACCCGTTGGCGCCGAACCCCACGACCTCGAGCTGACGTCGGACCAGGTCGACGAGCTTCTCGACGCCAAGGTCGCGTTCGTGCTCGGAGGCGGGTTCCAACCCGCGGTCGAGGACGCGGCCGATCGCCGCGACGACGGAGCCGTCGAGCTGTTGCCCAAGCTCGTCGACACCGAGGGGAAGAAGGTCGCCGAGGAGGGTGAGGGAGGCGGTGTCGACCCGCACGTCTGGCTGGACCCGGTGCTCATGTCACAGCTCGTCGGTGAGGTCGAGCGCGGCCTGGCCGCCGCCGACCCGAAGGGCGCGGCCGCCTACGAACGCAACACGCTCGCGCTCCAGGACAAGCTCGCCGCGCTCGACGCCCGGCACCGAGAGCGCCTCACCGGATGTGCCCGTGACCTGCTCGTCTCCTCGCACGACGCCTTCGGCTACCTCGCCACCCGGTACGGGCTCCGTCAGGAAGGCGTCGCCGGCCTCTCTCCCCACGACGAGCCCGACGCGGCCCGGCTGGGTGAGCTCGCCCAGCTCGCCCGCGACGAAGGGGTCACGACCGTCTTTACGGAGGAGACCGTGTCGCCCCGCATCGCGCGCACACTCGCACGAGATGCAGGTGGCCTGCGCACGCAGGTGCTGAGCCCGCTCGAGAGCCTCAGCAAAAAGGAACGCGATGCAAAGGCCAACTACTTCACGGTGATGGAAACCAATCTCGACAAGATCGCAAACGCGCTCGGCTGTCCACCGCGCTCGTAGCATCGAGGCCGTGGCTCATGGTCACGGTCACAGTCACGGGTCGGCCGTCAATCGGGCGGGCGCTCGGTACGCCGGCCGGCTCGCCCTCGCATTCGTGCTGGCGCTGGCGTTCCTCGTGGTCGAGGCCGTCACCGCGTTCCTCGCCGGATCGCTCGCGCTCTTGTCGGATGCTGCCCACCTGCTCACGGACGCGGTCGGCATCGGCATGGCGTTGGCGGCGATCCGCCTCGCCGACCGCGCCGGGGGCAACCGGTCGCGCACCTTCGGGCTCTACCGGCTCGAGATCCTCGCCGCGCTCGCCAACGCCGCCCTTCTCTTCGGAGTCACCGGCTACGTCCTGGTGGAGGCGATCCTGCGCCTCGGCTCGGAGCCGTCCGTCGAGGCGGGGCCGATGCTCGTGGTGGCGATCCTGGGCCTGGTCGTGAACGTCGTCTCGGTCGTCCTTCTCCGGAGCGGCGCCCGACTGAGCCTGAGCGTCGAGGGCGCGTACCTCGACGTGCTGGCCGACTCCGTCGCCTCGCTCGGCGTGATCGCCGCCGCCGTGGTCATCGCGACGACGGACTGGACGCCGATCGACGCCATCGTCGCGATCGCGATCGGCGTGTGGATCCTGCCCCGCGCCTGGCGTCTCGCCGCCAGCGCGCTGCGCATCCTGATCCAGGCCGCTCCAGCCGGCTTCGACGTCGAACGGCTGCAGACCGAACTCGCCGCGGTGCCCGGTGTGGTCGACGTGCACGATCTCCACGTCTGGACGTTGACCTCCGAGATGGACGTCGCGAGCGCGCACCTGATGATCGGAACCGGGACGGACCCGCACGGCGTGCTCGATCGGGCGCGGGACGTGCTTCGAGTGCGCTACCAGATAGCGCACGCCACGCTGCAGGTCGAACCGGACGATCACACCGGGTGCGCGGAAGTCACCTGGTGACGCGCGGAGCTCGGGCCCTCGTCACGAGCAGCGCGCGCAGAGTCCTACGAGGTCCACGCGGTGGCGCTGCGTATGGAACCCGGTCGAGCGGGCGATCTGGCTCGCCGCCGTGTGCACGGACTGCTCGAGGCCGGCGGACGCCGGCACGTCCTCGACCAGCCCGCAGTTGGCGCAGATGAGATGGTGATGGTGCTCGGTGAGGTCCTCGGCGAGCTCGTAGCGGGCGAACTCGGCGTCGGTGACGATGCGATGCACGAGCCCGGCCTCCTCGAGCACGACGAGGTTGCGGTACACGGAGCTTTGCGCCAGCCCGCGCCCGCCGGGGGAGTCGAGGATCTCCGGGATCGTCATCGGGCGTGTCGCGGCCGAGAGCGCGTCGACGATCGCCTTGCGATTGGCTGTAACCCGCTGGTTGGCGCGCCGCAGCCGCGTCGACACCGCGTCGTGCAGACCGTCGGAGAGCGCGGCGCTTTGTCCACCTGCCATGCGCGCAGTGTACGGGCGACCGGACGCGCGTTCGCGAGAAGTACCGTCACCTGCTGTGGACGCGACCGAGCGCTTCGCGGAGCTCGTGCGCCGCCCGCCGGACGAGGTCCCGCTCGACGAGACTGCGCTTCTCATTGCCAAGCACGCCCACCCCGACCTCGATCTCGCCGGCCCGCTCGCCGAGCTCGACCACCTCGCCGCTGCAGTGGCCGGTGACACCGCGGCCGGCATCGCCGGCGCGCTGTTCGGCGAAGGCGGGCTCGCCGGCAACACCGTCGACTACGGCGACCCACGCAACTCGTATCTCGACGACGTCCTCGCCCGGCGCCTCGGCATCCCGATCTCGCTGTCGGTGGTGATGATCGAGGTCGGCCGTCGCCTCGGTGTGCCGATCTACGGCGTCGGCATGCCTGGCCACTTCCTCGTCCAACCCGCCGGTGAGCACGACGTCTGGTTCGATCCGTTCCACGAGGGACGTCGCCTCGACGAGGCGGGATGTCGCGCGCTGTACGAGCAGATGCAGCTCGATCCGCCCTTCACGCTCGACCTGCTGCGCGCCGTCGACACGCGCAGCATTCTCAGCCGGATGCTGGCCAACCTGCAGCAGACGTTCACGAGGCGCGACCCAGCATCGCTCGCGTGGGCGGCGCGGCTGCGACTGCGCATCCCCGGGCTCCTCCCGGGCGAGCGGCGTCAGCTCGCCGGGCTCCTTGGGGGCGTCGGTCGGTTCCTGGAGGCGGCCGCCGAGCTCGACGCGGTGGTGGCGGAGCTCGAGGGCGACGACGCCGAGCGCGTCACGCGCGACGCCGCCGCCCTGCGGTCACGCGCCAATTGAGCGCCGCTTCGGCGGTACCGTGCCGTGCATGCGGGGGGGACGGACGCTGCCGATGTTTCCGCTCGGCAACGTGCTGTTCCCGCACGCGCAGCTCCCGCTGCACGTATTCGAGCCGCGCTACCGCGCGCTCGCCGAGACCTGCCTCGCCGGTGACGGCGAGTTCGGGGTCGTGCTCATCGAGCGCGGCAGCGAGGTCGGCGGTGGTGACACCCGGTTCTCGGTCGGCACTGTCGCCCGCATCGTGGCCGCCGGGCGGCTCCCCGATGGCCGGTATCTCCTCGCCACCGAAGGCATTCGTCGTCTGCGCGTGCGCGAGTGGCTCCCGGACGATCCCTTCCCGCGGGCCGAGGTCGAGCTGCTCGGCGAGCCCGGACCACCTGACGACGCCCGCGCCGCTCGCGACGACGTCGAGCGCCTCTTGAAGCGCGTGCTGGCGATGGCGGCCGAGCTGGGCGAAGCGCCGATGTCCATCGACGTCGCGCTCGACGCGGACCCGGCGCAGGCCGCCTTCGAGGCGGCGGCGGCGGCGCCGATCGGGCCCCTCGACGCCCAGCGCCTGCTCGAGCTCGACCACCCCGGCGAACGCCTCGAGGTGCTGCGTGGCCTGCTCGCCGACCAGGCCCAGCTCCTCGAGCTCCGCCTGTCGGGGAGCTGAGGCGGGTTTAGCCTGACGCGGCAGCGGCGGCTTGCCGACCGCTGACGCAAAGCCGGAGCTTGCGACGGCGGCGAGGAGAAGCTGGTGACGATCGATCCTGAACAAGCGCGCAAGCGCGTGATGGACGAGAAAGCTCGCATCGAAGGGCTCATCCACAACCTCAAGGACGAGCTCGGCGACGGACCGGAGAACGACGAGCTCTCCGAGCTGTCGGACTACGACCAGCACCCCGCCGACACCGCGAGCGAGACCTTCGAGCGCGAGAAGGACGTCTCGATCCTCGAACAGCTCGAACAGGAGCTCGCAGAGTTGCAGGCCGCGCTCGAGCGCATCGACAAGGGCACGTACGGGATCGACGAGGTGACGGGGGACCCCATCGCACCGGAGCGCCTCGACGCGCGACCCACTGCGCGCACCAACGTCGACACGGAGACGCCCCGCGGGACCTGACGTAGGCTTCGACGACGATCCCACCAGGAGAATCCCCATGCAGTTCGCCATCGACAAGGTCGGGCAGTGGTCCGACGAGCAGGACTTCAAGGTCGAGGCCGACCGGATCAAGCAGTACGCCGCGGCCACCAACGACCCGATCCCGGCGCACGCGAACGGTGAGCTCGCGCCGCCTGTGTTCTCGGTGGTGCCGGTCTGGGACGTGATGGGCGGCGCGGTCGGCGAGGTCACGCCGGCCGAGGCGTTCCCGTTCGTCGTCCACGGCGAGCAGGACATGTACTTCCACCAGCCGATCGTCCCCGGCGCCGTGCTGCGGTCCCGCGCCGCGCCGATCGGCATTCACGTGAAGCAGTCGGGCACCACGGTCGTCAGCCGCATGGAGACGCGCGACGAGGCAGGCGCGCTCGTCAACGAGCAGTACTCGGTGACGTTCTTCCGCGGCGTCACCGGCGGCGACAGGACGGGCGAGGCCGCACCCGAGCACCCCTTCCCCGAAGAGCTTCGGAACACCGAGCCGGTGGCGGTGGCGGACCAGACCTTCGACGCCGACCAGACGTACCGGTACTCGGCGGCGTCCGGCGACAAGGTGCCGATCCACCTCGACGAGGAGTTCGCCAAGTCGGTCGGCCTCCCCGGCATCATCATCCACGGCCTCTGCACGATGGCGTTCACGAGCTGGGCCGCCATCGGCGAGCTCGCGGCGGGTGAGCCGAAGCTGCTCAAGCGGCTGGCGGTGCGCTTCTCGAAGCCCGTGCTGCCGGGCGAGACAATGACCACCCGCTTCTGGAGCACCGGAGAGCGTGACGGCAAGACCGTCTACGCCTTCGAGAGCACCAATCCGGCCGGTGACGCCGTCATCAAGGACGGCGTGGCGGAGATCGAGATCTGAGCGTCCGCCTGCGGCTGTTCGCACAGGCGCGCGAGGCAGCAGGCCGCGCCGACGACACCTTCGACGCCGCCACGCTCGGGGAGCTCATGGCCGCAGCGGGATCGGTCTACGGCGCGCCATTCCGGGCCGTGCTCGAGTCGGCGAGAGTGTGGGTGAACGGCGACGAGCCCGAGCACGGCGACGACACGCCGCTCCGCGACGGCGACGAGGTCGCCGTGATCCCACCGGTGAGCGGTGGCTGAGCGCGTCACGTAGCGGTTACAGCAGCTTCAGGCCGCGCGCGTTATTGAACCGGGTGGCGACGTCGGGCCAGTTCACGATGTTCCAGAACGCTTCGACCCAGTCCGCCTTCACGTTCTTGTACTGCAGGTAGTACGCGTGCTCCCACATGTCGAGCACGAGCAGGGGCGGCGCGCCCTGCCCGACGTTGCTCTGGTGGTCGTAGACCTGCTCGACGATGAGCCGCTGCGCGACCGGCTCCCACGTCAGCGCGCCCCAACCGGAGCCCTGCACGTTGAGCGACGCTTCGGTGAGTTGGTTGCGAAAGCCCTCGAACGTGCCGAACGATTCGTCGATGGCGGCGGCGAGATCACCGTCGGGCTTGCCGCCGCCGTGCGGGCTCATGTTGTTCCAGAACAGCGAGTGCAGGACGTGGCCGGACAAGTTGAAGGCCAGGTTCTTCTGGAGCTGGTTGATCGTGCCGAACTCTTCGTTCTCACGGGCGGCGGCAAGCTTCTCGAGCGCAGTGTTCGCGCCCTTGACGTACGTCGCGTGGTGCTTGTCGTGATGCAGCTCGAGGATCTGGGCGGAGTAGTGCGGCTCGAGCGCCGCGTAGTCGTAAGGGAGATCGGGCAACGTGTACTCGGGCATGTGTCCTCCTCGGGTATCGAGGCGCGAAAAGGCTGGTCCGCTCGTTGTCATTCCACGGACCTGCTAACGTCCTTCCCCCGCCTGGGATTCCGGAAACCTCCTGGTCAGGCGGGGGGCGTTGCTTCCACCGGGGGCGGCTGACTAGCGTCCCCGCCCAGTGCGAGTGGGCCAAACTCGGGCGGTTTGTCGCATTCTCGGCGCGGCCATTGTGGCGCTGTGCGCCGCCGCCCCGCTGACGACATCCTCGGCCGGTGCTCAGCCCGCTCCCGATCCTCTCGCCGAGCTCACGCAGCGCGCCGACGAGGCCCGGCGCGAGGCCAACGAGGCCGCCGAGCGGTACACCAATGCCCAGTCCTCGTTCGAGGACCTCGGCAACAAGATCGCTGAGCTCGAGCAGAAGATCGCCGCCGGCGAAGCGCGCCGCGAGGAGCTACGCGGCATCGCCGAGCGGCGCGCGATCGTGGCGTACAAGACGCAGGGCACGGACCGCGACGCGATCTTCGAGTCGAGAAACCCGCAGGAAAGCGCGCGGTTGTCGGTCCTGCTCGAGCGGGCCAACGCGGCCGACAACGCGGCCGTCGCCGAAATGGCGGCGGTGAGCGCGCAACTCGCAGCCCAGCGTGATCGGCTCGCCGAGGATTCCAAGGACTACAACAGTTACCGCCAACGCCTCGCCGACGAACGCAACCTCCTCGACGCGAACGTGGCCGGGGCCGACTTGGCGATGCGGGCACTCCAGGCGCAGAGGGTTGCCGCAGGTCTCGGCGCGCCGGTTGTCGACGGTCTGGTCTGTCCGGTGCCCGGCGCCGCCTTCAGCAACGATTTCGGGCAGCCGCGTACCGGTCACAGCCATCAGGGCAACGACATGTTCGCCCCGATGGGGACGCCCAACCTCGCCGTCGTCGGCGGAAACGTCACGTACGGCCCCGGCGGCTCAGGCGGCATGGGCGCCTATCTCGAGGGCGAGAACGGCGTGACGTACATCTACTACCACCTGTCGGAGTACGTCGGCGGACCGCGCCGGGTGGCGCAGGGCGAGGTGATCGCCAAGCTCGGCATGACCGGCAACGCGGGCGCGCCGCATACGCACTTCGAGATTCGACCGGGCGGGCGGACGGCCACCGCGATCAACCCATTCCCGACGATCTCGAAGATCTGCCAGTAGCGCGCTGATACCGTTTCGGCAATGGGCGAGCACCGGCGCCGCATCGACGAGGTGCTCGATGCCGCGTTCCTGACCGAGCTCTCCGAGTGGCCGCTCGACGAGCTCCGCAGCCGCCACGCCGAGTGTCTCGAGATCGAGACCGAGGTATCGTACGTCCGGCGCATGACGCAGGCGCGCATCGACATCCTGGAGGCCGAGCTCGACCGCCACGCGTCGGGCGGCTCCGTCGGTGACCTCATCGCCGCGCTCCCGGAGATCCTCGCCGACGAGGGACCGCGCGCCCCGGTCGAGAAGAGCCGGCTGACGCGCCACCTGGCACCGTCGATGGACATCAAATGGCGTCGGGGCCGTGAGCATCTGATCACAGACGACACGCTGGCAAAGCTGCCAAACCTCGACGACGACGAGTGCGGTCCACGCTCCAGCAGCTCGGCCAGTTTGGAGCAGGAAGTCTCGGCGCAGCGTCGCAACGTGCTCCAGGTGATCGATCGCATGGAGGGCGACTTGGCCGCTCGGCACAAGGTGGGCCAAGCGTGACTGCGGCAGGCGGATGACCCCGGATCTCGACTCGAGATTGCGCGATCTCGGCGAGTTCATCCGTGATCAGCGACGCAACGCGCGGCTGTCGTTGCGCAAGCTCAGCGAGCTCGCCGGTATCTCGAATCCGTACCTGAGCCAGATCGAACGGGGCCTGCGCAAGCCGAGCGCCGAGATCCTGCAAGCGATCGCCCGCGCGTTACGCATCTCGTCGGAGACGCTCTACGTCCGGGCCGGGATTCTCGAAGAGCGCGAGAACGACGAAGACCTCGTCGAGGAGATCCTGCGCGACCGGACGATCACCGAGGGCCAGAAACAAGCGCTGGTCGAGATCTACCGCTCGTTCCAGCGCGAGCGGATCGAGGAGGACGAGTCGGCGCAACCCGGTACGGCTTGAGCGGCGCGCAAGCCCCTCGCCGGTAGGCTCTCCGTTCGATGTCGGTTCAGCGCGTCGCCATGCTCAGTGTGCACACGTCGCCGCTCGCGCAGCCGGGCGCCGGTGACGGTGGCGGCATGAACGTGTATGTGCGCTCGCTGGCTTCGAATCTCGCCCGCGCCGGCGTGGCATGCGACGTGCTCACACGCGCCGACGCCGGCGAGCAACCGCCGACGGTCGAGGTCGAGCCCGGATTCCGGGTCGTGCACGTCGCCGCCGGGCCGGTCGGCCCCGTCCCGAAGCCGGCGCTCCCCGCGCTCGTCGAACCCTTCGTCGACGCCGCCCTCGGGTTCTTCGCCGCCGAACGCCAGGCGCCCGACGTCCTGCACGCGAACTACTGGATCTCGGGTGCCGTCGGCCACCGGCTCAAGCACGATCTCGACCTGCCGCTCGTCGCCACGTTCCACACCCTCGATCGCGTGAAGGCGGAGGCGGGCGTGGGCGACGACCCCGAGACCCGCGCCCGGGTCGAGGGCGAGATCGTCAGCTGCGCCGATCTCATGATCGCGGCGACGGACGACGAACGCCGGCAGCTCGTCACGCTCTACGGCGCCGACCGCGACCGCATCGAGATCGTGCCGCCCGGCGTCGACCACCAGGTATTCGTCCCGGGCGACCGCACGTCGGCGCGCCAGGCCCTCGGGCTCGACCCGGCGGGGCGGGTGCTCCTGTACGTCGGGCGGATCCAGCCGCTCAAGGGAGCCGACCTGGCCGTCCGAGCCCTCGCCGAGCTCGACGACGACGTCTCGCTGCTCGTGGTGGGCGGGCCGAGCGGGACCGATGGCAGGTCCCAGGTGGTCGCCCTCCGGAAGCTCGTCGCCGACCTGGGCCTCGACCACCGCGTGCGGTTCGTCCCGCCCCAGCCCCACGATCGGCTCGTGGCGTACTACCAGGCCGCCGACGTGTGCCTCGTTCCCTCGCGCACCGAGTCCTTTGGCCTGGTCGCGCTGGAGGCGGCGGCCTGCGGGACGCCGGTCGTCGCCGCCGACGTCGGGGGTCTCGGATCCGTCGTCGACGACGGCGAGACGGGGTTCCTCGTCGAAGGCAGGGCAGCCGTCGACTACGCGGCGCCGGTCGACGTGCTGCTCTCGCATCCCGACCTCGCCCGGGCGATGGGTGCGAGCGCGCTGGCCCGGTCGAGCCGATACTTGTGGAGCATCGCGGCAGCTCGCCTGCGGCGGCTGTACGGCGACCTCGCCAGCCGCGCGCCGGTGGAGTGCTCGTAGACAGGCAGTTGAGCCACGCGTGACCGTCGACGAGGCCCACGAGCTGATCGCCAGACACGTCGAGGGGCCGATCGCCGCCGCCGAGTACGTCCAGCACGTCGAGTTCGATCCCGAGTTGCACCGCTGGTACGTCCGGTTCGGATGTGACGGGCGCGACGCGACGACGATCTACTTTGACCTCCACGAGCGGACGCTGCGCTACGAGGTGTATTTCCTTCCCGACCCGCCCGCGAACCACCTCGAGCTCTACCGCTACCTGCTGCGCCGCAACCACACGCTGTACAACGCGCGGTTCTCGATCGGGCCCGACGGCGACATCTACCTGATCGGTAGGGTGGCGCTCGAGCACCTGAGCGTCACCGAGCTGGACCGCATCGTCGGCGTCATCTACGAGACCGTCGAGACCTGGTTCCAGCCCGTCGTGGGCATCGCCTTCGGTCGCAGCCGGGCCTCTTGATCGGCCCTCATCTCAGCCTGTCTCAAGATTTCACATCTTGCGCCAAGAGGCGTGAGGCGGTAGGGTAACGCCGTCCGGGCCCGAGGTGCGGGACGGTCGGCCCCGTTCGGGGAAGTGCGGGGCGGACCCGAAGGTTCCTCGGGCCTGGCCGCGCCACCGTTACCCTCCAGCCTGTGATGCAACTCGCGCTGTTGGGTGGCGGTCGCATGGGTGAGGCGTTGCTGTCCGGCTTGCTCGACGCGGGCTGGGACGCCGACGGCCTCGCCGTCGCCGAGGTCGAGCCCGAGCGGCGCCGTCTCCTCGAGGAGCGGTTCCGAGGTGTGCGCGTGGTGCCGAGCCCGGCGTGGGCGGTGGCCGAGAGCGACGTCGTGGTGCTGGCCGTCAAGCCCAGCGACATCGGCGCCGCGCTCGAACAATGCCTTCCGTCCCTGAAGACCGACGCGCTCGTGCTGTCGATCGCGGCAGGTGTCACCCTCGCCACCCTCGAGGACGCGGTCCCCGACCGGCCGGTCGTGCGGGCGATGCCCAACACCGCCGCCCTCGTGCGCAAGGGCGCGGCCGCGATCGCCGGGGGTCGGCACGCGACGGAAGCGCACCTCGACGAGGCCGAACGCATCCTCGGTTCGGTCGGGGTCGTCGTGCGCGTGCCCGAGCAGCTGCTCGACGCCGTCACCGGCCTGTCCGGCTCGGGCCCCGCCTACGTGTTCCTCGTTGCCGAGGCGATGGTCGAGGCGGGCGTCCTCGTCGGGTTACCTCGCGAGACGGCGGCGACGCTCGTGCACCAGACCCTCGTGGGCGCGGCCGCCCTCCTCGTGGACGGCGTCGAGGGGCCGGAGGCCCTGCGTGCCGCGGTGACCTCGCCCGCCGGGACGACCGCGGCCGGGCTGGCTCGCCTCGAGGCCCACGGCGTCCGGGCCGCCTTCCTCGAGGCGGTGCAGGCCGCCACCCGTCGCTCCGAGGAGATCGGCCGCCCCGACCGCTGACGGCCCCCGTGGCCGCCATAGTTCACAGGGCTGGACACCGGCGCGCTCGGCTCACGCTAGACAACACGGGCATCGCCCACCTACGCTCAGAATCCCAACGGGTCGGAGCCAAGGGGTGTGACCGTGGCGGAGTCGTTCGCCAAAGCGCGCTTCCTGACTGTGCAGGAAGTCGCCGAGCTCATGCGGGTGTCTTCCATGACGGTCTACCGCCTGATCAAGGCGGGGGACCTGCCGGCGGTGCGCGTCGGGCGCTCGTTCCGAGTGCGCGACGTCGACGTCGATGCCTATCTGGAGTCGCGGTACACGCAGGCCGGATAGGCGCGATTAGGACAGGGTGACCCTCGCACGGCGGTTCGTGTCGTTCCTGTCCGACTACGGCCACTCCGACGAGTTCGTCGGGGTGTGCAAGTCGGTCATGCTGAGCCTCGTCCCGGACCTCCAGATCGTCGACATCACGCACGATCTGCCACCCCACGACGTGCGCGCCGGCGCGCTCACGCTGGTCCGGGCGGCGCAGTACCTGCCCGACGGCGGCATCGTGCTCGCGGTCGTCGATCCAGGCGTCGGCACCGACCGGAGACTGGTCGCGGTCGAGGTCGAGCACGGCATCCTCCTCGGCCCCGACAACGGGCTGCTCGCGCCGGCCGTCGCGATCCTGGGCGGCGCGCAGCGAGTGGTCTCGCTCACGAGCGCCGAGCACCAGTTGCCCGCGCCCGGCCCGACGTTCGCGGGACGCGACGTGCTCGCACCCGCCGCCGCGCACCTCGCTGCCGGCGTCGACCCATCGGAGTTGGGCGACGAGGTCGACGCCGCCGGTCTCGTTCCCGGGCTCGTGTCACTGCCGCGCCACGACGAGGGCGGCGCGATCCACGGCGAGGTCTGGTGGATCGACCGGTTCGGGAATTGCCAGCTCAACATCGATCCGGATGAGCTGCGCGCGCACGGCGCAGAACCGGGTGCATCGCTCGAAGTACGTTTCGGTGAACAGGCGCGCTCGGTGCGCTGGGTGCATACGTACGCCGACGCCAAGCCATCCGAGCTCGTGCTCCTCGTCGACTCGTACGGGTTGGCCGCGCTCGCCGTCGACCGCGGTTCGGCCGCCGCCGAGTGCACGCTCGAACCGGCGTCGGCCGTCACGCTGATCCCGCCCGGCGCGACGGTGACGGGCACGGACGCGGAGCCGTCGTAACCGTGCGCCCCGCGACAACGATCGCCATCGCCGTCCTGCTCTTCATCATTCTCGCTGCCGCGTTCGCCCAGTTCGTGCTGCGACTGGGGCCATAGCTCTTTCGGCTGCTCCGGCGCGCGTGAACGCGCGACTCGCGCAAGAAATCGGGGGCCCCGGCCGTGGGTGTGGTGCTTGGGGCGGGCTGGGAGGCTGTTCCACGAGCGCCGCCCCATGACAGCGCGGCGCCCGCGGCCCCCACACCCACGGACCGGAACCCCGGATCGCGCGAGACATCGACCGGACCGCCTCGCGCCTTGCGTCGTTTGTACCACGCAGCGTGGTTCCGTGCACACGCGGAACGAATCGCCCAGCAGTCCAAGATCGGGCAGCGCGGAGACGCCCGGACCCGGAGGCGGTGCGAGTCGACGGGCGCCGCCCGAGAGCCCGGCGGTACCTTCCGGCTGTGCGTGTCCCCGAGCGCGACGCCGACGTGGTGGCGGACGCCGACGTGGTGGTAGCCGGCGGCGGGCCCGCCGGCCTGGGAGCGGCACTCGCCGCCGCCCGCGCCGGCGCCCGGGTCGTCCTCTGCGAGCGGTACGGGTTCCTCGGCGGCAACCTCACCGTGGCCAAGGTCGGCACGATCTGCGGCTTGTACGTGGGCGACGACGCGGGCGAGTTCGACTTCGTCGTCGGCGGGATCGCCCGCGAGCTCGCCGACACGCTGGCCCGCGACGGCGCCGGCGTCGGACCGGTGCCGTTCAAGGAGACGGCGGTATTCCTGTACGTGCCGTGGGCCGTCAAGCGCCTCGCCGACCACCTCGTCACCGAGGAAGACGCACTCGACGTCCTGCTCCACTCGCTCGTCTCCGACGTCGTCGTCGAGGACGGGGCGCTGCGCGCGTTGGTCCTGGCGACCAAGCGCGGCCCGCGCGCGGTGACGGGAAAGGTGTTCGTCGACTGCACCGGCGACGCCGACGTCGCCGCGTTCGGCGGCGTGCCCACCGAGCTCGGCCCGCCAGGGCAACGCCAGTTCGGGTCCATGCAATTCGTGATGCAACACGTCGATGCGCCGGCAGCGCTGGCGGCGGTCCCCGCGCTCGGCGACCTCATCGGCGAGCACGGCGCCCATCTCTCGCGCGACGGCGGCGCCATCATCCCGACGTTCCGGCCCGGCGAGTTCGTCGGCGCGATGACGCGCGTGCGCAATCCCGACGGGTCGCCCGTCGACGTGACCGACGTTCGCCAGGCGACATGGGGTGAGCTCGAAGGGAGACGGCTTGCTGCGGAGGCCGCGGAGTTCCTCCAGGCGCACGTGCCCGGGTTTGCGGACGCCTTCCTCGACGACACCGCCACCGCGCTCGGTGTGCGTGAGACGCGCCGGGTCGCCGGCGAGTACGTGCTCAGCGGGGCCGACGTCACGCGCGGCGCGACCTTCGCCGACGCCGTCGCGCGCGGGGCGTGGCCACGCGAGTACCACGTGCGCGGGCGCACGACCGAATACGAGTTCCTCCCCGCGGGCATGAGCTACCAGGTGCCGTACGCAAGCTTGCGCCCGCGGGGTGTGCCGAACCTGCTGGTTGCGGGGCGCTGCCTGTCAGCCGACCACGACGCCCTCGCTTCGATTCGCGTGATGGGCCCGAGCCTGGCGCTGGGGCAGGCGGCCGGCACCGCCGCCGCGCTGGCAGCCCGCGACGGCGTTCCTGTCGCCGAGGTCGCGGTGGACGAGCTCCAGGCGTCGCTGTCGAAGCAAGGCGCGGTCCTGTGACCAATCTCGCGGAGATGCTCCTCGCGCCGGCGCAACGCACGCCCGACGCGATCGCGCTCCGGGCCGGCTCCGAGGCCATCACGTTCCGAGAGCTCGAGTCCCGCGCCGCCCGGGTCGCGGGCGCGCTGCGGGCCGAAGGCGTCAAGACCGGCGATCGGGTCACGATCGAAGGTCACAACACGATCGCGTTCGTCGCGTCGTACCTCGGGGCGTTGCGGATCGGTGCGGTCGCAGTCCCGCTGAACCCGCAAGCGCCCGATCCGGAGCTCGACCGCGAAGTGGCGGCGGTCGAGCCTGCCATCGTGCTCGGTCCCCCGCTCGAGGGTGCCGGGGGTGGCGAGCCCATAGAGACGGTGGCGCGTGACGACTCCGACGTGGCGGTCCTGCTGTTCACCGCGGGCACGGCGGGCGCGCCGAAGGCCGCCATGCTCACGCACGGCAACCTGGCATCGAACATCCGCCAGGTGCTCGATCACCCCGGCTTGGCGTTGAACGCGGACGACGTGAGCCTCGGCGCGTTGCCCCTCTTCCACGTCTTCGGGCTGAACGCCGTGCTGGGCATCGGCCTCGCCGCCGGCGCGTCAACCGTCCTGCTCGAGCACTTCGACGCCGCCGCCGCGGTGGAGGCCGTGCGCGATCACCAGGTCTCGGTCGTCGCCGGGGTGCCAGCCATGTATCACGCGTTCCTCGAGCTCGACGACGTGGCTGCGCCGCCGGGGGCGTTCGAGGCCGTGCGCCTGGCGGTCTCCGGCGCGGCGCCGCTCGACGAGGAGCTGCTCGACGGGATGCGCAAACGCTTCGGCGTCGTCGTGCACGAGGGCTACGGCCTCACCGAGGCGGCGCCCATCGTGACCACGTCGGCGATCGGGCGGCGCGAGCCCGCCGCGGGATCGATCGGACCGCCGCTCCCGGGCGTCGACGTGCGCCTCGTCGACGCCGACGACGGTGACGTGCTCCCGGGCGACCCGGGCGAGATCTGGGTCCACGGCCCGAACGTGTTCCCCGGCTACTGGCACGACCCCGATGCCACCGCCCGGGCGCTGACGGGCGACGGGTGGCTGCGCACCGGCGACATCGCCGTCGCCGACGACGACGGCGCGCTGAGCCTCGTCGACCGGGCCAAGGACCTGGTGATCGTGTCCGGCTTCAACGTGTACCCGGCGGAGGTCGAGGAGGCGCTCCTCGAGCATCCCGACGTCGCCGAGGTCGCGGTGGTCGGCGAACCCGACCCTCGCACCGGCGAGGCGGTCGTGGCCTTCGTCGTGCCCGAGCCCGGCGCGCACCCCGACCCGGAGGCGCTGCTGGCCCTCTGCTCCCGGTCGCTGGCCCGGTACAAGTGCCCGACGCGGGTCGAGCTCGTCGACGCGCTGCCGCGGTCGTTCGCGGGCAAGGTGCTGCGGCGCGAGCTGCGTCCCTGACCGTTCCGGCCCGGCCGGAGACTTTGAGAACGATTGCACAAGCGCGGGTATCCTCGGCGGACGCCCGGCGATGCGGCCCGGGCTGCGGCCACAGGTAGGAAGCAAACGCAGTGCCCTCCGCCCGACGAATCCCCGAGGCGACGGTCGCCCGCCTCCCCCTCTACTACCGGGCCCTGCTCGAGACGGCCGAGCAGCACGTCGGCACCGTCTCGTCCGAGCGCCTCGCCGCGCTGGCCGGGGTGAACGCGGCGAAGGTGCGCAAGGACCTCTCCTACCTCGGGTCGTACGGGACCCGGGGTGTCGGCTACGACGTCGAGTTCCTCCTCCACCAGATCTCACGCGAGCTCGGCCTGACCCACGATTGGCCGGTCGTGATCGTCGGGGTCGGCAACCTCGGCCACGCGCTCGCCAACTACAAGGGCTTCGGCGCCCGCGGCTTCCAGATCGTCGCGCTCGTCGACGCCGACCCGGCCAAGGTCGGGACCCGCGTCGGAAACCTCACGGTCGCCGCGCTCGACGATCTCCCCCGGGTCGTCGCCGAGTGCGGCATCGCGATCGGGATCGTCGCCACCCCCGCCGGCGCCGCCCAGGAGGTCGCCGACCGGCTCGTCGACGCCGGCGTGACCTCGATCCTCAACTTCGCGCCCGCGGTCGTGACCGTGCCCTCGGGAGTGTCGCTGCGGAAGGTCGACCTCGCAATCGAGCTCCAGATCCTGTCCTTCTACCAACAGCGCAAGGTGCCGGGCCTCGACGGGCAGCGCGGGGACGCACCGCGGGCGACAGAGGGTGTGCGGTGACGACCACACGGCGCTCGCTGCTCGGCTACCCGGTGAACCTGGTCGTGTCCGGGCGCCGCTGCGTGGTGGTGGGCGCGGGTCGCATCGCCGCTCGCAAGGTGGACGGGCTGCTCGCGGCCGGCGCCGACGTGCACGTCGTGGCGCCGTTCCTCGGCGAGCAGGTGCGGACGATGCGCGACGAGGGCCGCGTGACGGCAGCGGAGCGCGCCTTCGAGCCCGCCGACCTCGACGGGGCCTGGCTCGCGACCGCAGCCACCGACGACCCGGCGGTGAACCACGCCGTGTTCGAGGCGGGCGAGGCCCGCGGCGTCTGGGTGAACGCCGCCGACGACCCCGACAACTGCTCGTTCACGCTCATGTCCGTCATCCGGCGCGGGGACCTCGTCGTCACGGTGGGCACCGGCGGCCGTACCCCGGCGCTCGCAACCTGGCTGAAGGAGCGGATCACCGCCGAGATCGGTCCCGAGTACGAGACGCTGGTGGAGCTGCTGGCGGATGCCCGGGAAGCGATGCAAGCCGACGGGCGTTCTACCGAGGACGCCGATTGGAAACGGGCTCTCGATTCCGGCATGCTCGATCTCATTCGCGCCGGCCGGGTGGATGACGCCAAGGAGCTGCTGCGGTCGTGTCTCTCGTCGTCATTGGCCTGAACCATCGCACGACCCCCGTCGAGCTACTCGAGCGGATGGCCGTGCCGCCGCCCGAGCTGCCCAAAGCGCTGCACACGCTGGAGCGCAGCGAGAACCTCGCCGAGGTGGCCGTGCTCTCGACGTGCAACCGCACCGAGGTCTACGCGCGGTGCACGCGTTTCCACCCTGCGGTCGAGGACGTCCGCAACTTCCTCACCGACCAGTCATCGCTCGACCCCGACACGATCACTGACCACCTGTACACGTACCACGACGATGCCGCGGTCGCGCACTTGTTCGGCGTGGCGGCCGGCGTCGACTCGATGATCGTCGGCGAGGGCGAGATCCTGGGCCAGGTGCGCGAGGCGTGGCAGGTCGCCGAACACGAGACCATGATCGGGCAGCTCGTGTCGCGCGTCTTCCGGCAGGCCGTCGAGGTCGGCAAGCGCGCCCGCACCGAAACCGGTATCGGCCGTCACGCCGTGTCGGTGTCGTCGGCGGCGGTCGCCGTCGCCGGTGAGGAGCTCGGCGGGCTCGAAGGCCGTCGCGTGCTCGTGGTCGGTGCCGGCGACGTCGGCGCCGGGATGGCTGTCGCGCTCAACGGCGCCGGCGTGAGCGACATCGTCGTCGCCAACCGCTCGCCGGAGCGAGCGGAAGAGCTCGCGAGGCGCGTCGGCGGCCGGGCGATCGGTCTCGATCGCGTGCTCGACAACCTGGTCGAGACGGATGTGCTGCTGGCGTCGACGGGCGCGTCCGACGTGCTCCTCGAACGGGGCGAGATCGAGGCGGCCATGTCGCGGCGCGGCGGACGTGCGCTCCTGATCGTCGATATCGCCGTGCCGCGCAACATCGACCCCGGTGTCAGCCAGGTGTTCGGCGTCACGCTCCTCGACATCGACGACCTCAAGGCGTTCGCCGCGCAGTCGCTCGAGCAGCGCCGGCTGGAGATCGGGAAGGTGCGCGACATCATCACCGAGGAGCTGGACCGCTTCCGGCTCGAGCGCTCGGCGCGCGAGGTCGCTCCGCTCGTCTCGTCGCTACGAGCCCGGGGCGAGGAGCTCCGCGAGTCCGAGCTCGCTCGTTTCCGCTCCCGCCTCGGCGATCTCGATCCGGCCGCGCGCGAGGCGGTCGACGCCCTGACACGCGGCCTCGTCAACAAGCTCCTGCACGACCCGACGGTGCGCATCAAGGACGCCGCTGGCACCGCGCAAGGCGAGCTGTACGCCGACGCGCTGGCGGCGTTGTTCGGTCTCGAGGACACCTCCGACTCTGCCGAGCCGCCCACCGACGAGTCGTAATGCCGGCGTTGCGGGTGGCGACGCGCGGGAGCGCGCTCGCCCGCTGGCAAGCCGAGCGGGTAGTCGAATTCCTCGGTGTCGAGGCCGAGTACGTGATGGTGTCGACCAAGGGTGACGAGCGCCGCGACGTCCCGATCCACGAGATTGGAGGGACCGGCGTCTTCGTGAAGGAGGTCGAGCAGGCGGTCCTCGACGGCCATGCCGACATGGCGGTGCACTCG
This sequence comes from Actinomycetota bacterium, assembly GCA_046727755.1. Taxonomy (GTDB): domain Bacteria; phylum Actinomycetota; class Acidimicrobiia; order IMCC26256; family JACDBD01; genus JALZAA01. The sequence continues at coordinate 23,918 of JBKPDG010000197.1, forward strand.
GCGAAGGACCTCCCGTCGGAGACGGCGCCGGGCCTCGTGCTGGCGGCGGTGCCCGAACGCGGTGACCCCCGCGACGCGCTGGTCGGCCGGCGGCTCGACGAGATCCCCACGGGTGGTCGCGTGGGCACCGGGTCGGTACGCCGCCGGGCGCAGCTGGCGGCGCTGCGTCCCGACCTCGGCTTCGGTGAGCTGCGCGGCAACATCCCCACCCGGCTCGAGAAGGCGGCCCGATTCGAGGCCATCGTGCTGGCGGCGGCGGCGCTCGACCGGCTCGGGCTCGCCGGCCATGTCGCCGAGCGCCTGGACCCGTCGGTGGTGCTGCCCCAGGTCGCGCAAGGCGCGCTCGCGGTCGAGTGCCGTACCGACGACGGCGGGTCGCGCCACCTGCTCGCCGGCATCGACGAACCCGCGGCGCGCGCCGCCGTCACGGCCGAACGCGCGTACCTCGCCGAGCTGGGTGGTGGGTGCGACCTCCCGTGCGGCGCGCTCGCCGAGACCGGCGACGGCGGCGCGGTGCGTCTCGAGGCGCTCCTCGCGTCGCTCGACGGCCGCATCGTGCTGCGGGCGCGCGTCGAGGGCGGCGATCCCGCCGAGGTCGGCGCCGAGGCGGCGCACCGAATCCTCGACGAGGAGGGCGGCCGCCTCGTGCTCGATGACGACCTCGTGGGGAATACGTGACCGTCTTCCTGGTTGGCGCCGGGCCCGGGGATCCGGGTCTCCTCACCGTGCGGGGTGACGAGGTGCTGAGGCGGGCGGACGTCGTGGTCTACGACCGGCTCGTGGACCCGTCGCTGCTCGACCGCGCGCCGGCCGACGCCGAGCGCGTGTACGCCGGGAAGGCGCCGGGCCGGAACGAGATGGACCAGAGCGAGATCAACACGTTGCTCGTCGACCGCGGCCGCGCCGGTCTCACTGTCGTCCGGCTCAAGGGCGGAGACCCGTTCGTGTTCGGCCGCGGGGGCGAGGAGGCGGAGGCGCTGGCGGCCGCCGGGGTGGAGTTCGAGGTCGTGCCCGGCATCACGAGCGCGATTGGCGCGCCTGCGTATGCCGGCATCCCGGTCACGCACCGCGGCGTGTCCACCCACTTCACCGTCGTGACCGGCCACGAGGACCCCGGGAAGGACGCCTCCGACGTCGACTGGGACGCGCTCGCGAAATCGGGCGGCACACTGGTCATCCTCATGGGCGCGGGACGTGTCGCCGACATCGCAGCGCGACTGGTCGCCGGCGGGCGTTCTCCCGAGACGCCGGTGGCGGCAGTGCGCAACGGCACGCGTGCCGACCAACGCACCGTCCGGGCGACGCTCGCCACCGTCGCCGAGGCCGGCGTGCGGGCGCCGGCCGCAATTGTCGTCGGCGATGTCGCCGGCCTCGATCTCGCCTGGTTCGAGTCCCGCCCGCTCTTCGGTCGAACGGTGGTCGTGACGCGCGCCCGCGAGCAGGCGAGCGAGCTTCGCCTCCGTCTCGAAGGGCTCGGCGCCGAAGTCATCGAGCTACCCGCCATCGCGATCGAGCCGGTCCCTTTCGATCTGCCGGACCTCGGCCGGTACCGGTGGCTCGTCTTCACGTCGGCGAACGGCGTAGCCGCCTTTTTCGACCGCGGCCTCGCGCCGGCGGAGCTCGACGCCCGCGCCCTCGCCGGGCTCCGGATCGCCGTCATCGGCCCCGGCACCGCCAGCGCGCTCACGACGCGCGGCGCACGGCCCGATCTCCTGCCCGAGCGGTTCGTCGCCGAGTCGCTGCTGGAAGCGTTCCCGCCGCCGAGCACCGACGGCGAGCGCGTGCTGGTCGCCCGGGCCGAGCGGGCGCGTGACGTGCTCCCCGCCGGTCTGTCGGAGCGCGGCTACGAGGTCGACGTGCTGCCCGTCTACAGAACCGTGACCGCAACGCCCGAGCCCGGCGCGCTCGAACGGGTGCGCACCGGCGGCGTCGACGCGCTCACGTTCACGTCCTCGTCGACGGTGACGAACCTGTGTGACCTGCTCGGCGCCGTTCCCGCGCCCCAGCCTCTCGTCGCGTCGATCGGGCCCGTCACGTCGAAGACGGCAAAGGAGCGCGGCCTGCGCGTCGACGTCGAAGCGACCGAGCACACGATCGACGGGCTCGTGGCCGCTTTGTTACGCGCACTCGGCGCCACCTGACGCGGGTCGGCCGTCGCCGAGCGACGCCGTTCCGCACACCGGCGGCGCCGGCGGCGCCGGCGGGGGTGTGGTGCCGACCAGCATGCTCATCACGTGGTCGGCGAGCCATACGGCGCCGTCCCCGTCGAAATGGAAGCCGTCGAGGTTGCGCGGTCGGATGCCCGGCCCCACTTCGGCCGGGCACATGTTGCCGGTTGGGCACTGCAGGATGGTGGGCAGGTCGATGAGCGACACCCTGTCGGTGTGTTGCCGTGCGTACGAGCGCAGCAGCTTCGCCAGCTGGACGATGCGCGCGTCACCCGCTGGGTTCGCAGTCCTCGAACGCTGGGGTACGCGCGTGGCGCGGTGGGCAGGAACACGAGGCGGGCGCCCCCGGCGGTGAGTCGGGCGACGGCCGCGTCGATGTGGGCGAGGATCGCCTTGTTCCCGGGAATCGTGCCGAAGTGGACGAGCTGCCCGTCGAGCACGCGGTTCGGCCACGCCTCCCACTCGCTCAACCAGACGACGACGTCGGGGCGATGCGTGGCGAGGAGGCGATCCTGCTCGGACGACGTGATGGCGTCGCACTGGCTCGTGTCGCCGTAGATGTCGACATGGGGCCGGCCGTCGTCGAGCTTCGGATCACCGTCGATCACGCTGCACCCGATCCGCGCCGCCGACTCGAGGTCGACGCCACGCGCCGCGGCCGCGTCTCGCAGGAAGGGGAACATCGTCTCGGCGGTCGAGTCGCCGACGGTGCAGCATGCGCTGTGGAGGCGGAGGATTCTGGGCCGGCGCGGCACCTGCCGCGGCGATACGCGTCGACAGGATGAGCGCGCACGCCAGCAGCCCCTCGATGCGGGCGATCACAGACGGGGAGCGTACGCGCCCGTCGCAGGCCGAACGGCGCGCGCCGGGCGGTACCCTTGCCGCGGAGGCGGCGGCTTGGCCGACCGCCGGAGCACGAGCCCGAGCTTGCGAGGGCGACAAAGGAGCATCCGTGGCGTTTCCCGAGCATCGGTCGCGGCGGCTTCGTCGCACGCCTGCGCTGCGTCGTCTCGTCGGTGAGGCACGCGTCGAGGTCGACGATCTGGTCGCGCCGCTCTTCGTGAAGGAAGGCATCGACGCGCCCGAGCCGGTGGCGGCGATGCCCGGTGTGCTCCAGCACACCCAGGAGAGCCTGCGCAAGGAGGTGCGGGCGCTCGCCGACCTCGGCATTCCCGCTGTCGTGCTGTTCGGTGTGCCGGCCACGAAGGACGG
>JBKPDG010000198.1:0-14442 GCA_046727755.1 Actinomycetota bacterium
ACCTCGGCCCGCTGCGGGCCGACCGTACCGACGAGCTCGAGCGCATCTTGGCGGCGTGCGTGGACACCGAGCCGGCGCGCCGCCAGGTCGCGGCGGCGCTGCTCGCCGACGCGCCCCCCGAGGCCGCCGCCGACGCGTGGGCGGGCTTACTGGGCGATTCCAGCCGGGCCGTGCGGCGCAGCGCCGTCGACACGATCGCGGGCGCGGAACGGCAGGCGCTGCGACCGCTCCTCGAGCAGGCGCTCGCCGACTCCGACGCCTGGATTCGCTGGAAGGCGCTGTCGGGGATCGGCGTCCTCGGCCCGACGGCCAGCCGCGCCGCCATCGAGACCGTCGCCGATGACCCCGACTTCCGCGTGCGCCTCGAAGCGGCGCGACTCCTGAGTGCCTAGCCGGGTGGCGCAGACGATCCGTGGTAGCGCGCCGCCGGCGTGCCCGGTGGGTTGCTGACACCGGGCTGCGCGTCGGGGTTCTCGACGCACACCTCGCATTCGAGCCCGTCCGGGTCACGGAAGAAGACGCTCAGGATCGGGCCGAAGTCGGTCACGAACCCGTCGCTCGCGCCGCGGGCGATGAGCCGGTCACGGATCGTCTCGAACGCGTCGAGCGAGCCGGCGTGGAGCGCCAGGTGATCGATGCGGCCTCGCCCGAACATCGGCGTCTGCCGTTGCGCTTCGGTGTTCCCGTCGACCTCGAACACGTTGAGCTCGGAGTGCGGACCGACGTGGACGACGGACAAGCGCACCGGTGCGCCCTCGGGTGTCGTGGGCCCGTCGCGCGGCACGGACGCGTCGAACACCTCTTCATAGAACGCGTGCAGGCGCTTGCTGTCGTTGGTGAGGATCGCGACGTGGTTGAACCCGTCGAGCAGCACGCGCGTCAGCGTACGCGGCCGATCGAGCGCGCGAGTCAGCTGGCTGGCTCGCGTTCTGTCGACCGCTCCCCCAGCTCCACCTGCACCTCGGCGGCGTTGCCGTCGCGGCTGTACGCGATCGTCACCTGATCGCCGGGCTCGTGGCTGCGGATCCGCCGCGCCAGGTCGGCCGGGCTCGTCACGGCTTCGCCGTCGACGGCCGTGATCACGTCGCCTTCCTGGAGTCCGGCGCCAGCGGCGGGGCTGTCCTCCTCGACGCTGGAGATCTGCGCACCTTCCTGATCGCCGGTCGCATTCTCCGTCGACACGCCGAGGAAGACGCCGCTCACGCGGGGCAGGCGCGGCAGTTCGTCGGGGTCGCGGGGAAACCGCCCTTCGAACCCACGCTCGAAGGGCCCGTTGTCGTCACCACCCGAAGAGGTGGCGCGCCCGATCCCGAACCCGGTCCCGAAGAGCAGGGCGACCGCGACGAAGCCGACCAGGGCGGCGACCGCCCACTTGGGCACCAGCCACCCGCCGCGGGTGGGCGGCACGCCCGACGGCGGCGCGGCCTCGCTCTCCGGAGGAGGAGGCGGCGGCGGTTCCGCCGCCTCGGCCGGTTGTGTCGGTTCCGTCGATTCCGTCGGTTCGCCGGCGGCGGCCTGCTCGTCCTCTGCACCGTTGGTCATGGGGCGGATTGTCGCGGGCGCGCTTGGGAGCACAGTTCCGAAGGGCTGAGAATCCCCTGTGAAGTCGCAGCGCGACACCCCGCACCACACACCCGCATCAGCAACGCCGCGGTGCTAAGGATTGCGTCATGCGTCGCACGCACTTCGGGAGTGTCGCCGTCGTGGCGTCGATCTGCGCCGCAAGTGTCGTTGCGACGCCTCCAGCGGGTGCGGGCGGCGACGGCGACGGGTTCGAGCCCGTTCCGACCGCGACCGTGAACGGCCCGATTCCCGGTCAGCCCGCAGCGCTGTCGGCCGTCGACCTCGGGCCGCGCGGATACGTCGAGGAGGAGTTCTTCGTCGAAGGCACGGCGCGCGCCTACGAGCCCGTCGGGCCGCTGGCCGCCGACGGACGCTGGGACGTGCGGACGACCACGACCGCGCCGTACCGCACACGCGTGCTCGTGCGGCGCCCGAAGGACCCGAAGAAGTTCAACGGCGTCGTCGAGGTGGAGTGGCTCAACGTCAGCGGCGGGCTCGACGCCGCGCCCGACTGGGGTCTCGGGAACGCCGAGCTCCTCCGCGGCGGCTACGCGTGGGTCGGCGTATCGGCGCAGGCCACCGGCCTGAACAGCCTGAAGAACCAGCAGGAACGGTATGCCCCGCTCGAGCACCCCGGTGACGCCTACTCGTACGACATCTACTCCCAGGTCGGTGAGGCGTTGCGCCGACCGTCGGGCACCAACGTGCTCGGGAGCCGCCGCTACAAGATCCGCACGATGATCGGCGACGGCGAATCGCAGTCGGCGTTCCGCATGGTCACCTATGTCAACGCGATCCAGCCGCATACGGGATTGTTCGACGGGTTCTTCGTGCACAGTCGGTTCGCGGTGGGCGCGCCGGTCGCTGACGGCGGGCAGAGCGCAATCCCGAACCCGACACTCATCCGCACCGACACGAAGGAACCGGTGCTCGTGCTCGAGTCGGAGACGGACGTGCCCCGCCATCTGCCGGCCCGCCAGCCCGACAGCTCGCGCTACCGCCTCTGGGAGGTGGCCGGCACCGCTCACTTCGACGAGGACGGCCTGCACGCGCTCACCGGGATCCCGAAGGAGGAGATGGCGACGACCCCGCCGCTCGGATGCGCGCAACGCATCAACTCGGCGCCGCAGCGCTACATCGTCAACACCGCCATCCACGACCTCGCGCGCTGGGCTGCAGGCGGGCCCGCGCCGCCGAAGGCGCCGCCGATCGCGATCTCCGTCGGCCCGACGCCGACGATCGAGCGCGACGAGCACGGCAACGCCCGCGGCGGGATCCGCCTGCCCCAGCTCGAGACCCCGCTCGCGACGCTCTCGGGCGAGCCGGGCGGCGGTCCCGGCTTCTGCTCGCTGTTCGGGTTCACAGCCCCGTTCGACGCCGCCCGGTTGTCGTCGCTCTACCCGACGCACCAGGACTACGTGAAAGCGTTCTCGAAGGCGGCCGACCGGGCGCAACGCGACGGGTTCCTCCTCCCCACGGACGCCCGGGAGGCGAAGGCAGCGGCGAGACGCTCCGCCGTCGGGGGGTGAAAACCACGGCGGGTGGAGGAGTCCGGGCGCGGCCGGGCCGGTCATCGAGCCGAAAGGGCGGCATCCTCCCTTTCCACAGGTTCCGGTGGAGAACTGCACGCGACCGGTGTGCGGAAAGGGATCGGGCTCAGGCGGCGACGCGGCGGTCGGACACGTGGCGCACGACCGTGAGCCGTTCGATGGGCGACCCGGTCAGCCAGCTGAGCGTGCCGTTGGGCCGGCGGGCGACGATCTCGGCACCCCAGCGGCCGAGGGCGGCGACCCGGCGTCCGGCCCGGGCGTTCATCTCGCCGTACCACGAGTCGAACCCGGCCGCCGCCACGACGGCGTCGACGTGGTCGGCGAGGATCCGCCCCGGCAGCCCGCCGGTCGTGGTGGCGTTGAAGTGGGCGTGCGGGAGGCCGGCGACAGCGTCCTCGGAGTGGCGCCACAGGTCCCAGCCGTCGCGTAGCCGCAAGCGGTAGAAGCGCCGGATCGACGCCGGATAGCGGCGCAACAACAGCCGCGGGACGACGTGGGCGGTGAACCGGGCGCCGGCGCGTCGCTGCCAGCGGGCGAAGGCGGGAGGGTCGACGCACACGAGCGCGTATCCGACGACGCGGTCGTCGTCGCGCAGCACACAGGCGTGCTCGCGCCCGTCGCACAGATACCACTCGAGACACAGGCGCTCGTACGGACGCAGCGCGGCGTCGAGGGCGGCGTCGTCCGAGACCGGATGTCCCAACGCGATCGTCGATCGGAACACGCGCCGGAGCTCGGGCTCGTCGGCGGCGCGCAGCGGCCGGATGCGCAAGCTCATGCCGCACCGTGATGCACGCCAGCGCCTCCAGCGCCGCCAGGCCGAAGGTCTCGTACGGGCACGGCGCGAGCGCGACATGGGCGCGCGCGAGGAGACGAGCCAAGTCGTCGCGGTCGTGGAGATGTCCGGTGAACACGACGGGAAGGGCGCGCGCCTGGGCTTCGAGCGCGCGCCGGCCGGGCCCGTCGCCGACCATCCACAGCCGGGCGGCGACGCCGCGCTCCTGCACGGCGCGGAGCGTCTCGATGGCCAGGTCGGGCCGCTTCTCTCGCGAGAGCCGGCCGACGCACACGAGCCGGACCTCGTTGTCGTCGCCGTCCACGTCGACCGGATGCTCGCGAGCGCGGGGATGGAACACGGTGAGGTCGACGCCGAGCGGGATGACCGTCACGTTGCTCGCGCCGATGCGAATGAACTCGGCCGCCGCGAACGCCGACGGCGTTACCACCGCGTCGAAGCCGCGCGCGAGGCGGCGGTTCCACCAGTCGGCGCACATCGCCAGCGGGAAGCCAGGCGGCACCCGCGGCGTGAGGATCGCGTCCAGCCGCTCGTGCGAGACGAGGACGGCGCGCACGCCGTTGCGGGCGGCCCATGTCCCCAACCCGACGAGCGTGAGCTTGTCGGACACCTCGAGGTGGTCGGGCGGCAGCTCGGCGAGCACGGCGCGTACGCCGCCGCTCCCGGCGAGGGCCCGATAGCCGCCCATGCCCGGGACCTGCGGGCCGCGCAGCGTGATGCGGCGACCCGCGGGGGTGTCCTCGTCGGCGTCGGCGGCTCCGGGCACGACGAGCACTCGCTCGAACCCGGCGTCGACGTACGCGCTCCCGAGGGCGTCGACGGTGGTACGGAGTCCGCCGGAGTGACGGGAGTAGAAGTTGGCGACCTGCAGGATGCGGGTCCCCATCGCCGCTACGCCGCGCGACCGGCGGCGGCTGGGCGATGAGCGGTGAGGAAGTCCCGGTAGGTTCGCGCCTTGGCGCCGGACCCCAGGAGCTGGTCGACGACGGCGAGGTTCGACTCGACCAGCGCCGGACTGGCGAGGTCGAGCGGGTGCAGCGCCAGGCGGGCGGAGGCGCCGCGGCGGGCGAGGCGGCGCGCCCAGCTGTCGACGACGGTACGGCCGAGCGCCTCGGAGGCGGCGCCGGGACGCTGCGACAAGGCGGGGATGCGGTGGCTGGCGTCGGTGTCGAGATCGAGGACGGCGCTGCGGGTCGTGGTGTAGCGATAGCCGAGCTCGGCGAGGACCTCGCGCGTCGGCGCCGAGGCGAGCCAGCCCGGCGGGGTGAACCCGATCGAGTCGAAGCCGGCGCGGTGCAGCACGTCACGGCCGAGCTCGAGCCGCCGCTTCGCTTCGCGGGTGTCGAGCGCCCAGAACTCGGCGCAGCCCCGGGTGGCGACCGACGCGACCGCGCGCCGCCACGCCGGCGCCCCGGCCACGGCTCGGTGTGTCCACCCGTGCTGCGCTATCTCGTCGCCGCGGTCGCGGCGTTCGTGCAACCAGGCCACGAGATCCCGGTCGAGGCGCAGCGGCGGGCCTTCCCACGGTCCGGGGACCACGAGCAGCGTGGCCGGGACGTGGCGGCGGTCGAGCTCCTCGACCCATGCGCGGGCCGCGCACGCGGTCGACGGAGCCACGTCGTGGATCGAGACGACCAGCGACGGCCTCATGCGGCGCGCACCCGGCGGGTCTCGATGCCGAGGAGACGCTCGTAGTGCCCCAACAGCTCGTCGCCGAGCCGGGGCCAGGTGCGTCCCTCGACGCCTGCCCGGGCGGCGCGACCCATGGCCGTCCGCGTCGAGGCGTCGGCGGCCAACTCGGCCACCGCGCCGCGCAGCAGGTCGGGCCGCCCGGAGGGGAACAGCCAGCCGTTCACGCCGTGGCGCACGAGGTCCATGGGGCCGCCGGCGGCAGGGGCGACCACCGGCACGCCCGACGCCAGCGCCTCTTGCACCGCTTGGCAGAACGTCTCGGCCTCGCCCGGATGGACGAAGACGTCGAGCGACGCGATCGTGGCCGAGAGATCGCCGCCGGTGCGGAACCCGAGGAACCGCGCCCGCGTGAGCCGGCGCTCGAGACGGGCGCGCAGCGGACCGTCGCCCACGATCACGAGCCGCGTACCAGGCAGGTCGGAGAGGCGCAGCAGACGGCCGACCTGCTTCTCGGCTGCGAGGCGACCGACGTAGCCGACGACGACCTCGCCGCGCGGCGCGATGTGGCGGCGCATCAGCTCACTGCGGTGCGCCGGGTTGAACCGGTCGAGGTCAACGCCGCGGCCCCAGCGGGCGACGGGCGCGAACCCGCGTTGCTCCAGCTCCCAGGCGATCACCGACGACGGCGCCAGCGTGAGCGCGGCGTGACGGTGGATCCACCGCAGCCAGCCCCACGCCACGGGCGTGGTGACACCGAGGCGGTACCGACGCACGAACGCCGGGAGGTCGCTCTGAAAGACGGCGACCGCGGGCACGTCGAGGCGTTGAGCGGCGACGGCGCCCATGCCGCCGAGCACCGTCGGCGACGCGAGGTGGACGACGTCGGGTTGGAAGTCGCGCAACGCGCTCTCGACCTGGCGCGTCGGCAAGGCGATCGGAAACGACCGGTACACGGGCAGCGGGACGGCAGGAACGCGCACCACCGGCGCACCCGCGTACTCGGAAGGCCCGTCGCCGGGTGCGACGACCACGGCATCGTGACCGCGATCCCGGAAGTGCTCCAGGATGCGAAGTACCGAGTTCGTGACGCCGTTGATCGACGGCAGGAAGCTTTCGGTGACGATTCCGATCTTCACGCCGCGCAGCATGACGAATCGAGTCGTAAACGTCTTGGCCGGGCGACGAACATGACGTCAAGGTCGCGTAGCGCAATGGTGAACGAACCGCGCTACCGCCGCGCCCGACAACGTTCACCCGTCGTTCACCCCGTTGCTCACTGCGGTGCAACCGGTCGTTCTACTGTCGAGAGCAGGCAACGGAGAGGTGTGCACATGAGCATCCCCGCCCCAAGCTTCCGATGCGAACTGCAACGAGACAACGGCGTCGCGACGGTGGTCGTCGACGGTGAGCTCGAAGAGATCAGCGCCGTACAGCTCGCCGCCGTGTGCTTCCACGCCCGTGACGTCGGCGGCGACGTCGTTCTCGACGTCGGCGGCCTCACGTTCGTCGACGGCACCGGCATCAAGGTGATCGAGACCATCGACCGCGCGTTCGAAAGGTCGGGTCACCGCCTCACCGTGGTGCATCCGTCACGGCGCGTGCTGACGGAGCTCGAACGGATGGGGCTCGACGGCGTCCTGCGGATCGAGTCGGACGCCCCGGTGCCGGTTGCCCTTACGGGTTGAGAGCGAGCCGCCAGTACGTGCGGCCCCATCCCTCCAGCTTCAACTTTTGTTGCCATTCGGGCATCGCGTCGTCGAAGGTGACGCCGAACCCGCGGCCGAAGCGCTCGCGCTCGGCACTAGTGTTCTGGTACACGGCGTAGCCACCCTCGTCGATCGAGAACGGCTCGTCGAGCGCCCGCAGATGGTCGTACGGCCCCGACGCCCACGGGTTGAAATACGCCGGCAGCACGAAGTTGCTCACCGTGACGCGCTTGTCCTCGGTCAGGATCTTGTACGCCCGGCTCTGGACGGGGTCGCACACCTCGCGAGCCCAGAGGCGCCGATGACCGTCGAAGCAGAACTCGTTCGCCCGCGGGTCGGCGAGCATCTCGAGGGCTTCGTGCGAGGCGGTCACCGACACCGCTTCCGTGCCCTTGGTCCAGTCGTTGCCGTGATTGATCGACGCCGCTGCGAACACGTGCGCGTACGGCAACCCGCGATCGTCCGTGACGTGCCATCCGAACTCGTCCGCTTCGCGCGCGCTGTCGAAGAAGTGGATCTTGTCGCCGCGCCCTCCCAGCGTGAACAGCGCCGCCTCGACTCCCCACGCGGGAGCGAAGTCGCGTTGCACCTGGATCGTGAGCGCCTCGGCGATCGCCTCCAGCACGCCGGCGGGCGGGCGATGCTCCCTGGTGTGATCGACCAACGCGATGGTCCGCATTTCGCGCATCGTACGCGCCTACCCTGCTCCCATTCCCCGCACAAGGCTTTCCTTACGCGCGTGGCATTGGCGTTGGCTGCTGCCCGTGGCGGCGCTGGCATTGATCGCCGCGACGTGCTCGCCCGGCGGTCCGGTCATCCCGGACTTCCGGTGCCCCGTGGACGGCTCGAGCTACACGAACGACTTCGGACCGCGCGGCAGCGGCTTCCACAACGGCATCGACATGCGCGCGCCAACCGGGACGCCGGTCCGGGCGGTCAAGTCCGGGAGCGTGCACTACACGCTGGAGAGCGCGGGCGGGCTCGTCGCGTACCTCTCCGCCGTCGACGGCAACGTCTACTACTACGCGCACATGTCGGAGATCATCGGCGGCGGCGACCGGGGCGTCGGGAAGGGTGAGCCGATCGGCCGGGTCGGCCAGACCGGCAACGCCACCGGTCCGCACCTGCACTTCGAGATCCGGCTCGGGGGCGTCAACGGCCAACGCGCCAACCCGTACGCCACCCTTCGCAGCGCCGGCTGCTGACCACAACGCGCGTCACGCGCCGTCGCCGACCCGGCCGACGGCGATCTCCCACGTCTGGGTGTAGTGGAGGCCGCCGTCGTCGACGGGGCGCATGCCCGTCGGCGGCCCGCCGGCGACCTCGGCCCGCAGCTCGGCGCGGATCGAGTCGGCAATGGCGGGCGGCGTCGACGCCTGGGTGAGCCACCGCTCGACAGGCGCCCGGACGTCGACCCGGGTCGTGTGCTCGAGGGTGGTTCCCGCGCCCTCGACGGCACGCTCGAGCTCGTCGGAGGTGAGTGCGCGTGTGTGTGACGGGTCGCGGCGGCGCTCGACGGCGTTGTACGCGTCGGCCAGCCGCGGGTCGGCGGAGATCAGGTCGACGACGGCCACCCGCCCACCCGGCCGGGAGACGCGCACCATCTCGTCGAGCTGCGCGGATGGCTCGGCGAAGTGGTGCACGGCGAAGCGGCAGCAGGCGAGGTCGAACGAACCGTCGGGGAACGGCAGCCGGGCGGCGTCGGCGCGCGTCAGCGCGACCCGGTCGATCGAGCGCTCTCCGAGCCGGCGGCGCGCGACGTCGAGCATCTCGGGCGTGAGATCGGCGCCGACGACGCGGCCGGCGCGCGCTGCGATGGCCTCTCCCTGGTGCGCGGCGCCGCAGGCGACCTCGAGCACGAGCATCGACGGCTCGAGCGGCTCCAGATGCCGCGTGACCCAACCCGCGAGGCGGGCGTCGGCGAAGAACGAGTCCTCGCCCTCGAACGTCGGCGACTGCCGGCGGAACTCGGTTCTGACGGCGCGGTTCTGCGCGGCGTCCACCGCCCGGATTCTGCCAGCCCGCATCCGGCGCCACCGTGCCGGGCGACCTGAGTGGAAGCGGGAGCCGCCCCGGGGGAAGACGTGTAGGGCGACTCCCGCTTCCTGGGGTCCGATTCGGCCAAGTGCTCTCCTGGGATGGGCCCAAATCGGTTGCGTGTAGCGAATCGTGTCCGCTCGCACCGATCAACGCGCGGGGCGTGAACGGACAGTGAACGTTTGCGCTGGTCAGGCCGTCCACAACGTCCTGTGGAATGCGTGAGTCACGCCACTCGGGGCCACGCAGCGCGGCGGCGACCGCACGTCCGCCCCACTCGGCGCCTCGATCGCGGCCCGTGTGGGCCACGACCCGCCCCCTCGGGCGCCGACCGTTCGGCGCGGGGGTGGGGCGGTAACGTGCCCCGATGCCCTCCCATCGCACGCGCATGTTGACCCTCGGCGTCCCCGTGGTGGCGTCGCTGGCGCTGGCGGCACCGGCGATGGCGGCCGGTGAGTCCAAGGGCGACAAGGCGATCCTCAAAGCGGGCGTCATCACCAAGGCGGACGTCCCCGCCGAGTGGACGTCGACGAAGGGCAGCACCGGCGGTGAAGCACTCAAGGGCATCCGGGACTGCAGGAAGATCAATAGCGCCGTCACGGCAGCGAGGAAGGACGAGCCTCGAGCCGTCTCCCGTGAGTTCTCGGATCCAGTGCCGGAGAACGGGAGGGAAGCCGCAAACGCGGTCTTCGCATTCGAGAGCGCCAAAGCTGCCGGCAGGTTCGTCGGAGCGTTTGCGGGGGCTACCGCGTGCTTCGAGGAGCTCGGAACGCGGGTAGTGCGAAACCAGCCTGCCACCGGCCCGCCCACGGTGTCGCCGATCACGGATCTCCAAGGCGTCGGCGATGAAGCCCTGGGCTATGAGATCGCCGCCACATACACCCAAGAGGGCGGGGCAGCCACCTTGTACATCGATTACGTCGTGGTGCGGGCTGGGCGCGCTGCCATGCTCTTCGTCTTCACGAACGTCGACGCCCGCATCCCGCAGGGCCCGGACATCGTGAACGCAGTCGTGCAACGCGTCTGAGCCGCCGAGGCGTAACGGCCCGCCGCATCCTCCCCTCTCTGTCGGGGTAGGTACCACGAAGCGCACGAAGGAGGTGTGCCGTGGTGACCACCAAGCAGCGGAAGGCCGCGAAGCGCAACGTCCGCAAGGCGATCAGCGCCTCCAAGCGCAAGAAGACGATCGCCCACATGCCGAAGAAGACGCGCACGGCGCTCGGCAAGCAGGCGGCGGCGGTGCGCAAGCGGAAGCGGACTGGCGGCTCGACGCCGAAGACGCGAGCCGAGCTCATCAAGATCGCCCGCCGGCGGGGCCTCGAAGGTCGGTCGAAGATGGGCCGTGACGAGCTGGCCCGAGCCCTGGGCGAGAAGTAGCCCTACACCGCGCCGGGCTGGCGTTCGCGTCGCGGCGGGCGTGGCGGTGGTAGACGGTCGGGCGCGCCGGACGTACGCGCTATCCGGCGGAGCGCGGCGATGGACGGCTGGAATAGGTACGCGCCGCCGGTCGTGAAGATGAACGGCTGCATCGTCAGATGATCAGGGCGTCCGCCGGGGAGCGTGAAGCTCTTCGTGCGAGTCGCCTGCGAGATGATCGGGTCGTGGCCGTCCCCTCGCTCGGGGTGGTCCGCCTTGTTGAACCACTGCGACGTCACGAACTCGAACTGGCGCTCGAGCGAGGACTGGTAGCCGAGGAACAACAGGCCACGGTCGGCGTCGGCACCTGCCGGTGAGCCGGGCGGCGCGTCCTCGCGGAACGACTGGCCGTACGGTATGCCGCGTCGGAGGATGCGGTGCGTCTGCGTGTCGGCCTCGCCGCCGGTGGGCGTCTTCTCGTCGCGCGGGTATGCCTTGCGGATGTGTGCGGCGCGCGGGACGACCTTGCCGTTGGCGTCGTCCTCGGCGAACTCGAAGTTGTTGATCTTGCGCGGATCGAGGACGGTCGGATCCCGGCGCGAGGGGTCGGCTTTCGTGGTGTCCACGCCCTTCGGCGTGTCCTCAGTTCGCTCGAGCGGCGCGCCACTCGGGTAGCGGCCGACGAGCTTCGCGCCGAGCCGTTCCTTGCTCACGCCTTGTCGGACCGCGGCATCAGCGAGGAACCGGTGGAAGCCGGCGACGTCCTGGCGAAGGCGGCGAAACACGAGATAGGAGCCGTCGGCAGTCCACGCCGGCCCGGACGTCGAGATCGGGCCCGGTTGCTGGTTCTCGCCCTCCTCGTCCGCGTTCGAATCGGGTGTGCGGATCTGGGTCGGGTAGCCGAGGACGAACTCGCCGGGCCACAACAGTTCTTGACCGGGCGCGCCCTGCTCTCGGTTGTCGGGGTTCTGGCGACGCGTCAACCCCCGGATCCCGGGCTGCGAGACCGCGTCTCGGAACCCGAAGTGCTCATGACCGGGTTCGTCCTCGCGCACTCGGCCGGAGTCGTCGAAGACGACCTGTACGCCGTGCGCTGCCATCCGCTGCGTGTGCACCCGCGCGACACGATCCAGAGCCGCCGGATCGTCGGCGGCCAGGAGGAGCAAGCCATGCACGTCCGACGATGCGAACGGGCCGACCCAGCGCGCCGGCGCGCTCTCGTCAACGTCGCCGAGCAACTCCGCGCGTCTGGGCATTCCCTCGCGGAACGCCTCCGGGAACATCACCAGCTCCGCGGCTTCGACACCGAGTGCGACGAGCCCGGGGTACGTGACCGCCACGTTGAGCCACGTCGCCTGGGGCGTGGAGCCTTCGCCACCGCGGCGCGACCGGGCCCGGCGGAACAGCTCGTTGAACGCGAGGACCTCCTCGGACGTGGCGGTCTCGTCGACGATCGTGGCGAGCCAGGCCCGGCCGCGATCACTTTCGTCGACCCGGAAGAACAGCAGGCGCTGGTGGTCCTTGTTGAACCCGGCCAGCACGTTGCCCTGGATGTTGGCCAGGTTGATCTTGGGGTCTTCGGACGACTCGTCCTCACCGGCTTCGTCGCCCGATCGCGACCGGCGGTCGTCCGGCGGATCCTCGTCGAGGCGTCCCCACGGCGCGCCGATGGCGCCGAGGGCGGCGCTCGCGCCACCGGCCTTGAGCAACGCCCGTCGACTGACTCGCCGAGGCGACCTCACCGAGGGAGCGTACGAATCGAATCTGAGGCCAGCCTGAAGACCGGTTGTGAATTCGCGCGGTGGCGCTCAGTCTCGGAACACGGGGGCGCGCTGCTCGCGCCGTGCCCGGACGGCTTCCTCGAAGTTCTCGGTCGTGAGGCGCACGTACAGCTGGGCGTGCGCTTCGGCGTCCATCTGCGCGTGCAGGCTGGCGGCGTCGAGGCTCGACCACAGCATGCGCTTCGTGCTCTCGACGCCGACGCGACTGAACCCGATGATGCGCTCCGCCACCTCGTAGCAATCGTCGAGGAGCTGATCACCGGGCACGGTGCGTGAGACCAGCCCGATGCGCTCCGCTTCGGCGGCGTCGACATCGCGGCCTGACAGCATGATCTCGAACGCGCGTGAGGACCCGATGGCGCGCGGGAGCAGGTAACTGATCCCGAGCTCGGTCGACGTCAGCCCGTTGTTGATGCCGGCAGCGCGGAAATACGCGGTCTCGGAAGCGAGCCGGATGTCGGCGGCGACCGCGAGGCAGAACCCTCCGCCGATGGCAGCGCCGTTGACGGCAGCCACGACCGGTTGATGCATTCTCCGGAGCGCCACGATGACGTCGTGGAGGAGCTCCATCGAACGCTGAGCAATCGATGATCGCGTCAGCCCGGCGATGTTGGGAATCGTGCCGGAGTCCTCCAGGTCGGCACCCGAGCAGAACCCGTGACCGGCGCCGGTGAGGACGACCACGCGCGTGTCGTTGTCGGTGCTCACCTCCTCGAGCGCGTCGCGCAACGGGATCATCACGTCGAAGGCCATGGAGTTCATGCGCTCGGGTCGGTTCAACGTGACGAGCGTGACGTGTGGACGGGGCTTCTCGATGAGGACGAAGGGCATAGAGACCGTTTCTAGTCGCCGCCGCGTCCTTGACGCGCCGAGGATGGCGCCGGCGGATAACTTCGGATCGTCATGGTGCGGCGTGGCTGGGGATTGGCGGTCGTCGTCGCCGTGGTGGCGGCAAGCCTCGGGTACATCGTCTTCGCGGCCACGCGGGGCCGGGACGACCCCGAAGTGTTGCCCGGGTGCCACGTCTCGTTGGACGGCCGGACGTACACGCTCGGCCCCGAGCAGACCGCCCACGCGACGACGATCGCGGCCGTCGGCAAGCGCATGGGCATGCCCGACCACGCGGTGTCCGTCGCCCTCGCGGCCGCGCTCCAGGAGTCGAAGCTGTTCAACCTCGAGTACGGCGACCGGGACTCACTGCGGCTGTTCCAGCAGCGCCCGTCGCAGGGCTGGGGCTCGGAGAGCGACGTCTTGACCCCCCACTACGCGGCGGGGCGTTCTACCAACGACTCGCACGCGTCTTGGGCTGGGGGTCCCTGCCCGTCACCACGGCCGCGCAACGGGTACAGCGCAGCGGGGCGCCCGACGCCTACGCCCAGTGGGAGCACCAGGCCCGGGCCATCGCGCAGGCGGCCACGGGCGAGATCCCCGCCGGGCTGAGCTGTCGCGTCGACATCGGCGCGACCCAGTCGTCAGGCAGGCCGCTGCGCCAGGCCCTGACACGCGAGCTCGGACCGCTCACGCTCGACGTGCCCCTGCCGGAGGCCCGCGGCTGGACGGTGGCGGCGTGGCTCGTCGGGCACGCGCCCGAGTACGGGATCAGCGAAGTGCGCTTCGCGGGTCAGCTGTGGACGGCGTCCTCCGGCCGCTGGGTCGCCTCCCACGGCCCCGTCGACATGGCCGTCCGGGTGACCGAGGAGCGATGAGCCCTAGTTCGCGGGCGGGATGTTCTGATTGTGGCGGAGCAGGTTCGTCGGGTCCCACTTGCTCTTGAGGGCCTGGAGCTTGGCAAACTTCTCGGGGCCATAGGCGGCCGCCACCCGGTCCACGCCCTCGTCGCCCAGCATGTTCAGGTATTGGCGACCGCTGGCCCACGGCTTCATCACGTCAGAGAACTCGCGAGTCCAGGCGATGTTCCGTTCGGTCTCGGCCGGGTCCTCCCACATGGAGAGGTAGTGCAGGTTCCAGTCCGCGTCCCGTTGCACGAACGCGGTGGCGTCCTCCGGCACCCTGGCGATCGC
>JBKPDG010000199.1:0-22009 GCA_046727755.1 Actinomycetota bacterium
GTGTTCGCGGTGTTGTTCGTCGTCGGCTTCCTGTTCGTCGCCGATACGCCGGAGGGGGACGAGTCGAACGCGGAGTGGGTGAGGCACTTCGCCGACAGCGACAACCGGAGGATGATCATCATCGGCGTGATCGTCTGGGCGCTCGCCGTCCTTGCATTTCTCGTCTTCCTCGGCGTCCTGCGCGAGCGGCTCCGGAGCGCGTCACCGGGAGCCGAATGGATCTCGACCGTCGCGTTCGCGAGCGGTTTGATGTTCGTTGCAATGCTGGCGGCCGCAGGGCTCGGCGCGGGATCGGTTGCCGCCAGCGTCGAGTTCAGCGACGCCCCGGTGCCGCGAGACGCCGACGTGCTGCGCACGTTCGACAGCCTCGGCTTCGGTGCCTTGCTCCTGTTCGGTTCAGCGACCGCCGGCTTGCTCATCATCACCACGTCTGTCGTCGGCGGACGGGCTGGGTTCCTGCCGCGCTGGCTCGTCGTCACCGGCTATGTGGCGGGCGTCATCGTGCTCCTCGGAGGGTTGTTCTTCATCCCGCTCGCCCTGTTCGTGCTGTGGATGATCGCCGTCGGCATCGTCCTGCTCCGGAGCCCGGGCGCAGCGGTGTGAGCCGAGCCGATTGACCATCTGAACGCGTCGCAGGCGCGACAATCTCGTTGTGATCGTCGACCTCGCGCTGTACGAGGACGGGCACCGCCAGCCCGGAGAGCTCGATCTCAGCGACGTTCCCGCCGCCTGCAAGCGCGCGAACGCCTTCGTGTGGCTCGGCCTCTACGAGCCCACCGACGCGGAGCTCGATGCCGTGCGGCGCGAGTTCGAGCTCCACGAGCTTGCGGTCGAGGACGCCCTCCACGCCCACCAGCGGCCAAAGCTCGAGATCTACGACGAGTCGGTGTTCGTCGTGCTCAAGACCGCTCGCTACGTCGACGAGACGGAGCAAGTGGAGCTGGGTGAGATCAACATGTTCGTCGGCGACGGCTTCATCGTGGTGGTCCGCCACGGCGAGGCCAGCCCGCTCCGCGACGTGCGCCGCCGCATCGAGCACCGCCCCGACCTGCTCGCGTGCGGGCCGGGCGCGATCGCGTACGCCATTCTCGACAAGGTGGTCGACGACTACGCGCCGGTGATTACGGGCATCGAGAACGACATCCGCGAGGTGGAGTTCGAGGTGTTCTCCGAGGCGGACGTCAACCCGGTGAAGCGCATCTACCTGCTCAAGCGCGAGGTCCTGGAGCTCCACCAGGCGACGGTGCCGCTCGTCGAGCCGGTCGAGCACCTCATCAACAAGCACTACGCCTTCGTTCCCGACGAGCTCACCGAGTACTTCCGGGACGTCAGCGACCATCTGCTGCGCGTCGTCGAGCAGGTCCAGACGTTCCGCGACCTGCTCACGAGCGTCCTCGAGGCCAACCTCACCCGGGTGAGCGTGCGCCAGAACGAGGACATGCGGAAGATCTCGGCGTGGGTCGCGATCGGGCTCGTGCCCACGGTCGTCGGGGGCATCTACGGGATGAACTTCGAGCACATGCCGGCCCTCGGCTGGGAGCTCGGGTTCCCGGTCGTCCTCGCCGCCACTGCGCTGGTGTGCGCCTTCCTCTATCGGGCCTTCCGCCGCAGCGGCTGGCTCTGACGCCGCAGGGTTCAGGCCACCCAGTGCACGGGCCCGAGGTGGTAATGGCAGCGGGCGAGGAGATGTTCGTCACCGCCGGGCCACGTCGTGACGCGCAGCTCGGTGTGCGTGAGGTCGGCCGAGGGCTCGAGCCGCAGCCACGCCAGCGGCGCGTCGTTCGTGGCCCGGCCGCCCGCCATGGCCAGCGCGGCCTCGGCTGACGCCCGCTCGTCGTCGGTCAGGTACTGCCACACGATCGAGTGGAAGACGACGGAGGCGCGCCCCGGTGTGGGCTCGGCGAGCCGGCGCCCGAGCCAGTCCGGGATGTCCGCGCGGTCGATCGCGACGGGGACGTCACGGGCGACATCCAGTGCGGCGCGCAGCATCGAGAACCGCTCGCTCTGGCCGGGCCACACGTAGGAGAGAAGCGTGAGGCGGCCGTCGTCGGCGCCGGCGTCGATCGGGTCGCGATCGCAACCGCGCCGCTCGGCGATCGTGATCGGCGCGTCGAACGGCGGGCGACCGTCCTCCCACAGCCCGGTGAAGCGCACCGGTGAGGCCGGGTCGCCGTACTCGAGCCCGTCCGACTCGTACCAGTAGCGGTCGAACCGGAGGTTGAGCCCGGCGCTGCTGCCGACCTCGAGCACCCGGAGCGGGAGACGCGTGTCACGGGCGACGACCAGGAACCCACCGACAAGGGCGGCCGACCGGCCCACCTCGTTCGTCTGCGGCGGCCTCGTGAGCGCATCGCGAATCGCGCCGGCGTGCGCGTCGAGCGCGTCGAGCAACTCCGCCCACGCGGCCTTCCCATCGCCGTCACCGCCGACTGACGGGAAGCGCGCCGCGAGCTCGGGCGCCTGCCCGGCGAGCACGAGGCGGTGGATCCCACCGAGGAAGCGGAGCGGGACCGCCTCCTCGTACGTCGAGTCGTACCGGTCGACGAGAAACCGCCCGACGGGGCCACCGGCGACGACGTCATCTGCCATCCGCCCGAGCAGGTCGCCGTAGAAGGGCGAGCCCATCGAGTTGCACGCCAGCTCGTAGACGCGGATGACGCCCACCAGCGGCGGCTCGCTCATGCCCGGCACCGTATCCGGATAGCGTCCGCGTCCAATGACGCGATGCGTGCTCGTCACCGGCGGCGCCAGCGGCATGGGACGCGCCACCGCGATCCTGCTCGGCGGCAAGGGGACAGCGGTCGCGGTGGTCGACCGCGCCGCAGACGCCGCCGACGGCGTGGCGCGAGAGATCACCGCCACCGGCGGCAAGGCGATCGCGGCGCCGGCGGATGTCGGCGACGAGAACGAGGTCGCGGCGGCGGTGGCGAGCGCGGTCGACGCCTTCGGCGGACTCGACGGCGTCGTCACGAGCGCCGGGGTCTTCCACGGCGGGGACCTCAAACCGCTGGGCGAGGTCGAGCTCGCCGACTTCCTGTTCGTGCTGCGCGTGAACCTGGCCGGCACGTTCCTCGCCATGAAGCACGCCGTGCCGCATCTCGTGGCGCGCCGGGGAGCGGTCGTCACCATCGCGTCGACCGCGGCGCTGAAGGGTCACGGGTTCGGCTCCGGCTACACCGCGAGCAAGGGCGGCGTGGCCGCCCTCACCCGGCTCGCCGCGGTGCAGTACGGACGGCAAGGCGTACGCGTGAACTGCATCTGCCCCGGCGGCGTCGACACGCCGATGACCGCGGGCACCTGGAGCAGGCCCGAAGCGCAGGAACAAATCCGCCGCAACGTCCCTTTGCAGCGGGTAGCACAACCCGAGGAGATCGCTTCGGTGGCCGCGTTTTTGCTCTCGGACGCCGCGTCCGACCTCACCGGCCAGACGATTGCCGTCGACGGAGGCGCGACGATCGCGTGACCGGCGGCGTCAGCCGTCGATGTCGATGAGCTCGACGAGCACGCCGTCAGGGTCGCGCACGGTTGCCATCTCGACGTCGCCGCCCGGTCCGGGCACCTGGATGCGGCGCGCGGGCGCGTCGAACCCGGCGGCGGCGAGGCGCGCCAACGTGGCGTCGACGTCGACGAAGAAGGAGAGCAGGAAGAAGCCGGGACGAGGCGGGGCCGGCGATGTCGGGTCACCCGCGGCGCCGTCGAACGCGACCAGCTCGACGATGCCGGCGTCCGGCGAGCCGGGATCGCCGAGGAAGATCGAGCGGAGCCGGTCGGCGGGGGCATCGAACAGCGTGCGCCATTCGCCGTCGAACTCGTGGTCCATCAGGACGTCGAGGCCGAGCCCGTCCCGGTAGAACCGCAGGCTGGCATCGACGTCGCGCGCGTACACGGCGCTGTGATGGACGTGCGCCACGTCATGCGCCTTCGAGCATGTCGGTGGGATCGAGCGGGCTCCGCAAGGTGATGCCCCCGTCGGCGACGAGCACGTGGCCGGTGACCCAATCCAGCTCGACCAGCGCCACGATCGCGCTGGCGATGTCGTCCGCGGTACCCAAGCGCCCGAGCGCCGCCCGCTCCGAGACGAGCTCGCGGTAGCCGGGGAGCTGGTCGGTGGCCGCGAACATCGGCGTGTCGGTGCACCCGGGCGCGATCGCGTTGACGCGGATGCCGTGATGCCCCAACTCCGCCGCGGCCACGCGCACGAGGTGGTGCACGGCCGCCTTGGACGCGGAGTAGTTGACGATGCCGCGATCGCTGACGATCCCCGAGACCGAACCGGTGGCGACGATCGCGCCGGGGTGGCCCGCCGCGACCATGGCCCGCGCCGCTTCGCGCAGGCACAGGAACACACCGCGGATGTTCACCCGCTGCACGCGGTCCCATTCGTCCGCGCTCATCTGCAAAATCGGGCTCATGCCACCGACGCCCGCCGCGAGCACGGCGATGCCCGGTGGACCGAGCTCGTCTACGACTCGCTGCACGGCGGCGACGACTTCGCTCTCGTCTCCTACGTCGCATTTCACGGCGAGGTCGCCCTGCCCGTCTTGCGCCTGCACATCGACGACCGCGACGCGCGCGCCGGCGTCGCGCAGCTGCGCGGTCGTCGCCGCGCCGATGCCGCTCGCCCCGCCGGTGACGAGGGCGACGGCTCCGTCCAGCTCCATGCGGTCACGCTAACGTCCCGTCGTGTCGACTGACAGCGACGTCAGCGTCTGGTTCGGGCTGTTCCTACCGCAGCTGCGCATGTCGTTCGACACGATCCTCGAGCGCACGCTCGCGGCCGAAGCAGCCGGGTTCGATTCGGTGTGGTTCATGGACCACCTCGCCGCGCCGGCCGCGCCCGAGTGGGACACGCTCGAGGGCTGGACCGTCGCCGCCGGGCTCGCCACCCGCACGAGCCGCATCCGGCTGGGTCACCTGGTGACGGCCGATCCGTTCCGCCACCCTGCTGTGCTGGCGAAGATGGCGGCCACGCTCGACGTCGTCAGCGACGGGCGCCTCGAGCTCGGGCTCGGCTGGGGATCC
The DNA here is from genome assembly GCA_046727755.1 of Actinomycetota bacterium. Lineage (GTDB taxonomy): Bacteria > Actinomycetota > Acidimicrobiia > IMCC26256 > JACDBD01 > JALZAA01. Next base: position 5,023 of record JBKPDG010000199.1, read on the forward strand.
GTCGACGCCGAGCTACGCACGTTCGGCATTGACGCCGGACCGGCCCCGGAGCGCGCAGCGCGTCTCCGTGAGACGCTCGAGATCCTCCCGCGCATGTTCACCGGCGAGCCGTTCGACTACGCGGGCACGCACTACCAGCTCACCGGCGCGCTCGGCCGTCCCATACCGGTGCAGCCGCGCATCCCCGTGCACATCGGCGGCGCGGGACCGAAGCTCACGATGCCGCTCGTGCGGGAGTTCGCCGACTGGTGGAACTGCCCGTCCTACGCCACCGACCGGCTCGGGGAGCTGCGCCCGCTGGCCGGGAGCGCGCGTGTCTCCGTGCAGCACCCGGTCGGCCTGGCCGCCGGCGGCGCCGACCGCGAGGAGGTCGTCGCCCTTGCACATCGGCGCTTCGGCAGCTGGGGTGGCGTCGTGAACGGTACGACCGCGGAGGTGGCCGGCGCGCTGATCGGTGATGTCGCACTCGGGGCCCGCGGGTTCGTACTCCAGTTCCACGACTTCGGGATGGCAGAGACGCTCGAGCGCTTCATGACCGACGTCGCGCCTGCGGTACGCGCCGCGGCTGCTGGGTAATCTGCGCGCGCGTGCCTTCGATCTTCACGAAGATCATCGATGGCGAGATCCCGGGCGTGTTCGTCTGGCGGGACGCGCAATGCGTCGGGATCCTGTCGATTGCGCCGATGAAGCCCGGCCACACGCTCGTGGTGCCGCGTCGCGAAGTCGACCACTGGATCGATCTCGAACCGGTCGTGGCGCGGCACCTGTTCACAGTGGCGCAGACCATCGGCAAGGCGCAGGAACAGGCGTTCAATCCGCGTCGTATCGGCGTGATGATCGTCGGCGACGAGGTGCCGCACACCCACATCCACGTCGTGCCGATCAACTCGGCCGGCGAGCTGTCGTTCGCGCACGCCGACCACAACCCACCCGAAGGCTCCCTCGAAGCCGCAGCCGAGCAGATCCGCGCCGCCCTCCGCGACATGGGCGCCGAGGACGTCGCTGATTGATCCGCCACTCCCCGAGCACGTACGGCGGCGAGCCGTCGGCGGTTTCCCGTCGCGGGGCGTCGGGTACCAGACTCAGATGACGACTGTGCTGATCGTCGCGTTGGTCGTGGTCGTGCTCGCTGTCCTGCTCCTCGGCTTGCCGCGGCGCGGGCGGTTCGGGCGTCGCGGCTGGGGGTCGCGTTTCGGGCGAGGCCGGGTCACCGGCCGCTGGGGTCGTCGCCTCTAGCGATTCTGAGCGCGGCCCGACTGGGCCACGCGGGCCCCACCTAACATCGCCGTCCGTGACCTCGGCGGAGGAGTGGGCGAAGCGCGATGCAGCCGTCGTCTGGCACGGCTTCACGCAGATGGCGTGCTACGCGGAGAACGCGCCGGTCATCGTCGAGTCGGCCGACGGCCACGAGCTCATCGACGTCGACGGTCGCCGCTACCTCGACGCGATCTCGTCGCTCTGGGTCACGACGCTCGGCCACCGGGTCCCCGAGCTCGACCAGGCCGTGCGCGATCAGGTCGACCTCGTGGCCCACTCGACGATGCTCGGCAACGGCAACCGCGCCGCGATCGAGCTGGCGGAAGCGCTGGCGCGCGTCGTGCCCGTCGATGGCCCGCACTTCCTGTTCGCGTCGGACGGCGCGGCCGCGGTCGAGCAGGCGCTGAAGATCGCCTTCCAGTACTGGATGAACCGCGGCGTCGAGGGACGCACGACCTACCTCGCCTTCGGCGGCGCGTACCACGGCGACACGGTGGGCGGTCTCTCGCTGGGCGGTGGTGGTTTCGGCACTGACGTCTTCGACCCGTTGCGCTTCCCGGTCCTGCGCGCGCCCGGATTCGACGACCCGCGCTGCTTCGAGGTGGCGGCGCGCCTGATCAACGAGCACGCCCACGAGCTCGCCGCCGTCGTCGTCGAGCCTCTCGTCCAAGGCGCGGCCGGGATGCACATCGCGCCGGCGGCTGCGTTCGCAGCGCTGGGTGTGGCGTGCCGCGAGCACGGTGTGCTCCTCGTGTGCGACGAGGTGGCGACCGGCTTCGGGCGCACGGGCACGCTGTTCGCGTCCGAGCAGTGCGGACTCCGCCCCGACCTGCTGTGCCTCGGCAAGGGCCTGACCGGCGGCTACCTGCCGCAGTCGGCCACGGTCGCGAGCCAGCGCGTCTTCGACGCGTTCCTCGGACCCGACCTGTCGGCGCAGACCCTGTACCACGGCCACTCGTACGGCGGGAACGCGCTCGCGTGCGCAGTCGCACGCCGCCACCTCGAGCTCCTCGAAGAACTGGACGTGCTGGTCAACGTGCGTGCCCGGTCCGCCGAGCTGCGCGCACTGCTCGACGATCGCGTTGCACCGCATCCGGCGGTGCGCGAGGTGCGGCTCCAAGGGCTCATGGGTGGCATCGAGCTGGCGCCACCGCGTGACGGGTTGCGTTGGGGGCGACGGGTCTGCGCGGCTGCGGTCGAGCGGGGCGTCCTGCTGCGCCCGCTCGGCGACGTCGTCGTCGTGATGCCGCCGCTCACGATCACGGCGGCCGAGCTGGGCCGGATCGTCGACGCACTGGCGGACGCGCTCGACGAGGTGGCGGCGGCGTGAGCTGGCGAGAGTGGGCCGACGCCGAAGCCGGCGCCATCCGGGCAGCCGGCCGATGGCGCCAGCCGCGCGACCTCGACGCCGCCGGACCCGAGGGAAAGCTCGCCCCCGACGGCCGGCCCGTCGTGTCGTTCGCGTCGAACGACTACCTCGGGCTCACCCAACATCCGCAGGTCGTGGGGGCTGCGCACGCCGCGCTCGACCGCTGGGGCGCGGGGTCCGGCTCGGCCCGCCTGATCGTTGGCTCGCGCCCCGTGCACGCCGACCTCGAGGCCGCGCTGGCGGAATGGAAGCGCGCCGAGCGCGCCGTCCTCTTCCCCACCGGCTTCGCCACGAACCTCGGCGTGCTCACGACCTTCGGCGGCCCCGGCGTGCTCGTGTGCTCGGACGAGCTCAACCACGCGTCGATCATCGACGGCTGCCGCCTCAGCCGCGCCCGCGTCGAGGTGTTCCGGCACCGTGACCTCGAGCACCTCGAGCACCTGCTCGCCACCATCCCCACCGAGCGAGCGGTGGTCGTCACCGACACGGTGTTCTCGATGGACGGCGACCTCGCCGACGTCGACGCGCTCGCCGAACTGTGCGCCCGCCACGGGGCGTTGCTCGTGCTCGACGAGGCACACGCCGTGCTCGGCCCGCGTCCCGATCTCACCGGGCTCGAGGCCGTGCGCATCGGCACGCTCTCGAAGACCGTCGGCGCGCTCGGCGGCTTCGTCGCCGGGCCGGCCCACTTCACGGAGTTGATCGTCAACCGGGCGCGCTCCTACATCTTCACAACCGCGCTCTCGCCCGCGGACACTGCGGCCGCGCTCGCCGCCGTCGGTGTGATCCGCTCGGCCGAAGGCGGCGAGCTCGTGGCCCGCCTCCGCGCCAACGTCGAGCAACTCCGTCCGGGCCACCCGTCGCCCATCCTCCCCGTCGTCTTCGGCGACGAGACGAGGACCCTGGACGCAGCGGCGGCACTGCTCGACCAGGGAATGCTGGTCCCCGCGATCCGGCCCCCCACCGTGGCCCCGGGCACGTCCCGTCTGCGGGTCGCGCTCTCGGCCGGGCACGCGCCGTCACAGATCGACGCGCTGGCAGCGGCGCTCGCCGGTCTGTGACGCCGCGCCCGGCGCGCGTCGTCTTCGTCGCCGGCACCGGCACCGCCGTCGGCAAGACGTGGATCGCCGCCGCCGTGCTCGCGCAGCTTCGTTCCACCGGCAGGCGCGTCGCCGCCCGCAAGCCCGCGCAGTCGTTCGACGCCGGCGACGGGTCAACCGACGCCGACGTCCTCGCGGCCGCGACCGGCGAGTCACCGCACGACGTTTGTCCGTCGCACCGCTGGTATTCCCGCGCGCTGGCGCCGCCGATGGCGGCAGCGGCGCTCGGTGCGCCGCCGTTCACCGTGGCCGATCTCCTCGACGAGCTCTCCTGGCCCGAAGGCGTCGACATCGGGCTGGTCGAGGGCGCGGGCGGGCCGCGGTCGCCGATCGCGGCCGACGGCGACAACGTGACGCTGGCGTCGGCGATCGCGCCCGACCTCATGCTCCTCGTGGCCGAGGCCGGGCTCGGCGCCATCAACGGCGTGCGCATGTCAGTCGACGCTCTGGCGGGCCCGCCCGTGGTCGTGGTGCTGAACGGCTACGACGAGGACGACCCCGTGCACCGAGGCAACCGGGACTGGCTCGGCAAGCGAGACGGCTTCGACGTCGTCACCGGCGTCGACGAGGCCGCCGCCCGAATCGTTCCCTAGGTATTTGCCCCACTTTCATGCGAATCTCACGGCGGCGCGGGCAGACTTCCGGCCGTGCCGCCCGACTCCGCGGGCGCGGGCGCGCCCACCCTCGCCGACCGCATCATCGTCCTCACGCTGGTGCTCGTGTCGGCGTCCGCCACCGCGACCGCGCTGGTGCGACCGTTCTCGAGCCTGAGCCGGGCCGGTCTGCTGGCGCTCGCGTTCGCCGCCCTCGGGCTCGCGCTCGGCGTCGGCCGGTGGCGCCGGGCGCTCCGCATGCGCACGGTGCTCGTCGTCACCCTGGCGCTGCTCGTCGTCGCAGTCGCGCGCTGGCCGCGGAACTCGACCGACGTCTGGTCGTACGCCGCGTACGGACGCATGGTGTCGCACTACGGCGCCAGCCCGTACCGCCACGTGCCGGTCGAGTACCCGAACGACCGCGCGATCCGGCGGGTGAAGCCGGTGTGGCAGAACACCGCGTCTGTGTACGGACCCCTGTGGAACGGCATCGCGGCCGGGATCGTGTCGGTGACGGGAACGCACCTGCAATCGACCCGAGTGTGGTTCCAGGCGCTGGCGGCTCTGTCGGTGTTCGTCGCGGCGTTGTTGATCGCGCGGCGCACGCGCGCTCCGGCCGCCGTCGCGCTCATCGGCCTGAATCCGCTCGTCATCTACGACATTGTCAACGGCGGCCACAACGACGCGCTCGTCGGGCTCGCGCTGCTCGTCGGCGTGATCCTCGCCACGCGGGAACGGTTCGCACTCGCCGCGGTTGCCATCGCGCTCGGCGCGCTGATCAAGTTGGTCGCGCTCCTCGGGCTCGTCGCGCTGGTCGTCTGGATATGGCGCAAGCGGGGCCCCCGACCGGCGACGATCTCGGCCGCCGTGGCGGGTGGCGTCGTCGGCGTCGGGTACGCGGTGAGCGGGGGGCTCGACGCCTTCAAACCGTTGCAGGAAGCGCGCCTGCAGATGAGCCGCAACTCGATCTGGTTGCTCAGCGGCTCGGACGGACGAACGAAGCTGTTCGGGCTCGACCGCGTGCAACTCGGCTCGGACTTCCTGCGGCCCGCGGCCGTGCTGTCCATGGTCGCCGTCCTCGTGCTCGCCGGCATCCTGATCGCGAGCAGGTTGCGCGACCGCACGCCCACGCTCGTGGTCGGGAGCGCGCTCGTGGCCTACCTGCTGGCGGCGACGTACGTCTTGCCGTGGTACGTCGCGTGGGCGCTGCCGGTGCTCGTACTCGAATGGCGGGCCGGACTCACTCGCCTCGTGCTCGCGCAGTCGGCGCTGTACCTCCTCGTGTACCAATACCGGCAGGGCGTGCCCGATTCGCTTCCCTACCAGACGCTCTTCGCGTCGAACGTCGTCCTCGTGCTCTTCGAGCTGACGATCATCGTCGCCCTGCTCGTCATGATCGTGCGCCAGCTCCGACCGGAACGCGCGCGCCTCGAAACGGCCGGTCCACCGACACCGGTGCCGGCCAGTCTCGACTGACGCTCAGCTGTCCGTCAGCGCCGGGGAGCGGGCGACATTGCTGCCGGCGCCAGTACCCCGACGGGTATCAGACGTTAATCGTGATCCCGAAGTTGGCGTTGATGATCACGTTGTTGTCACCAACGATCGTGTTGTTCGAGTTGTTGTTGCCCTCGTTCGAGATGTGAACGTTGGTAATCGGCGCGTTGACGGGCGAGTCCTGGAACTGCATCCCGATGTCGCCGAAACCGTCGGTGTTCACCTGCGCGTCACCGCCGGCCTCGACGCTGGCGCACCTCGTGTCGCCACTCCCGGAACCACCGAAGCTGGCCCCGATCCCGGTGACCACGCGGCAGTGCGACTGGCCGCCGAAGTCGACGGTTTACGCCTCGACGAGTGACCCCGGCGCGTTGGCGCTTCCTGCCGGGCCCGGCAGCAGCATCACTGCCAGCACCCCCACGAGGAGGAACCAGCCGGCGAGCAAGCCGTGCTGCATTCCGAGCCGCCCGACAACCGGAAGTTGCCAGAGCTTGGACATACTCATGTCTTCGCCTTTCGATTACTTGGGGCACCCGCGAAGCGACCACCCGCCTATGTATCGGTCGGTAGTTTCCAGGAGGCATTGCCTGGCCAAATAGGGCCGATCGACCGCGCTGCGCGCGTCCCCGGCGGCGCGATTCGCCCCTTTCTGGCGAAATGCAGGGGTTCGGTCGCTATACGCGCGTCGCTTCGGCCTCGAGCGTGCCCTTGATGACGCCGATGGCTCGTCGCATCAGCAGGCGCCTCCGACCAACGCTTCCTCCGCTCGAGGCGCTACTGCGGAACGGGCGGCTGCCTGCGGCCACCCACCGTGAGGCGCTCGACGGTCGCCGTTGCCGTGATGCAGGTGCTCCGGTGCTCAAAGGTGCACGTGGAGCGTCTCGTCGAGCCAGTCGATGATCAAACGGTTCGCCATCGAGCGGTTGAGCCCCTCGCAATGCGTCCCTGCCCCGTCGGCGTCCGAGAACTCGATGAACGCCTTTGGGCAGGTAAGCGCGTCGTAGAGGTCCTTGGCGTTCGACGATGCCGCGTCGGACTGGGCCGCGGTGACGAGTGTCGGACACTGGATGGCCGCGACCTCGTCGGGTTCGAGCTTCCACTTGGCCATCTCGGCTAGGTACGCGGACAGACCAGGCGCGCCATTGGTCCAGTATCCGCGCTGCACGATCTTCCAGCGCATCGAGCGGTTGCCTTCCACCGCGGCCATGACCTTCTTCTCGTCTTCAGGATCGACGGCCGGCAGCTTGGCGACGGCATCGTCACCGAGACCGAACAGCTTCATCAACTGGAAGAACTTCACGCCCACGTCGAGCTGGCCGGGATCCGCGACGATGGCGGCGAGCCGGTGTTCGTACGCGGCGACCCGTGGCGCGAAATACCCGCCGAGACTCCACGCGTGATAGACGATTCGATCCGGATCCACGACGTCGATCGCACGTGCCACATCGACGACGGGCGTGACCACCTTCTCCCAGTCATGGCGCAGCGGATGTTCCTCGTCGACGAGGAGTCGGCCCTGACCGGGACCGTCGTAGAGGACGACGTGGTAGCCGCGCCGCAGAGCGGCGACACCGATACCGGCATAGTTCTCGACGATGGTGGAGTCCCATCCGCCGCCGACGATGACCACCGGTCGCACTTCGTTGGAGTGCCCGGGAGCGCGCACGAAGTACGCCGGGAGCGTCGTGTGTTCGTACGGGATGTCGAGCTTCTCGCCGGGCGGATCGAGCAGCGCCATCGCCCGGTCGAAGATGTCCATCTGGAGGTGGAACGCGTCGACGAGGCGCGGGTCTACCGGGGTGCCATAGAGCGGGTGGTAGGCCATGCCGAGGAAGCATGCGGCGCGCAGATAGCAATCGTGCGCGCTGGCGCGATGTCCCTTCGCCGTGGCCGCCTCGCCCTCGTCGATGCGACGACGGGCGAGATTGACGAACGCGTCGAAGAACGAGCTGTCGTCGCCCTCCTTCACCTGGAGAGCGAGTGCCTGGACCTCCCCGACGTCACCGCCGCCGTAGGGCGCGAACCCGAGGATCAGGCTCGCAAACTCGTCATGTAGTGGATCACTGAACAGCGTCACCGCCGGACCTTAACCATCCTCTGCGCGTACCTGTCAGGAAGTGGCCATAGACGTTGAGCGTACGGACATCGCCCACCTCCCGACCTGAACAACGCCTCCGGGCCGTTGACATGGCGCCTGTCGCCGTTCATCCCTACGGAGTAGATGACTCGTCGAGCCTTCACAGTGCCCGACGCATCCAGGCCGACTAGCGGCCCGCAGACAAAGCATGAGTGATCCCCGACCTCGCTACGCAGGTGCATCGCCATCTCTTACGTCGAGGACCTGGTCGAGCCCCATCAGGTCGATTACACGGCGCACAGCGCGTGTCGGGGAAACGATGACCAGTCGGCGTCCGAGCTCGTCGACCCGGTTGTGCACATGCATCAGCCCCAGGGCTCCCGTCGAGTCCATGAAGGTCAGGCCGCTGATATCGAGCCGAAACTCTCCGCCTTGACCGTCGACAGCGTGGGCCACCGCGTGTTCCAGGGCTGGCGCGCTTGCAACGTCCAGTTCGCCGGTGACGTACAGGGTCTCAGCTGTCCCGTTCTGGCCGAGCCGGAACGCCAAGAGAGCTTCCGCCATGACGGACCCTCCTGTGCTCGGGTACACCCACCGACGCCCACCCTCGTGGGATGGCCCCGACAGGCGCTTCCACGCTCAACCCTCAAGCACGAAGGTGCTGCCGGGATGGTGGCCCGCCGCCTGCTTGACGGGAATGCTTCGAAAATAAGCATTGCCCCGGCCGGGGGCAATCACCCGATCGGGTGATTTCCCCGTGCCCGATGGGCAACATCTTCCTCGCGTGCCCGAGACCATTCGTGTTGCGCTCGTCAACGATTATGAGATCGTGCTGGAAGGCCTTCGCGCCCTCCTGCGGCCCTACGAGCCGGAGATCAGGGTCGTCGAACTCGACCTCGAGGGGAATCCGCACAGCGCGGTTGACGTGACCCTCTTCGATACGTACGGGGAAGTACAGGAGCTGCGTCAACGCGTGCAAGGCCTCGCTGCCGATGCAACGAACGGCGCGATCGTCGTGTTCAGCTTCTCAGATGACGCAGCGCTAGCAGGCACCTTTCTACGCGCCGGTGCCCAAGGCTTTATCTCCAAAGCACTGCCGGCCGAGCAGATTGTCGACGGCATCAGGGCGGCTGCACGTGGTGAGCGCGTCACGCTGGTGCAAGCATCACACTCGACGATGTCAGCCGAGCTCGAGTGGCCCGGCCGTAATGCTCGTCTCACGGGACGGGAAAGCGAACTGCTGGCGCTCCTCCCAACTGGTATGAGCAACCGGGAGTTGAGTGAGCAGCTTCAGGTCAGCGAAAACACAATCAAGTCCCAACTGCGCAGCCTCTTCTCTAAGCTCGAAGTCCGCAACCGTGCTCAGGCAGCTGCCCTAGCACGCACCAGCATCCTCGGTAAATCCCGCTCGCGAAGCACGGCCACGGACGCAAGAGGCGACTCTCCGGCTCGCCGCAACGACCGTTGAGCGACCGGTCGGACGCGACTTGGTTCCCGAAGCTCACGCGGAACCGCCGTCATGCGTGGTCCGGACCTATGGACGTCCTGCCGCCAGCGCGTAGGAGTAGCCGCCTACATAGGAAGTCTCTGGTACGACACCTCTGCATGATCACTGGGAGCACAGAACCGGCGGTATGCGCTACCCATTCTGCCCTAGTAGGTCGGAGACATGTTTCGCTACGCGACGCGATTGTCGGCGCCACCCGCCTTCAGCTGGCGCGGGCTCGAGCTCTACCCCCGTGCAGCAAGTGGTGCCGGAGAGGGAATTGAACTTGAACCACCCCCTTACGGGGACTTAACCCCTCAAGCTCAGCGGGTCGACCGACGCATCCGTTGCCCTAGCCGACATCCCTCAAAGGGAAGTGCGCGGCCGGTGCCCCGCGGGCTGGTCGCAAGACTTCTGGGTGCTTGCGGGAGTCCACCCGCGACCCTCTAGCTAATGGAGTGATCGTGCACAACGCTGACGTGCGACTCCGCCCCGGACAGCGAGAACTCGATCTCTCGGCCACGGTGAGCGTCGCTTCGCCGAGCCAGAGAGCCGCAACTCGGGGGGTCGGTCGACTTGTGGTCGGCGACCGTCGGCGGTCATGAGGGCAGCTTCGCCGAAACGATGTCAACGTAGTCGACCGCCGGAGCCGCGGTGAACAGTTCCGATGCCTTAGCTCTCACCGCCTCGCCGGTCGCCGCCAGGTGCGCTTCGCGGCCTGCCTCGTCGGCAAATGCGTGGAACACACCGAACGTCGTCGGTCCCAGACGGAACCCGAACCACGCGATCGTCGACTCCTCGCGCTGGACCTGAGCGACAAGGGCGCTCAATAGCGCTTCGACCTCGTCCACCTTGTAAGGCTTGGCTTCGAAGCGGATTACGACACCAACGGAAGCCATCGATAAATCCCTTCCTTAGTGGTCGCTACAGAGCTTCGTCGCTTCGACCCAGCAGCAGCTAGGCGTCTCGGACGATCTCGTACGAGACGTAGGCGAGGCCGTCACCGAGTGTCTGGGTGTGGAGCAGACGCAGGGACTTCTTGTCGTTGGTCTCGCCGAAGAGACGCTCCCCGGCCCCGAGCACGACCGGGAAGATCTTCAGCCGCAGCTCGTCGACGAGGTCGTGCTCTACCAGGGTGCGCGTCAGCTGAAAGCTGGCGGGGACTTGGATTTCCCCGTGTAGCTCCTGCTTCAGCTTCGAGACTTCGTTCACCACCTCGCCGCGCAGGAGCGTGGTCGGTCCCCAAGTCGCGGCCTCTTCCGAGAGGGTGGACGACACGACGTACTTGGGCAGGCTGTTCAACCTGTCCGCCAACTCGCCGCTCCGGGATGGCCACCGCGCGGCGAGCCACTCGTAGCTCCGCCGACCCAGCAGCAGAGCCTCGGTGCCCAGCGCCTCGTCGAGCGTGAACTTGGCCAGCTCTGGGCGGCCCGCGATCAGGCCGACCCACCCGCCGACCCTGAAGCCCTCGTCACCGGCCGGGTCCTGGACGACTCCGTCGAGCGAGACGTTGTCGCTCATGACGATCTTTCCCACTTCGGGTCTCCTCTCCTCGGTGTCATCAGGTACCACCGATGTAGACACCGCCACATCGGCAAATTGGGCGCCGACCGACGGCCCAGTTCGTCCCAGGGTGTCTTGATCCGCGTAGCCGCCGTCGCCGAGGTCCGTGGATCGTTTGCGCCGGGTACTAGCTGTCGGCGCTGCACGATCCTCATCCGTCTGCCGCCCTTTCAGCCGTTGCCGCTTCACCCATGAAGTTGGCCACGATCTCGGGTTGATCCCATTGAGGCCAATGCGAGGCGCCCTCGACGAGACGCAGATCTGCGTGCGTGAACAGGCCGGCGAGATGGCGGGCCAAATCGGGGGTGAGGTACTCGTCGCGGGCGCCGAACAACAGGGTGACGGGAACGTCGAGGCCGGCCAGCCGTCCGGCCTTGATGCTGTCGTCTTGGCGGTCGAGTGCTGCGAACAGGGCTCCCGTCCAGGCTCGGATGGCCGGTAGAGCGTCCGGCGTTTCAGAGTCGCCAAAGAACTGCGGGGTAATCGACGTGACGCCGATTCCGTTCGGATCGAGCGGGTCCAAGCCGAAGCGGCGGGCGGTGTGCCAGAGCAGCCAGAGGCGCTGGTCCGGGTCATCGATCATCGCGTCGGCGAGGGAGGCGAAGTTGGGATCTGCGAAGAGCCTGATCATCTCCGGCAGGCGCAGCGTCGGCGCATGCCCGTAGTAGGTGTTGAAGAGAACAAGGCGGCGGACGCGGTGGGGTTGGCTCAGGGCGTAGTCGATGGCGACGGGACCGGACGCGTCGTGCCCCACCACGATCATGTGCTCCAGTTCAAGCGCATCAAGCACTGCACCGAGCTCGTCTTCGTGGTGGCTCGATCTGAACTGGGCGGGGTCGGTCCGTGCCGAACGGCCATACCCGACGAAGTCGAAAGTCAAGACGCGACGTGGGGAGAGCAGAGGTGTGAGGCGGTCGTAGATTCGTGAGTCGTCGGGGAAGCCGTGCATGAGGACGAAGGCCGGATCCTCGCCCGGACGGTCGAGCACGTGGACCCGACCGTGGGCGGTCTGTACGTTGCTTGCGACCGAAGCGTCAGGGTTGATCTCTGACACGGTCACCTACCTTTCCGGTTTGACTGCGTGAGTCACGTCGTTGCCACGCCCTTAGGGTCCAGTTCCATTAGCCGAGCCTTGATCCTGTCGACCGCGCGAGTCGGTGCATTCGTGAGGATCTTGATGTTGATGCTGTTGCGGGCACCGGGGATGTAGCGGACCCGGGGGCGCGGCGCAGTCGCTGCTCGCGCCACGGTGTGGGCGACTTCCTGCGAGGGGACCGCGGCCCTCGAGAGCTTGGCCGAGAGACCGGCGCCCGCGGTGAACAGCTTGTGGTATTCGGCCTTGGTGCCGGTGTAGTCCAGGGACGCGGCGGTCGAAGGCTCGAACAGTTCGGTGGCGGCAAGCCCCGGCTCGACGAGCACAACGGCGATGCCGAAGGGTGCCAGCTCGACGCGTAGCGCGTCGGAGATGGCTTCGAGGGCGTACTTGCTGGCTGCGTAGGCGCCGGTGCCCGGGAGCGTGAATCGGCCAAGAACGCTGGAAATGTTGACGATGCGGCCGGCGCGCCGGGCCCGCATGTCGGGCAGGAAAGACTGGGTGACGGCGAGCGCGCCCAAGACGTTGACGTCGAACTGTCGACGTATCTCGCCGAGGGGAGTCGCCTCGATCGGTCCGAGCGCGGCGACGCCAGCGGCGTTCACGAGGACATCCGGGCCACCGCCGCCGGTGTCGGCGCGTACTTGGTCTCGGGCGGCAGCGACGGAGGTCGGGTCGGTCACGTCCAGAGCCAGCCCAGTGATGCCAGGATGTGTCTCGGCCAGCGCTTGAAGCTCGCGTTCGCGGCGTGCAGCCGCGTACACGCGATGCTCGGATCGTGCCAGCTCCACCGCGGTGGCCCGGCCGATACCACTACTGGCGCCGGTGACGACGATGGTCGAAGTCGAGCTCGGCGTCATGGCAACTCCTTGATTCGTGGCGCGGCCGATGACGGACCGGGCCGAACGGTGGATCGTGGTCCACGAAGTCCACGCTCAAGTGGGCGACAGCGTCGGGTTTTCTGGCACGCACTCCGGAGGACATCCGGCTCCCGCTCGATTTCGGAATCCCGGGCAACGCCGATCACGTCGAGTCTCCGATCAGCCGTCGGCGCCCGGCGCGGTGAGGATCAGTTCCGCGACTTCGGCGGGCGAGTCGAGCTGCGGGAAGTGCCCGGCGTTCGCGATCGTTCGTACGTCGGCGTTCGGGAGCAGCTGCGCCCAGCTGCGGGCCTGGGCGGGCGAGAGGTACAGATCCTGTTCGCCGAAGGCGAAGCGCACCGGAGCAGAAAACGCCCGCAGCTCGGGCTCTCGCTCCGTGTTGGCAATGACAGCGGGCGTGAGATCGGCGTTCAGTTCAAGGAACGGACCGACGGTGCTCGGTTCGTCCTCGAACTGCTGGAAGAGCAGCGGGATGAACTGGGCCCGGACGCTGTCGTTGCGGATGAACCCGCCGACCTGGAACTCGTAGAGCCACCGGAACTCGCGGGGCGAGTCGGCGAAGTGCGCGGTGAGGCGGGTGAACGCCGGGTCCGAGAACAAGCGGATCGCCTCGGGTGGGTTCGGCGGCGCGTCGGGCAGGAAGCTGTAAAAGGTGTTGAGCGCAACGATCGCGGCGACGCGATCGGGATGGTCGAGGGCCCAGTTGAACGCGGCGGGCCCCGACGCGTCATGCGGCACGAGGACGACCCGGTCGAGGTCGAGGCGGGCGATGACGGCGTCGAGGTCCTCCCGCTGGTTGGCGAACGTGTAGTCGTGGTTCTCAGGCTTGTCCGATTCGCCCCAGCCGAGGAAATCGAACAGAACGACGTGACGATTCGGTAAATGCGGGACGAGCCGATCGTAGAGGCGGTGATTGTCAGGAAAGCCATGCATCAGCACGATCGCGGGGTCCTCGCCGTCGTGCTCGCGCACGTGAATGCGATGCGGGCCTCGTTCGACCGAGCAGTCGCGGAAGCCGCTCGGCTCGCCAGAACCCGCCCCGGCGCCCGAGAGCGTCGTACTAGGTGCCATGACGCTCACAACCTCAATGTGCGATCTCTTGCAGCGTCCAAGTGTTGCCGTCGGGGTCGGCGAACCCCGCGTACAGCATTCCTCCCAGGTCGTCAACGTCGCCGACCTCGACTCCTCGGTCGGTGAGCGTGTCGCGTGTCTTGACGATGTCGGCGACGACGAGGTGCAGGCCGCGCAACGTGCCCGGGTTCATTTCCACGGCCGGCATGCCGGTGGCCAGCAGGATCGAGCAGGCCGACCCGGGCGGTGTCAGCTGGACGACCCGGGCGGTGCTCGCCGGCTGGAGGTCGTGGTCGACGTTGAAGCCGAGGCGGTCGGCGTAGAAGGCCTTGGCCTGGTCGATGTCGGTCACGGGCACGGGAACGAGCTCGAGCTTGAGGTTCATCGATGGGCCTCCTCTGGTGGCGGTCACTTGACGACCGTGTAGGTGAGGTGGATGACGCCCTTGCTCTCGATAATCTCCGGGCCGTCGAGCCGGACGGGAGCGTTGGCGAGGTCGGCGAAGAACGCGACGCCCTCGCCGAGGAGCACGGGCACGAGGTTGACGTGAATGGCGTCGAGCCGGCCGTCGTTGAGCAGCTGCTGGATGATGTTCGGGCTGGCGACAGCGACAAGCTTGTCGCCGGCGACCGTCGCCGCCTGCTCGACGGCGCTGTCGAGGCCGTCGGTGACGAAACTGATGTTCGAGTCCGGTCGCGGCCAATCTCCCGGCACGCTGTGGGTGACGATGAACGTGGGGACACCTGTCGGGTGGGTTCCACCCCAGCCGCCGGCGAGGTCGAAGTAGCGGCGACCACCGATCACGGCGCCGAGGTTGTTGAAGACTTCACGGATCATGCGGGCACTGGCCTCAGGGGACTGGAACGTCACTGCAGGGTTGGCTGTGGGCACGGCGACGTCACCGCCGAACATCCAACCGAAGAGCTCGTTCGGATTGTCGTCGGGGTCGGCCACGAAGCCATCGAGCGACATCGAGAGGTCGGCAATCAGGGTGGCCATGGGATGCTCCTTGTGTCAGAGGAATCGGGGTGGATTGACGCCCCCAGGCACCGCGTTCGCCCTCGAAGCCAAGCTCGAGCTCATGCCGGGCACCGACACGCGAGCTCCCGGCGGCGCGGTGACCGTGGCGTTGTGCGACCACCGGGACCACGACGGCCCGTGCCGCTGGCCACACAACGGTACTGCCTCATGTTTCGGAACTCTAACTGAGTGGTACGAAAATACAAGTAGCTACTCTTGTGATAGAAGTCCCTGGCTAGACTGGCGCCGTGAGCCGCACCTACGAGCAGTACTGCCCCGTGGCCCGAACCCTCGAGATCGTCGGCGAGCGCTGGACCTTGCTGGTCGCCCGGGAACTTGTCCTCGGCCCCCGGCGCTTCACCGACCTCATGGCCGGCCTCCCCGGCATTAGCCCCAACGTGCTTGCCACCCGCCTCAAGGACCTCGAGACCGCCGGCATGGTGGCGAAGCGGACGCTGGCGCCGCCGGCCGCCTCGACGGTGTACGAGCTCACGGATCAGGCCCTGGGCCTGGCGCGCGTGCTGACGGCGATGGCCACCTGGGGGATGACGATGCTCGGTCGGCCCCGCAAGGACGACGAGGTTCGAGGCGAATGGATCGTGCTCGGCATCGCCGTGACGACGCCCGTGCCCGACGTGGAGGACGCGACGTTCGAGCTGCGCATCGACGGGGAAGTCGTCCACGTCGACGTCCGCGACGGGCGGTTGCAGCCGCGGCAAGGCGCAGCGACGGATCCGATCGCCGTGATCACCGTCGGCGCCACGACCCTGGCCGACCTCGCCCTCGGGCGCCTCGACCTCAACGCCGCGCTCGCCAAGCAGCGCGTGACGCTGGCAGGCGATCAGGCGGCGGCGCGGCGCCTACTGGCCTCGGTCTCGCGCGCCAGCGCGTCGTGAGACTCTGGCTTCCATGGGCGTGCCGCTGGATGATCTTCATGTGGCCGCCTCCGCCGGGCGCGGCGCGCTCGAGCCTTTCGCCGCCGAGGACTGGACCAGTGGTCATACTCGAGCCGTACCAGCAAGGTTCCGGCTGAAGTGATTGAGCCATCAGGCCATATGGGCCGCGTCCAGTACTGCTGCGCGTCGTCGCTCGACGGGTTCATCGCCGAGTCCGACGACACGCTCGACTGGCTGACCAAGTACGAGCCCGCCGCCACCTACGCGGACGCCCCTGACGACGACGCGCCGATGCCCGGCGGCTACGAGCGCTTCTACGAGGGCGTCGGCGCGCTGGTGAGTGGATCGGTGACGTACGAGTTCGTGCTCGGGGAGCTCGAGCGCGGCGGCGAGTGGCCGTACACGGGCAAGCCATGCTGGATCCTCACGTCACGGGATCTGCCCATCCCCGACGGCGAGGGCGTCGACATCCGGATGGTGAACGGCGCTGTGCGTGACCACTTCGACGAGATGATGCGGTCAGCCGGTGACAAGCACCTCTGGGTCGTCGGCGGCGGCAACGTGGCGTCGCAGTTCGCCGACGAGGGGCTACTGGACGAGCTGCTCGTCACCGTCGTCCCCGTCGTTCTCGGCCAGGGCAAGCCGCTGTTCGACCGGCGAATCCCGGGCGGCGCCATGCAGCTGACCAGCGTGCGTCCGTACGCCGTCGGCATGGTGGAGCTGACCTACCAGCTCAATCGCTGAGGTGTGCCCGAGGTGCCGTTCGGCGCTCTCGTCCGCGCCTCGAGATCCGACGTTCGGTGTGCGTGTTATGGCGCGTCCCTGATCGGCACTTCGGTGTCGCGGCGCACGTCGAGGCAGGTGTGCGTTCTGGGGCAGTCGGCCGGACTCGTCGTGCATCCCGATCCGTCGTTCCGTCGCGAGGCAGCGGCCAACGTGCCAGGACAATCACGTCAAGCCGTAACTCGCGTGGGCCGGTATCGCAGGGCGACCGCCCCCGACCGGAACTCATGGCGATCCACGAGCTCGAGCTGGATGCGCTCGCGCAGACCGGCGAGCAACGTCGGCCCGTGTCCGGCAAGGACCG
>JBKPDG010000200.1:0-18472 GCA_046727755.1 Actinomycetota bacterium
GCTCGAGTGCGACATCATCCTGAGCGGCGACGACGAGGTCTTCGCTCTCCACGATCCCGACCTCGCGCTCAGCACGGGGCTGACCGGATGGGCTCGGGACCACACGGCCGAGGAGATCGACGAAGCGTGCATCCGCGGACAGAAAGGCGAGATCAGCGATCAGCATCCCCTACGCCTGCGCGCCGTCCTCGACCTGATCCCCGCAGACCTGCCGCTGCAACTCGACGTCAAGGCGTACGCCGACCCGGAGTTGGTCGATCGAACCACCGGGCGCGCCTGTGAGATCGCGAAGGAGCACGGCACGGACGGACGGATCGAGCTGATCAGCTTCTTCACCCGTGGCTGCGTCGTCGCGGTCGATAACGAGGTCGCGACCCGGCTTGTCCTGTGGGCTGACTATGCACCGGACGCGCTGGTGCAGTGGCTTTCGGACCGAGAGATCGTCGGCGTCTCGCTCGAAGGATTCATCTTCTCCCATGACCTGATCGACCCGTTGCACGACGCCGGCTTGACGATCAGCGTCGGCGCGGTCAACAGCCCGGGCCAATTCGAACGACTGCTGCCGATGCACCCGGACATCATCGTCAGCGACTCCCCCGCTGAGATCAAGGACTGCGTACGACGCGTCGAGTCGGCCTGACGTTTCCTTACCCGCCGCGTCGGGAACAAGGAACGGACACAGCAAAGGAGCAGTCATGGAAGGCAAGAAGGACGACCTGAAGGGTCGGGTGAAGGAAGCCGCCGGCGACTTGACCGACGACGAAGAGCTCCAGCGCGAAGGCAAGACGGATCGCGCCGCCGGCTCGGTGAAGGAGAAACTCGAGCAGGCGAAAGAGAAGGGCGAAGAGTTCGTCGACAAGGCAAAGGACCGCATCCAGCGCAAGTAGCTAACACATCGTTCGCGATTACGCCCGGGGTTGGACCCCGGGCGTATTCGCGCGCGCTGACACTCGCGGGCATTCCCCCGATCAGGGCGTGGTCGTGCTCGGCGTGGTGGTGGACGGAACGGTCGATGGCGACGGCGCGGACGTGGAGGGTGCCGGTGAGGGACCTCTCGCACCTCGATCCTCTCCACCGTCCGCACTCGGCGCGGACGGCGGTGGCGAAGGCTGCGACGGTGCCGGCGGGTTCTCATCGACACCGGAGACGAGCGCGCTCGTCGGCGGCGCCGAGACGTGGGGTCCGCCCGACGAGGGCGGCGTCGCACCGGCCGCGCCCACGGTCGCCGTCGGCGTGGTCTTCGGGCGAGGACTCGAAGCCCCGCCGGAGTCGCGCATGAGTACGGTCACGCTCGCGAACCCGACCAGGAACGCGACGGCGCACGCCGCTGCGATCAGCAGTCTCCGCATGCGCGGGGAGCCGCCGCTGTCGGAGCTCTCGGCGCCCGACGTCTGCTCGGGTGGATCGGTCGAAACAGGCGGTGTCGCCTGTTCGTGCACGAATGCCTCGCGCACCGTTGCGGGGGAAATCGGCACGTTGGGAGCGTTCCGCAACCCTTCGCCGGCTAAACGGGTGCCGTCGGCCGAGTCAGCGGCCGACGGCGCGTTCGAGCTGGCGCTTGGTCATCCTGGAGCGGCCCTTGACGTTCTTCTTGCGGGCCTCCTCGTAGAGCTGGTCCCGGGTGCGCCCGCCCGGGCCCCGGTGTGATCGCATCCCACCGCGGCGTCCGGATGAGATGTCCTCGGTCGACGTGCGGCTGGCCTGCTTCGCCTCGCCGCGGCGCGCCCGCTCCTTGTTGACGGTCCGGGCGGCGATCTCCTCGGCTTCGTCCTCAGGACGACCCCGCTCCTCCAGGCCCTCTTTGACGTGCTCGTACTGCCGCTCTCGCTTGGAGTTCCATGCTCGTTGCGGCATCCGTACTCACCTCCCTCGCATCTCTCCTCCGTTGAGTCCATGCCCGTTCATGCCGGTGGGAAAACGATGCGGTTTCGCCGCCTCGATCACCCGGGTACCGACACAACAAGAGGTTTGTGCGTACGTGCGATGAGGAGAGCGGCATGGAGATCGCGTACTCACTCGCCAGTGAAGAGCTGCACCCGACCGACATGGTCCGTGCCGCGCGGCGTGCCGAGGAGATCGGCTTCCAGAGTGTCTGGCTCTCGGATCACTTTCACCCGTGGATTGATCGACAGGGCGAGAGTCCGTTCGTCTGGTCGGTGATCGGCGGGATCGCCGCCACGACTGACCTCCGGGTCGGAACGGCGGTGACGTGCCCCTTGATTCGCACGCACCCTGCGATCGTCGCCCATGCGGCGGCGACGTCGGCGGCCATGCTGCCGGGTCGGTTCCTCCTCGGGGTGGGCACCGGCGAGAACCTGAACGAGCACATCTTCGGTGACCGGTGGCCGCCGGCAGACGTCCGGCTCGAGATGCTCGAGGAAGCGGTCGCTGTGATGCGCAAGCTCTGGGAAGGCGGCCAGCAGTCGCACGAGGGCAAGCACTATCGCGTCGAGAACGCCCGCCTCTACACGCTCCCCGACGACCCGGTACCGGTGATGGTGTCCGGGTTCGGTGAGAAGTCTGCCGCGCTCGCCGGCGCGATCGGCGACGGGTACATCGGCAGCGCGCCCGACGCCGACTTGCTCGCGACGTTCGACCGCGCGGGCGGTGCCGGAAAGCCGAAGCTGGCCGGCATCAAAGTGTGTTGGGCGAGCGACGAAGCGGCCGCGCGCCGGACCGCGTTCGAGGTGTGGCCCAACCTCGGGCTGCCCGGCCAGCTCGCCCAGGAGCTGGCGTTGCCGGCGCATTTCGAGCAAGCCGTCGAGCTGGTGGACGAGGAGCAGGTCACGGGCATGGTCCCGTGCGGTCCCGATCCCGAACGCCACCTCGACACCATCCGGAAGTACGCCGACGCGGGCTACGACGGCGTCTTCGTCCACCAGATCGGACCCGACCAGGAGGGCTTCCTGCGCTTCTACGGCGAGGAAGTCCTGCCCAAAGCATGAGATCGCAGTTTGCAACGAACATGATCGGACACCGCCGTGATCCATTCGGCAACTCTCGAGCTCGTGCCCGCGGTGCGTGCGCCACGGGCGGCGCGGGCCTTCGTCGCTGAGACGCTCGCCGCCTGGGACATCCAGGCCGAAGAGATCGAGGCGATCCAGCTCGTCGTGAGCGAGCTGGTCACGAACGCAGTGCTCCATGCTTCCGAGAGCCCGAAGATCGGCGTCGAGCTCTTTTGGGACGAGAATGGGGTTCGAGTCATGGTCTCGGACGAGAGCCCGAACGAGCCGACACGTCGTGAACCCGATCCGTCGTTGCCCGAGGACGGTCGTGGCGTCCCGCTCGTCGACGAGTTCGCCGACCGTTGGGGGATGGAGCGGCGAGGGCGGGACGGGAAGATCGTCTGGTGCGAGCTGAGGACGGGAGCGGCGACGAAGCGGTGATCAGCCGGGGACGCGTACGACGACGAACGCGATGTCGTCGCGCGGTTCACCGCCGTGAAACTCGTTCAGTTTGCGGTCAATGGCCTTGACGATGTCGGCTGCGCTCGATCCTGTGCAACCTTCCAGGGTCTTGCGCAGCCGCTCCTCGCCGAAAAACCCGTCCGGGTTCCGCGCGTCGGTCACCCCGTCGGTGTACAAGAGCAGCGCGTCGCCCGGATCGAGGCGCACCACTCGATCGACCGACGCGAGATCCGGGAAGGGGCCGAGCACACGACCGCGAGCGGGGACGCTCTCCACCTCACCGCCCGCTCGCAGCAACATCGGAAGCGGGTGGCCGGCGCAGGAGATGGTGAGGCGTGCTCCCTCGCCGTCGGGTCGCAAGCGAAGATACGCGGCGGTGCAGAACTGCTCCTCGCTCTGGCGAAGGACAACCTCGTTGACGAGGTTCAGCACCAGCCGCGGTCGTCGGGTTTGGATTGCCGCGGCGCGGGTCGTGTATCGGACCAACGCTGCGAGTGCCGCAGCTTCGGGACCCTTGCCACACACGTCTCCGATGACGATCGACCAGTCGTTGCGGGCGCTCTCGAACACGTCGTAGAAGTCTCCACCGACGTCGCTCCCGTTGCGCGCCGCCTCATAGTGGGCCGCGATCTCGACTCCGGGGATGGCGGGGAGATGCGGCGGGAGCAGGCTCTGCTGGAGCGTCTGAGCGAGTTGCGCGAGGCCCTCGCGGCTGACACGCAGCTCACGCTCGGTCTCTGTGCGTTCGATGAAGAGGCCGATCTGCGCGCCGGCGGCGTCCATCATCTCGATCACGTCGTCATCGGGCGGACGGCTCTCGGAAGCGAAGAATTCGATCACGCCGAGCACGTCGCGACCACGCCTGATGGGAACGCCGAATCCGCCGTGCAGACCGTCGGCGGCGGCAACCGTCGATCGAGGGAAGTTGAGGTCCTGGGCGACGTCGGGGATCCACGCCGGGGCGCCGCTGGCCCAGACGCGCCCCGGTAGCCCGTCGCCCTTGCTGAATGTCGTGCGCGCGCTCAGCTCTTCGAACGCGGTCGCGTTGCTGTCTGGTGCGCGCCAGGTGGCGAGACAGCGAAGCACGGATCGCTCCAGGTCGAGCCCCCACAGCGCGCCGACGTCCCAGCCGAGCGCCTCGCACACGGTCCGGAGCAGCACCAGGCTTGCCTCTTCGATCGAGTGCGCCTCGCCCAGCGTGCGGGCGATCTCGTATTGGGCGCGGAGCCGGTTCTCGGCGCGGCGTCGCGCCGTCAAGTCGATCGACATCGAGGCCACGCCCACCAGCCGTCCGCGGTCGTCGTGGAGTGGAGAATCGACGACGTGGGCGGAGACGACCGCACCATCCGGCCGCCGCACCGCGAACTCACCTTGCCACGTACGCCCGGCGCGGAGCGCTTCGTAGATCTCGCGCGCAAGCTCGTCGGGAACGGGCTCGGCCGCGAAGTCGGCGGAGTCGCGCCCGATCAGCTCGGCGGCCGGTCGACCGAAGAAGACCTCCGCGTACGGGTTGCACGAGCGGATCGTCCCGGCGAGGTCCGTGACGATGATGGACGACTGCATCTCCCGGAGCAGCGGGGAGTCGAGTCGCGCCCAGCCGGGAACCTCAGACCCTGCCGTGGCCATCGGGCCGCACACCTCCCCGGGTCCCATGCGCGGGAGCAGCTCCAGACTGTAGCTCGCCCCTTTTCGACCTCTCCGGGCCGGCCGTCGTCGGCGAGGGAGGCGGGAGCCGCGATTGCTTGTGCCTCTGCTCGGTTCCGAGTGATACTCGAGAGGCGCCGCCTCTGTGGGCTCCGTTCTGAGGGCACGGGCGACTGCGAGCCGCAAGAACCAACAGGGAGCGATGGCTGACGCCGATTTTCGGGTCGCGGTGGAAGCCGCCGAGGGCGGCACGAAGATCGAGCTCGTCGGTGAGCTCGATGTCGCGACCGCGCCCGAGCTGCGGCGCAGCGTCGACCAGATCACCGGCGGCGGTGGCGGCGGCGGTGACGTCTGGATCGATTGCAGCGGGCTCACCTTCGCGGATTCGTCCGGACTCGAGGTCCTGACGCTCTTGGCGAAGACGCTACGCGCTCAGGACCGCCGGCTCGTGCTCACGAACCTACGCCCGATGGTGCGGCGGGCGATGGACGTGCTGCAGATCACCGAGCTGTTCGAGCTCCACGAGGCGCCCTGATCACGACTTGCGTGCGGTGGCCTTCCCACCCTTGCGGCCGGCTGCCTTCTTCTGCTGCGTCGTACCACCCTGGGAAGCGGTGCGCCTCGAGCGTGAGCCGGAACCCGACTTCTTCCCGCCCCGGCTCGACGCGCCGGGCGAGTTCGCGATGCGGGCAGCCCGGCTCTTCGACATGCCCTTCTTCTTCAGTCGCTCGTATTGCTTCTCGTTCTTGACACTCGGTCTCTTGTTCGGCATCTCGGACTCCTCTCGCTTCGGATGAGGTGTCCGTACCCAAACGGTGTGACACGCATACTTCGCGAAACGACAGGCTTATGCGCGTTCCCGGTCGCGGATCACGCTGATGAGACTGCCTTGGGCCACGATCTCCACCTGGCGCGGTGTGAGCCGGTGGCCCATGACGTACGTCTCGCCCTTCGTCTCGTTCACGACCTCGACGCGGTCGCCTCGCCGCAGCTGCTCAGCCGGCTCGTCGATCGCCAGGGCGTCGCCCTGGTCGATTCGGTCGTAGTCGCCGGGGTCGGTGAACGTGAGCGGCAGCACCGCGAAGTTCACCAGGTTCTGGCCGTGGATGCGGGCGATGCTCTTGGCGAGCACGGCTCGTAGCCCGAGGTACCGGGGGACGATCGCGGCGTGCTCGCGGCTCGAGCCTTGGCCGTAGTTGTCGCCGCCGACCACGAAGTGGTCACCCGTCTCGCGCGCCCGCTGCGGGTACGTCTCGTCGACGATGTCGAAGGCGAAGTCGGCCATAGCCGGGATGTTGCTGCGGTACGGGAGCACGCGGGCGCCGGCCGGCATGATCTCGTCCGTCGAGATGTCGTCGCCAAGCGTCAAAAGCACCGGACCCGCCACCCGATCGGGCAGCGGGTCGAACTCCGGCAGCGAGACGATGTTCGGTCCCTTCTCGAGCCGGACGTCGTGTCCGTCGACCGGGGGCACGAGCATCTCGGTGTTCACGTAGCTGCGCGCCGGCGGCCTGTGCCGCGGGTACGGCATGCCGAGATCGCGGGGATCGGTGATCACGCCGGTGAGCGCGGCGGCGGTCGCGGTCTCTGGACTGCAGAGGTAGACCTCGTCCTCCTTCGTCCCCGACCGACCGGGGAAGTTGCGCGGGAACGTGCGCAGGCTCGCTTTACCGGTCGCGGGCGCCTGCCCCATGCCGATGCACCCGTTGCAGCCCGCTTGATGGAGCCGCGCGCCGCCGGCGATGAGGTCGAGGAGCCAACCCTCGCTGGCCAACGCTTCCAGCGTCTGACGCGACGTCGGGTTGACGTCGAACGACACGCGCTCGTGCGTCTGCCGGCCGCGCACCATCATCGCCGGGACGGCGAAATCGCGCAGCCCGGGGTTGGCCGACGATCCGATGACGACCTGGTACACGTCGCGACCCGCAACCTCGCGCACAGGGACAACGTTGCCCGGGCTCGATGGGCACGCGATCAGCGGCTCGAGGGTTGACAGGTCGATCTCCTCGGTGTGCTCGTAGGTCGCGTCCGGATCGGCGCGCAGTTCCACCCAGTCGTCCTCGCGGCCTTCGGACGCGAGAAAGCGCCGCACCTCGTCGTCAGAGGGGAACACGCTCGTGGTTGCGCCGAGCTCGGCGCCCATGTTGGCGATCACGTGCCGGTCCATCGCCGACAGCTGCTCGAGGCCCGGCCCGTGATACTCGATGATCCGGCCGAAGCCGCCGTCGACGTCGTGGCGTCGAAGCATCTCGAGGATCACGTCCTTGGCGCTCACCCACTCGGGAAGCTCGCCCACGAGCCGGACGCCCCAGATCTCCGGCATCCCGAAGTGGAACGGCTCGCCTGCGATCGCGAGCGCGACCTCGAGGCCGCCGGCCCCGATCGCGAGCATGCCCAGCGACCCGGCGGCGCACGTGTGGCTGTCGGACCCGACCATCGTCTTGCCCGGCGCGCCGAAGCGCTGCATGTGCACGGGGTGGCTGACGCCGTTGCCCGGCTTGCTGAACCAGAGCCCGAACCGGCGGCACGCGCTCTGCAGAAACACGTGGTCGTCGGCGTTGCGAAAGTCGGTCTGGAGGACGTTGTGGTCGATGTACTGGGCGGACAGCTCGGTACGCGCCCGCTCCAGCGCCATCGCCTCCAGCTCGAGCATGACCATCGTGCCGGTGGCGTCCTGGGTGAGCGTCTGGTCGATCCGGATGCCGACTTCGGCGCCCGGAGTCATCTCGCCGTTGACAAGGTGCTCGGCGATGAGCTTCTGCGCAACGTTTCGAGCCATGGTCGAAGGGTACATACGCTGCACGTATGAACGCGGCCGAACGGGTCGTGCGGCGAGTCGATGAGTTCCAGCAACGCCATCGGGCTCCCAGTTTCGTGTTCGGCGTCGTCAAGAAGTTCGGGGACGACCGGGCCGGGTCGCTCGCCGCCCTGATCGCGTACTACGCGTTCCTCTCGATCTTCCCGCTGCTGCTTCTGCTCGTGACCGTGCTGGGGTTCGTCGCGCAGCACAACTCGGACTTCCAAGACCGGCTGGTCGACTCAGCGCTGGCCGACTTCCCGATCATCGGTGACCAGATCTCCAGAAACGTCGGTTCGCTCCACGCGTCGGGGCTCGGCCTCGTGATCGGCTTCATAGGCTTGGTCTGGGGGTCATTGGGGTTCACCCAAGCCGGGCAGCATGCGATGGCCGAGGTCTGGAACGTGCCCGGCGTCGACCGCCCCGGATTCTTCCCGCGCCTCGTGCGCGGCTTGTCCATCATCGGCGTGCTCGGTCTCGGCGCAATCGCGACGACCATCCTCTCCGGGTTCGGGTTCTTCAACGCGTCGGCGCCGGTGTTTCGAGGCTTGTCGATGCTCGTCACGGTCGCTCTCAACGTGGCGATCTCGATTGCGGCGTTCAGGTTGCTGACGCCGAAGGGGGTGGCGACCCGTGACCTGTTGCCCGGCGCATTCCTGTTCGGTTTGGCGTGGAGCGTCTTGCAGCTCATCGGCGGATACCTGATCAGCCAGAGGCTCGAGCAGACGAGCGAGGTGTACGGGCTCTTCGCAGTCGTCCTCGGGTTGATCTTCTGGCTCTATCTCGGGGCGCAGCTCAGCCTGTACGCCGCCGAGCTCAATGTGGTGCTGGCGCGCCGGCTGTTTCCCCGGAGCATCGTCCAGCCGCCTCTGACCGAGTCCGATCGCGAAGCTCTTCGAGAGCTCGCGCAAAAGGAGGAGCGTCGGCCGGAAGAGCGAGTCCGCGTCGACTTCGTCGACGAAGACGGCGACCGGCGGTCGCGGCGGGGACCCGCGCGTGAAGGCGCGTCCCCGCCGGCCTCGACTGCGTCTACGCCTCCACGTCGGCCGGGCGAGCGATGAGGTAGACGAGCACGCCGAGCAGCGGCAGGAAGATGATGAAGACGGCCCAGCCGGCTTTCGCCCAGCCGCTGTGGTTCTTGCGCCGGAAGTTGCCGCCGACGATCGGGCGTTTGTGCCCGAGTGCGCGCGCGTAGATTTCCTGGACCATGGGCGCGGCGCTGGGATGGGGGACGCTGGCTGCATCGTCGCTCGTCGTCGGCGCGCTGCTGGGGGTCGTGCGGGTGTGGCCGGAGCGTGTCGTCGGGCTCGTCCTCGCGTTCGGCGCCGGCGCACTCATCAGCGCCGTGAGCTTCGAGCTCGTTGAGGAGGGGATCGGCGTCGGCGGCGCCCGCGCCGTCGCCATCGGCCTCGCGCTTGGTGCGCTCACCTTCTTCGTGAGCGACGCGGCCGTCGACCGACTGGGCACCGACGCAAAGGGGGCCGAGGACCGTGCCGGCAGCTCCGAAGCCGGGGCTGCGCTCGCGCTCGGCGCGATCCTCGACGGCATCCCGGAGCAGCTCGTGCTGGGAATCGGGCTCGCAACCGCGGGCGAGATCGGCGTCGGATTGTTGGTCGCGATCTTCGTCTCGAACGTGCCCGAGGCGATCGGGTCGGCCAGCGACATGCAGGAGGCCGGTCGAACACCGCGCGCCATCCTGCTGTTATGGATCGCGGTCGGCGTCGTGTGTGCGCTCGCGACAGTCGCCGGGTACGCGCTGGCTGATTCCGCGTCGGACGGCTTCAAAGGCGGCATAAATGGCTTCGCCGCCGGCGGGCTCCTCGTCTTGCTCGTCGACTCGATGATCCCGGAGGCGACCGGAAAGTCGGGTCGGCTCGCAGGGATCGTGACCGTGCTCGGCTTCGCCGTCGCCGCCGGGCTCTCGGGTGTGTCCACGTAAGGGGGCCGGCGCGCCCGCCCCCTGGATAAGGTCGACGCATGTCCTGGTCACCCGATCGCGACGCGCTCCGCGATCGCGTCGCCGTCGTGGCGGGAGCGACGCGGGGCGCGGGACGGGGTATCGCAGCTGCCCTGGGCGAGGCGGGCGCGACGGTCGTTTGCACCGGTCGCAGCTCGAGGACCGGATCTCTCCGGTCCGACTACGACCGGGGCGAGACGATCGAGGAGACCGCGGAGCTTGTCACGGAGCTCGGTGGCACGGGGATCGCGGCGGTGGTCGACCATCTCGAACCCGACCACGTGAAGCGCCTCGCCGACCGCGTTCGGCGCGACCACGGCCACGTCGACGTGCTCGTCAACGACATCTGGGGCGCCGAACTCCTGAAGGGAGGCCCGACCGACTGGAACACGCCGATCTGGGAGCTCGATCTCGACGACGGGCTGCGAATCCTGCGACTCGCCATCGACACCCACATCATCACGTCGCATCACCTGCTCCCCTTGCTCGTCGACAAGCCGGGGGGCTTGGTCGTCGAGATGACGGACGGCACTTGGGAGCACAACGCGTCGCGGTACCGGATCTCCGTGTTCTACGACCTGGCCAAGGTGGCGGTGAACCGGCTGGCCTTCTCGCAGGGACACGAGCTCGAGCCGTTCGGCGCGACCGCGGTCGCCCTCACGCCGGGCTGGCTTCGGTCGGAGATGATGCTCGAGGCCTTCGGTGTCTCCGAGGAGAACTGGCGCGACTCCAGCACCGCCCCGCCGGGCTTCGCGCTCTCGGAGTCACCCCGGTACGTGGGACGCGCCGTCGTCGCGTTGGCCTCGGATCCCAACCGAGCGCGGTGGAACCAGCAGTCGGTCGACTCCGGCCAGCTCGCGCGTGAATACGGCTTCACCGACATCGACGGCTCGCAGCCTGACAGCTGGAGATTCATCGAGGAGGTCCGCGAGCCCGGCCTCGAAGCACCCTTCGACGACTATCGGTGAGCGTCAGCCGCCCGAGAGCTACACCACGAACAGGAGTCCGGGCAGGGCGGGCACGCTTCCGTGGCGGGACGTACGCATTGCTACACGGCTCCGTGATCCAAGCGCGCCTGAGCGTCGCTGAGGTCCGGCTGCACGTGCTGATGGGGGCCGCAGAACCAGCTCGACGGCGCAAAGATCTGGACCGCCTCGAGCTCGGGCGCATGCAGCGCACGCACGGCTTGTAGGTTGTGCCAGACGTTGAACGTGTCGGTCTCGTACTGGACCGGGTGAACAGCGCCGACGCGAGCCCTTCCCCGCCGGACCTTCACCCGATCACCGACCTGGAAGCGCTCGCCGGCAAGCACGCGCCTCCCGAGCCGGTTCAGCAGGGCACCGCCGACCTCGACGGACGGTCCCGCCACGATCAGCTCCGGATGATCGGCTCTGTCGAGCAACCCGATCGTGTAACACCACCGCATCCCGCTCGACCTCTCCTCGCGGTCCTCGACCGCCATCACGATGAACCCGTACTCGTCGATGGCGGCCGACTCGAGCGCGAGCACGTCTTCGAGACTGAAGCCTTCGCACATTCGGCACATGCCGATGATCATCTCAGCCCGGTGTGACAGTTATCCCTTGACCGCGGTTGTTCGCTCCTCTCGAGGACGAACATGTCGTCGCGCAAGTTTCGATCGAGCCGGTGGCGGGCCCTCACGCGTTTCACGCGCTCGAACGGTGGTGAATCGACCGAGATCGGCGGGAATCGACACCATGCCAGCGGACGAATCAGTTCCGAAGGCACCCTGCGCGGCTCGCCGACGTTCTACCAAGACGGTTTGCCAAGGGAATCCGTTGACACCGTGTTGACAACTACAGCAGAGGCCCTCACCGGATCCCGGTGAGGGCCTCTGACGTGGTGCGTTGGTGGCGGGGGCGGGATTTGAACCCGCGACCTTCGGGTTATGAGACCGGGAACATACGTTCGCCGACGTCTGTAGACGTTCGCTGAACGGTGCATCCACACCTGCTTGATTCGCTGAAGTGCCCCGACGTGCGCCCAAGTTCGCCCCGGTAGGGGTGGCGGTAGGCGTGGAGGGGGGATTCTTCGGTTCAGGTGGCGCGGCCTTCCAATCGAAGGGCCAAACTCCTCGGTCGGCTCATCTAGCGCCGGTGGTCGCGACCGGTTCGAACCTGGCCCCCGGGGACTCGATAGATCGTGGCCGCTTGCGTTGCGGGGGTTGTGGTCAGCCGATCCCGTGCGGATGCAAGTGGTCTTCGGCGAGGCGCTTGAGAGCGACCCGGTCGACCTTGCCGGTGGGGTTCAGCGGGATCTCGTCGACGAACACGATCTCCTCGGGGGCCTTGTAACCCACCCGCGCCCGGGCGAACTCAATCAGTTCGCGGCTCGTGGGCACGGGCTCGCCCGCCTTGACCGTGACGTAGGCCCGGACGTTCTCGCCGTGCAGGGCATCGTGGATGCCGACCACGCCGGGGAGTGCGACGCCGGGGTGCTCGGCCAAGGCCCCCTCGACCTCGAGCGGGCTGATGTTCGATCCGTCATGAACAATGATCTGTTTCTTGCGACCGAAGAACCACAGGTAGCCGTCGTCGTCGGCGTGGACGAGATCGCCGGAATCGAGCCAGTCAGCGCTCATGACTTCGGCGGTTGCGATCGGGTTCTCCCAGTACCCGATCATTTCGCACTGCGACTTGATCCAAACGCGGCCGATCGTCCCCGCCGGCACCTCTTCCCCCGCCTCGTCGCGAATCGAGATGCTGTACCCCGGGACGGGGCGGCCGATGGAGCCGCGTTTGATGACACCTGACACCGGGTTCAAGGTCGCAAGGCCGACCTCGGTCATCCCGTACCCCTCGTCGATCGGAAACCTGACGAGATGTGCGAACTCCTCCTGCAGCTCCAACGACACCTTGTCGGCTGCGGCGCGGCACACGCGGAGCGACTCGAAGTCGGCGGCGCTGCAATCGTGCTCGCGCACCAACGCTGTCAGCGCCGCCGGGATCATCGTGAGCACCGTGGGCCGCTCGGACCGAAGGAGCGGGAATACCTCATGAGCGTCGAACGTCCGGGCGATCACGACACGCGCCCCTACCGAGAGAGAAGCGAGGGTCCACACGAACGCGCCGATGTGCGCCATTGACGACGCCGGCATCACCACATCGCCGCGCACCAACTCCAGCGCGGCGGCTGCGCTCGCGCACATCCACCGAATCGTCTCGTACGAGTGCGTGACCCCCTTCGCCGGCCCGGTGCTGCCGGACGTGAAGAAGATGACCGCGGGGTCCGATGGTTGGGCCGGCTCACGTTCTGCCGCCGGATGCGGTCCCGCCGCGAGTGACTCAAACGTGACACCGTCCGCCTTGGAGTCGCCGTAGCGAATCACGCCGCACGACAGGTCGGCGGCGAGTCGGCTGCCGGCTACATCATCGGCCCGTTCGGCGTGCGCGACCAGCACCGCGGCGCCGCTCACCTCGAGAGCGTGGTCGATCTCGGGCGGCGCGTAACGGTAGTTGAGCGGCGTCGCCACGAGCCCAGCCTTGAAGCACGCAAGGTAATGAACGACGAGCGCCGGACGATTGGGCATCAACGACGCCAACCGATCGCCGCGCCGGAGGCCGAGGCCGAGATAGCCGGCCGCAAGCGCCGTGCTCGCGTCGTCAAGCTCACGCCAGGTCATAGAGCCATCGGCCGACGTCAGCACGACATCGTCGCGATTCACCTCGAGCCCCGCTTCGAGAATCGCGCTCAGTGGGCGCGCAGGCGAGGCGAGTACACCGCCATCGATCGGCACCACCCGACGGTACCCAGGGGCGAGCGACGCGGTCATGCTCGGCCTCACATGGCATTCAGCGCTGCGGATCCGAAAAGCGAGAGGGCGTTCCCCTCGCCAATGCGGATAACCGCAGGCCAGCGACGTGCGACGTCAGACGCTTGAGGAGACCAAGTCGCTCCGAGATGAGCACGACACTCCCCCCCGGCAGTCGGACCCCCGGTGTCAGTCGCAGCCATAGGCCTTGCACAGCAGGAGCGCATCGCCCGGATAGTCGGAGGGAAAGAGCACATCGACTGGCCAGTACTCAGACTTGTTCCTCTGTTACCAATTGTCTACGTGTCATCGTCGAGCCCGGTTGCGGCTGCTTGAATAGGGCACCGCCACCGCGACCTTGAAGATAAGGAGAACGCGCAGCATGACGCGATCGTCAACCAGGCATGTGCGCAGTCCTTCGGAGGTTTGGTTGGTCTTCCGCCGCGTCCTGATCGCTGGCGCGGTTGTGGCGTTCGCTGGGCTCGCCCTGGTGACGACGGCGACCGGCGTCCAGACGAAGAGCTACGTCGCGGTCGGGGACTCGTACACCGCCGGTCCGATCATCGCCATGCAACAGCAGGACCCGGTCGCGTGCTTCCGATCCGATCACAACTACCCTCATCTGGTCGCAGCCGCGCTGCAGGTTCCGGTGTTTCGCGACGCGAGCTGCAGCGGGGCCGGGACGGAGGATATGACCGAGTCGCAAGACGTCAACCCGGGCCCGGCCAACCCGCCGCAATTCGACAGCCTCGACAAATCCACTCGGCTCGTGACCGTCGGCATCGGCGGCAACGACATCGGCTTCGAGGAAATCATCCGGGCATGCGCCACCGCCGACCGATCGTCCACACCGTGCCAGGACCGCTACCTCCGCGGCTCCAACGACGAGATCAAAGACCGCATCGCGAAAACCGGACCCAAGATCGGCGAGGTGCTCAAGGGCATCCGGAAGCGCTCGCCGAAAGCGCGGGTCTTCGTCGTCAACTACCTCTCCATCCTCCCCGAGACCGGCTCGGGTTGCTGGCCCCAGGTTCCATTCGCGGACGCCGATGTCCCCTATCTCCGTGCCAAGCAGCACGAGCTCAACGACGAACTCGCCAGGCAAGCCAAGGCCAAGAAGGCCAAGGTGGTCGATGCCTTCAAAGCGAGCCTCGGCCACGACGCGTGTCAGCCGTCGGGTGTCCGGTGGGTCGAGCCGATCATCGGCTCTTCGGGGGCGGCGCCGTTGCATCCGAACCAACTCGGAATGGAGTGCACCGCGGTGGCGGTACTTGCGGTCACCTCGCCGCGCACGCCGACCGAGGGCTTGTGCAAGCCCCCGGCGGTCGTGGAATCCCGCACGTCGGCGGCAAGAAAGCGCCATTCCTCGGGGCATCCTCGTTCTGACGACCGCGCCTTCGTCGCTGGCTTCGGTTCTTCAATTGCCTCGGCGCCCAGCGTCGAAAGGGCTAGGTAGTGCGCTCCGACGCGGGCGGAACTTCGTGCAACTGCCGGATGGAAGGAGACGAGATCGAGTTTCGTTGGAGGCAATCGTGAGCGCCAGACGTGCCTGATTGAGTCTCCAGCGCGACGCCGCGGTGATCCGTAGCGTCTGAGGTCCTGGCGGCTGGCTCTCTATGTGCCTGCCGTCGGCTTTGCCGTCTGGCTTTCTAACGAGTTGCCGGCTCGCCGGGATCTCATCGGGGTGTGGCTCGAAAGAGGTGCGAGAGCACGACGATCCGAAATCAGGAGTGCCCACCGCGGTCTCGACGAACGCGATCAGGAGGATCACATGGGCGTCATCATGGGAGTCGATCCGCACAAGGAGTCGCATACCGCGGTGGCCATCGGCGGCGACGAGGCGCGGCTGGCCGAGGTGAAGGTGCGCGCGTCGCGCCGCCAGGTCGATCAGCTGTTGGAGTGGGCAGCACGGTTCGAGGCGCGCGCGTGGGCGATCGAGTCGGCCGGCGGGCTCGGCTACCTGTTGGGCCAACAGCTTCTCAACGCCGGCGAGCGGGTCGTGGACGTGCCGGCGACGCTGGCGGCGCGGGTGCGGGTGTTGGGCACGGGACGCTCCAACAAGAACGACCCCAACGACGCCCTCTCAGTGGCGGTGGCGGCGCTGCGAGCGCCGCGACTCTCGCCGGTCGCACGGGCAAACCATGCCGGGGTGCTGCGGCTGTTGGCGAAGCGCAACAACGAGCTGGGTCGGGCTCGGAACAAGACCGCGTGCCGGCTTCATGCCCTGTTGGCCGAGCTCGTGCCCGGCGGGATCTCCAATGAAATCAACGCTGCCAGCGCCCAGACCATGCTCGATGGTGTGAAGCCGGAGAACCCGGTCGAAGTGGCCCGCCACGCGCTCGCACTTGAGCACCTCGACGACCTGCGCCGCTTCGACGCCCAGATGCGAACCTCCAAGGCGCGCATCGCCGACGCCATCGCAGCATCGGGCACCTCGCTCACCGAGCTCTTAGGGGTCGGACCGGTCGTCGCCGCGATGCTCATCGGCTACACGGGCGACGTCGCTCGCTTCCGCAACCGTGATCACTTCGCCGCCTACACCGGCGCCGCCCCCATCGAAATGTCCTCGGGCGGGCGCATCACCCATCGCCTGTCGCGCCGCGGCAACCGGCAACTCAACCACGCCCTCCACATCGCCGCCATCACCCAGATCCGTTACCCGCACTCCCCGGGCCGCGCCTTCTTCGATCGCAAGGTCGCCGAAGGCAAGACCAAGAAAGAAGCCGTCCGACCGGGGACGGCTCTGCAATCCAGCGTGGCCGGCTCAACACCCCGACGGCCGGCTCTTCGGATCAGCCACTCCCGGGCCCGCACCAACGCTAGAACCCGCCGCACCCCCTCGACGACGCCGACGTCCTCGCGGACCCGAACGCCAACCACGAAGGCGCATTGACAACAAAGAGGAATTCGATACGCGCTCGCTTCCTGCCGAGTGACCGCGTCATTCTGGGCGCGGTTATGGAGGCCCCTCGCGATACGTCACCGTCACGGAGCTCTTGATTCGTTCGGGGACGGAGGACGACAGTCGGGGCGTCCTCAGGCTCTGGCGGGACGCCGAGACGGCTCCCAGCGCGACCGATGATCCCGAAGGGCTCTGTGTACTGCTCGCGGCAGACCCCCGTGCACTCTTGGTGGCTGAGTCCGAGGGGCTGATTGTCGGTGCGCGGGCACGGAGCGCGGTATACGCCTGACGCCAACGGAACGGAGGCTCGCCACCGGCCGTGCCCACCCATGTCGGCTACTGACGGTGTGCCTCGGTCGGCGATCCAGAACCGCTTGCCGTTCTCTTGCTTCCTCTCGCCCTGGCCGAGGAGAAAGGGTGTCGACCGGCACAACCTGGACACGTGTCGGCGGGTAGTCGATCGTCGGCCGGGTCTTGACAAGGCCTCGGTCGCGTGCCAGTGCCTAATGTCAGGGAGCCAGGGAGCCCGGCGGACGACGCCGGCACGGTCCTGCGCGTGACATGACGGCAGCTCAGAGGTGAATGGGACCGACGCGACCGGTCTGCTGGAGCGGGAGCAGGAGCTCGCGACGCTTGAGACCCTGATCAACGCGGCCGTCGCCAAGGAGGCTGGCGTCGGGCTCATCGAGGGCGCGGCGGGCATCGGCAAGTCCCGGTTGCTGACCGAGGCCCGACGGTGGGCGGCCGCCTCGAACATGCGTGTCCTGAGCGCGCGGGGCGGGGAGCTGGAGCGCGAGTTCCCATTCGGCGTCGCTCGCCAGCTCTTTGAGCCCGCCCTCGCCGGAAGCGATGAGTCCCCGTTCATGGGAGCGGCCCAAGCAGCGCGCACAGTGTTCGAGCTGAGCCCGGATCGCGACGACGTCGACCCCTCGTTTGCCTCCCTGCACGGGCTCTATTGGCTCACCGTCAACCTGAGTGTCGACGGGCCGGTCTTGCTCGCCGTTGACGACCTGCACTGGTGCGATCGCGCGTCGTTGCGGTTCCTCGCGTACGTGGTCCGCCGGTTGGAGGGCTTGCCCGTGGTCGTGCTGGCCAGCCTGCGACCCGCGCAACCCGGCGTCGATGCCGCACTCGTCGGTGAGATCGCCGGCGATCCGCTCACCGTCGCGATTCGGCCTCGCCCGTTGAGCGTCGACTCCGCGTCGGCCCTCGTAAGCGAACGGCTCGGCCAGGACGCCGCGCCGGCGTTCTCCACCGCGTGCCACTCGGCGACCGGCGGCAACCCGTTGCTGCTCGTCGAGCTCCTCAAGGCCCTCGCCGTCGAAGGCGTGCAGCCCGATGTCGCGCACATCGGCGTCGTCGCCGACCTCGGCTCCGCCGCCGTTTCCCGGGCAGTGCTTCTGCGGCTGCGGCGCCTGCCGAACGACGCGATCGCGCTCGCCAATGCGATTGCGGTTCTCGGTGACGGCGCCGATTGCGCAACGGCCGCGGCACTGGCGGGCCTGACGACCGAGGCCGCGGCGATCGCCGCCACCGCGCTCGTGCAGGCCGAGATCCTCCAGCCGGACGCGTCGGCCGCCTTCGTGCACCCGCTCGTCGGCGCCGCCGTCTACAGCGACCAGCCGATGCTCGGGCGGGCAGCGCAACACGAGCAGGCCGCCACGCTCCTCACCGCCGCGGGCGCGCCGCCCGAGAAGATCGCTGCGCACTTGGAGATGGCCCCCCCTCGCGGCGAACCGGGCGTGGTCCACACCCTGCAGCGCGCCGCCCGAGCCGCCCTCCAGAAGGGTGCAGCGGAAAGCGCGGTGGGCTTCCTCGGCCGCGCGCTCGTAGAGCCGCCCCCGCCCGAGGAGCGCGCCGCCGTGCTTCTCGAGCTGGGCCGGGCCGAGTCCCTAACCAGTGGGCCCGCGGCTGCCGAGCACCTCGCGGAGGCCTACGAGATGGTCGACGAACCGCGGGCGCGAGCCACGACGGCCGAGGCGCTGGCGCGTGC
>JBKPDG010000201.1:0-10912 GCA_046727755.1 Actinomycetota bacterium
TGGATCAACGGGCTCGTCCCGAGGTCGGCGAGCTGCTTGGCCGCCCGGAGCCGCTCCACGACGGGCGGGGGCGCCACGAGCCATCCGAGCCGCAGCCCCGGGAAGAGGACCTTCGAGAAGGTGCCGATGTAGAGGACCAGGCCGTCTCGGTCGAGCGCGCGGAGCGGGAGCGGCCGGCGATCACCGTAGTAGAGGCTGCCGTCGAAGCCGTCCTCGACGATGGGCACGTGGTGCCGCGCCGCGACATCCAGGACCCGCCGCGCCGCCTCGGGGGTCATCGTGATGCCTGTCGGGTTGTGGGCCGTTGGCTGGCAATAGAAGAGCTTCGGGCGGTGCCGCTCCAGGATCTGCCCGAAGGCGCCGGCGGACGGGCCCTCGCGGGCCCAGGGCACTGGCACGAGCTGAGCCCCTGCTGCCCGGAAGACGTCCATGGCACGGGGATAGGTCGGCTGCTCCATCGCCACGACGTCACCCGGGTCGATGAACGTCCGAGCGATCAGGTCGAAGCCCTGCTGGGAGCCGTTGACCACCAGGATGTCCTCGGCCCGCGCCTCCACTCCGAACCGGAGGAGGTAGGTTGCCAGGTAACCGCGGAGCGGCGGATAGCCATCGCCGCCCGGCGGGTACTGAAGGAGCGCTGCGCCCTCCGTCCGGATGACCTGGTTCAGCACCCGCCGGAACGCATCGGTCGGGAAGAGCCCGCTGTCGGGCGTGCCCTCGGCGAACGAGATCAGGGGTCGGGCGCCGGGCGGGGCTACCCGTCGCTCGGCGCCGGAGCTCGCGATGTGGGTGTTTCGCGAGAACAGACGGGACCAGTCCAGGGGAACGCGGCCGGGAGCGGCTGGCGCGGGGCGCGCCTCACCGGCGGGCGGCGCCGCGACGAAGGTCCCCTGTCCCACGTGCGCCCGCGCCCGGCCCGAGGCCACCAGCTCCTCGTACGCGAGCGCGACGGTCGTGCGGTTGACGCCAAGCGCTTGGGCCAGCTCGCGGGTCGCCGGCAGCTTGACCCCGGGGGCGAGCCACCCCTCGCGGATCAGCCGCTCGATCTGGCTCTCGATCTGCCGCGCCAGGGGCACGGGGGCGTCTCGGTCCAGCTGGAGGCTGAGCGCCATACCAGCCATTTTCCAGTCATTCATCACGCTGTCAACCGCCAATTGGCGGCGCGGGCACTCCGCCAACGAATGGGGCGGCGTGCAACCTCGGCGTCCCAGTCGGTTCCTACGGCGCTCCTCACCTGCGCCCCCGTCCGCGGCACATCCCGCGGTTCGAGTATGCTTGGGACCAAGCTCGACTATGCGTCGACTGGTGAGTGGCGACCATGCGTCGCACCGTTTGGTCGGGCGGAGACCTCCCTCGGCGTGCCCGGCTCCGCCCGACGCTCGCGATCGCGGCCGGCGGGGCGCGCGCACCGCGCCGCCGACCCGATTGCGGGCCGACGTCTGCCTCACGACCGGAGGCGCGTTCGGTGTCGGCCATGCGTGAACGCGCCCTGCGCTCGGTCCTGCTCATCAAGGCCGTCGAGGAAGCCGACCACGATGGCACGCTGCTCCCCGTCGCCGACCGCGCGGCGGCCACTCGCGAGGCCGCCCGGGGCCAGGAAGAGGCGGCCACCGCCGCCGGCACGCCGGGGCGCGCCGGGCCCTTGCCCAGGAAGGCGCAACAGCTGCTCGAGAGACGCGCGGAGCTACTGCACGCCCGCCTGGCGGCTCGCGTCCCCGTCGTGGACTCGGTCGCCGCCCTGGCCCGTGGGCCCCGGTGGCTGGGAGCGCTGCTGGTCGTGGTGAGCCTCGCCGCCGGCTTCTCGCTCTCGGCGCTGGACGGCACCCGCCGCATCAACGTGCTCGCATTCCCGCTCCTCGGTCTGGTGCTGTGGAACCTGCTCGTCTACGTTCTCGTCGTCGCGCGCTGGATTCGCGCGCTCGGGCGCCGCGCGCCCAAGCCGTCGGCGGTCGCCCAACTCCTCGCTCAGGCCGGACTCGCCGGGATCCGCCGCGTGATCACGAGATCCGCCGCGTTCAACACGGCGCTCGCCGGCGCGCTCGGCCGCTTCCTGGGGGAGTGGTACGAAGCGGGCCGACCGTTACTGGTGGCGCGCGCCACCCGCCTCCTGCACGTCTGTGCGGCGGCGGTCGGGATCGGACTGATCGCGGGGCTGTACCTGCGCGGGATCGTGCTCGACTACCAGGCGGGCTGGGAGAGCACCTTCCTCAACGCCGAGCACGTGCGCGCACTTCTCGGCGTCGTGTACGCGCCGGCGTCGCTGCTGACCGGGATACCCATCCCCGATGCGGCGCACCTCGCCGCGATTCGCTGGGAGGATGGACGCGGCGGAGAGAACGCGGCGCCGTGGATTCACCTGCTGGCCGCCACCGCCTTCCTGTTCGTCGTTCTGCCCAGGCTCGTCCTGGCCCTCGTGTCCACCCTCGTCGTGTGGCGCCGCGCGTCCAGTGCGCGGGTGCCCGCCTCGCTCGTGCCCTACTTCCGGAGCACGTTCGGCGCGGTGCCGGGGGCGATCGGCCGCGGGATCGTCGCCGTCATGCCCTACGCCTACGAACCCTCGGCGGCAGCGTCGTCGACGCTGCGGCGGCTGCTGCCGGCCGCCCTGGGCGAGAACCTGGCGGTGGACGTACGCGCGCCCGTGCCGTACGGCGAGGAGGACGACTTCCTCCAGCATCTGCCCGAGCGCGGAGGGGCCATCGCGGACGCGATCGCCCTCCTGTTCAGCCTGGCAGCCACCCCGGAAGAGGACAACCACGGGCGCGTGATGGCCGGCGTCCGCGACTGGCTCGCGGGTTCGCATCGCCAGGCTCAGCTCCTCGTGCTGATCGACGAGCGGCCCTACGCGGACCGGATGGGTGCGCAGGGTGGCCATGCGCAGCGGCTCGCCGTGCGGCGCGGCGCCTGGGAGTCCTTCGTGGCGGCGCGCGGCCTCACGGCGTGCATCGTCGATCTCGCCGAGCGGCCGTCCGCGACGCCCGTCGACGCGGAGGCGGTCGAGCGTCTACGGGCAGCCCTGTGGCATCCGGCCCCGGCCTGATTCGATGTCTTCGGCATCCGCGGCGGCCGTGAATCTGAGCCTCGTGTCGCACACCAATGTCGGCAAGACCACGCTCGCCCGCACCCTGCTGCGGCGAGACGTCGGCGAGGTGCGCGACGAAGCGCATGTCACCGACACTGCCGAGGGCCATGTACTGATCGACACCCCGGAGGGGGATGCGCTCAGGCTGTGGGACACGCCGGGGTTCGGCGACAGCGCGCGCCTCCGAAGGCGCCTGCGCATGAGCGACAACCCCATCGGCTGGCTGCTCACCCAGGTGTGGGATCGCTTCACCGATCGGCCGTTCTACAGCAGCCAGCAAGCGATCCGCAACGTCAGGGACGAGAGCGACGTGATCCTGTATCTGGTCAACGCGGCCGAGGCGCCCGCCTCCGCCGGCTACGTCGAAGCCGAGATGCAGATCCTGGGCTGGATCGGCAAGCCGGTGGTGCTGCTCATGAATCAGATGGGGCCACCGCGCGGCCGTGAAGCCGACTCGGCGGATGAAGCGGCGTGGCGTCAGCATCTGGCCACGTATCCCTGGGTGCGAGGGGCGATCAGCCTCGATGCCTTCGCGCGCTGCTGGGTGCAGGAGGACGGGCTCCTTGGCGCGGTGGGCGCCGTGCTTCCGGCGGACAAGCAGGACTCGTTCGCGCGTCTGCGCGCCGCCTGGCAGACGCGCAATCTCGGGGTGTTCGAGGAGTCCATGCAGGCCATCAGTCGTCAGATCGCCTCGGCCGCAACCGATCGCGAACCGGTGGACGCGACCACGCTCAAGGACCAGCTCCGGCACTGGGTCGCGTCGGTCGTGCGCGGGGACGAGGCCCCCGACCCGCGAACCGAGCGTTCGATGAACGCGCTGGCCGCCCGGCTGGACCGTTCGGTCCGTGAGGCGACCGATCGACTGCTCGCGCTGCACGGCCTGTCCGGCCGGGCGACGGAGGAGATCCTCGGAAGGGTGGCCGGGCAGTTCGAGGCGAGCAAGCGCGCGGACGTCGCCAAGACGGGGATCATCGGCGGACTGGTGTCGGGGGCGCTCGGCGGCCTTGTCGCGGACCTGGCAGCCGGAGGGCTCACCTTCGGCGCCGGCGCGGTGATCGGCGGCATCCTCGGCGCGATTGGAATGGGGAGCGCGGCGCAGGCCTACAACCTGGCCCTCGGCGCCGAGAAGGGAACGATTGGCTGGTCGGCGCCGTTTCTCATGCAGCGCCTGGACGCCGCCCTCTTGCGGTATCTGGCGGTGGCTCATTTCGGCCGCGGCCGCGGCGACTGGGTCAAGGGTGAGTACCCGCCGCACTGGCCGCCGGTGGTCCACGACGTCGTGACCGATCGAGCGCCCACCTTGAACTGGATCTGGGCGCGAGCCGAGCAAGAGGGGGAGCTCGAGGAGACCGCGCGCGCGCTCCACCCGATCGTGACCGACGCGGCGCGCGAGGTGCTGGTCAGGCTCTATCCCGAGGCGAGAGCCCTTCTCTCCGCGGCGCGACCGCCGCCCTGACGGGGTGCTGAACGCCGGTCCGGTCGGGGGGCGTCGACCAGCTGATCCCCCCCACGCCGCGACGCCTGGCCGCATCGTGTCGACGCGCGCGCAAGTGGCCCTGCCGCCGAGCCATTCCGGTCTGGCGTCGGCTCACACGGAAGCCGCCTTGCCGACCCGACCACGAAGATCTGGTGGCCACCCGATCAGGTCTCGGTTACAATGGGCAGCGGTCCCGAGGAGCGTTGCAACGGGCGCCGGCGGATGGCGCTCGCCAGGCTCGGGCAGACCCGGCAACGGCGCTCGCGAATCTTTTGCTAGTAGAGAAAGGAGGCGCGATGAGCGCCACACCCACCACGAAGCCGCAGCACACGTCCGATTTCCACGTCGCCGACCTCTCCCTCGCCGAGTGGGGGCGCAAGGAGATGGCCATCGCCGAGAGCGAGATGCCGGCGCTGATGGCCATCCGCGAGGAGTACGCGGCGCGACAGCCCCTCCGGGGCGCGCGGGTCGCCGGCTCCCTCCACATGACCATCCAGACCGCCGTGCTCATCGAGACGCTGAAGGCGCTCGGCGCGGAGGTCCGCTGGGCCTCCTGCAACGTCTTCTCGACCCAGGATCACGCCGCCGCGGCGATCGCCGCGGCGGGCACTCCGGTATTCGCCCGGAAGGGCGAGTCGCTTCAGGAGTACTGGCAATTCACCCACCGGATCTTCGAATTCGGCGAGCGCGGGCCTGACATGATCCTCGACGACGGCGGCGACGCCACGCTGCTCGTCCACCTTGGCATCCGGGCCGAGAAGGATGCGTCGGTTCTCGCCCGCCCGGCGAGCGAGGAGGAGACCGTCCTGTTCGCCGCCATCCGCGAGCGCCTGGCGTCCCGCCCGGGCTGGTACTCGACGATCGCCAGAGAGATCCGGGGCGTCACCGA
Source organism: Actinomycetota bacterium (assembly GCA_046727755.1). Lineage (GTDB taxonomy): Bacteria > Actinomycetota > Acidimicrobiia > IMCC26256 > JACDBD01 > JALZAA01. The sequence continues at coordinate 5,446 of JBKPDG010000201.1, forward strand.
GGAGACGACGACTGGCATCCACCGTCTCTACCAGATGGCGAAGGACAAGCGCCTGCTCTTCCCGGCCATCAACGTGAATGACTCGGTCACCAAGTCGAAGTTCGACAACGTGTACGGCTGCCGCGAGTCGCTGGTGGACGGCATCAAGCGCGCGACCGACGTGATGATCGCCGGCAAGGTCGCGGTGGTCTGCGGCTACGGCGAGGTCGGCAAGGGCTCGGCCCAAGCGCTGCGAGGGCTCCAGGCCCAGGTGTGGGTCACCGAGATCGATCCGATCTGCGCGCTGCAGGCAGCGATGGAGGGCTACCGCGTGGTGACGATGGACTACGCGGCCCCCCTCGCGGACATCTTCGTCACGGCGACCGGCAACTACGGGGTCATCACGAACGAGCACATGCAGCGCATGAAGAACAACGCCATCGTGTGCAACATCGGCCACTTCGACAACGAGATCGACGTGGCGTCGCTCCGCCAGTACAAGTGGGACAGCATCAAGCCTCAAGTCGACCACGTGATCTTCCCCGACGGGAAGCGGATCATCCTCCTGGCCGAGGGCCGACTGGTCAACCTGGGCTGCGCCACCGGTCACCCGAGCTACGTGATGAGCTCGTCCTTCGCCAACCAGGTTCTGGCCCAGATCGAGCTCTTCACCAACACGAAGAAGTACCCGGTCGGCGTGTACATTCTCCCCAAGGCGCTGGACGAGAAGGTCGCGCGGCTCCAGCTCACGAGGCTCGGGGCCGAGCTGACCCAGCTGACCGACGAGCAGGCACAGTACATCGGGGTGCCAAAGCAGGGGCCCTACAAGGCCGAGCACTACCGGTACTGATAGCTGGGGAAAGGGACGCCGGCACCAGGCGGTCCGCCTCGACGGGCCGCCTGGTGCCGAGCCATCACGGTGCTCGAGCCGGACGACCGCTCGATATCGCCGCCGGGCAGGCCGATCCGCACCGGCCCTCCGCACCGCTCGGCACGCCCTGCCCTCCGCCACGCACGAACGCGCCTCTGGGCCAGAACTGCCTGAGCGCCGCGCGGTAGGCGGCCGGGTCAGGGCCGAGGGTCGCCCGCCTACCCCTTGAGCCCGCTCATCACGACTGCCTGCACCACCCACCGCTGGCAGAGGAGGAACACCACCAGGACGGGCAGGATGCTCAGGACGGCCGCTGCGGTCACCAGGTTGTACTCGATGAAGTAGATGTTCGTGAAGCTGACCAGCCCCATGGTCACGACCTTCATCGTCGGCGAGTTGACGACCACCAGCGGCCAGAACAGCTCGTTCCAGGTCCACATGAACTTGATGATCAGGAGCGTGGCCAGGGCCGGGCGGACGGCGGGCAGGATCACCCGCCAGAAGATCCCGAGCTCGCCGGACCCGTCGATCCGCGCGGCGTCGATGTAGTCGCTCGGCACCACCTCGATCGACTGCCGCATGAGGAACACGCCGAAGACGCTCACGAGGTCGGGCGCGAGGATCCCGAGGTACGTGTCGAGCAAGCCCAGCCGGCTCACCCAGAGGTACAGCGGCACGACGACCGACTGGAACGGGACCATCAGGATGCCGATGATCGCGAAGAAGAGCAGGTTGCGCCCCGGGAACCGGAACTTCGCGAACCCGTAGCCGGCGAGGGACGACACGATGAGGCTCGAGATGGCCGAGACCGAGGCGACCAGGGCGCTGTTCAGCAGGAAGCGCGCGAAGGGCTGGCGGGCGAAGACCTCCCGGTAGTTGTCCAGGTTCCCCCAGCGGTCGGGCAGGACCTGGAGCGGCACCCGCTGGATCTCGGGCACGGTCTTGAGCGACGTGACCGCCATCCAGAAGAACGGGAAGAAGACGGTGATGGCGCCGGCGGCGACGAGCGCCGCCGTGAGCCAGCGCCAGCGGTCGCCCTTCAATGCTCGACCTCCCGCCGGAAGAGCCGCCACTGGACGAGCGTGACCAGGAGGAGGCAGGCGAAGACGAAGATGGCCATGACCGACGCGTCTCCGAGCCGGAAGTACTTGAAGGCCGTGTCGTAGAGCAGCATGATCACGGTCTGGCTCGCCCCCGCCGGCCCTCCCTGGGTGGTCGCGTACACCTGGTCGAAGACCTTGAAGTTGAAGATGAGCTCGAGGATCGAGACCATGACGAGCTGCGGGTTCAGGAGCGGGAGCGTCACGGACCAGAAGCTCCGCCAGGGACCGGCGCCGTCGATGGCGGCCGCCTCGTAGTACTCCCCCGGGATGGCCTGGAGAGCCGCCAGGAAGATCATGGTGTCGAAGCCGAGACGGACCCAGACGTTGACCAGGGCCAGGGACGGGAGCACCTCGGTGAGGCTCGAGAGCCACTTGCGCGGCCCGATCCCGACCAGTCCTAGGAGGTGGTTCAGGAAGCCGTACACGGGCTCGTAGAGCCACTGCCAGACGAGGGCCGCCGCGACCAGCGAGACCGCGAACGGCAGGAAGTACAGGACCGCCCACACGCTGCGCCAGCGGACCCGGAGGAACCGGTTGAGGCCCAGCGCCACGCCGAGCGCCAGGATCACCGTGGCGGGCGCCGACAGGAGAAGCAGGCCCACGGTGTTGCGGACGGCCTGCCAGAAGCCGGGGTCGGTTAGGACCCGCTCGTAGAGGCGGAGCCCCACGAACTGGCTCACCCCGCCGGAGCGTGTCCGGTAGAACGAGCCGAGGATCGATTCCGCGAGGGGGACGAGGAAGACGGCGGTGAAGTACACGACGGCGGGCAGGACGAAGAGGAATCCCGCCCGCTGCTGGCGGTCCATGTAGGACCGGGGCAGGACGAGCCGGACGACGCGGCCCACGTTCCGGCTCGCCCCCCGGCCTGCTCGGTCTCAGTCCTTCAGGATGCGGTCCATCTTCGCCGCCGCCTCGTCGAGGAGCGGCTTGGGCTGTCCCTTGCCGTAGAGGACGCCGACGACGGCCTCGCCGAAGGCGGTCGCCAGCTCGTTCGACTTCGGGTGGAAGTAGGTTGGCGGCACCGGCTGGGCAAGCATGTCCTTGGTCGACTGGTAGTCTGGCCGGCCCTTGGCGTACGCCGAGTCGAGGTTCGCGTTGAACACCGGCATGAACCCGCCGAACTGGTGCTGGTCGAGGTCGTCCTTGGGGTTCGAGATGAAGCGGATGAACTCCCAGGCCGCCTGCTTGTTGGGGCTGTTCTTGTAGACGAGGTTGGTCCACGGGAAGAGCGCCCCGGCGCCGGGGCATGCCTTGGCGCACGGGAGCGCCGCGACCTTGAACTTCACGTCCGGCGCGTTCTTGTGAACCCATCCGAAGAACCAGGACTCCCGGAAGATCACGGCCGCCCGCTTCTGGCCGAACGCGTCCTCGGGGTTGCCGAGCGCCAGGCTGGCCACCTTGTCCTTGAGCACGAGGTCACCGAAGAACTGGAGGGCGGCCACCATGTCGGGGCTGTTGGCGAAGCCGGTCGCCTTCTCGAGGTCCGGGGAGAGCATCCGCGCGCCGTACGCGTGCGCGAACGGGAGGAACTTGTCGGTGATGCCGACCGGGTGGCCCTTGTGCCGGATGGCAAACCCGACCTGGGCGTCGCCCGAGGTGAGCTTCTTCATCGCTGCCAGCCACTCGTCCAGGGTCTTGGGCGGCTTGTCGGGATCGAGCCCGGCCTTCTTGAACAGGTCGACGTTCATGTACATCTGCTGGAAGTTCCCGTGCTCGAGCGGCGTCCCGTATCGGACGTTCTTCCACTTCCCGATCGGCACCATGTACTTCGGGATCGACTCGTCCCAGATCTTCGCGAGGTCCTGCGGCATCGGATCGCAGAAGTCGTACTGCCCGCACCACTGGTGCGTCATCCCGTTAAAGAAATCGGGCGCTCCGCTCTTGCCCATGAGCGCGGCGAGGTACTTGGCCTCGTAGCCCTGGTAGGGGATCGTGACCACCTCGAGCTCGTAGCCCGTCTTCTTCGTGAACTCTTTCCCCTTCTCCACGTACCACTTGTTGAAGTCCGGCTGCTGGTCCCAGTGGGTCCAGTAGACCAGCTTCTTCGTCTGAGCGGGGGTGGGCGGGGCGGCCACCGCCACCGCGCCGACGGCCACGGCGATCGCCAGGCTCAGCCACATGCCGCGTCGCATGCTGCGCTCCTTTCGTCTCCAGGGTTTCGACCGGAACGGGCAGGGCCTCTAGTCTCGCACACACTCTGCCGCGGCCGCGCCTCCGTCTGTCCAACCCGCTCCGGACCGATCCTCCGCGCCGCCGGGCACCGCGATCCTGGTTACGAACGGTGCAACCTGGATGGTTCCGGGCGCGGACCTCGTGTCAGCGGGGCGCGGAGCCCCGGGTCACCGCGAGATAGGTCACGGCGGCGACTCCGAGGCTGGGAAGGGACGCCCCGATCGTCGGCAGCCCGGAGAGCCCGAGCGGCGCGAGCCGGCCGGCGATCCAGAGGTAGGTGGCGATGCCCAGGGCCCAGGCGAGCATGCCCTGCCAGCGGAGGCCGGGAACGACCCCCCCTGCCCCCGTGGCTCCGAGGAGTGCCGCAGCCGGATAGTGTCGCCGCACCACGAAGTAGTCGGCGGCCAGGACGCCGAAGAGCGGCACGAACACGGCGCCAATCAGGAGGAGGAAGCCCTCGTATCGGGTCACGTCGAAGACGAGCGCCAAGACGACCGACACGGCCCCGAGCCCGCCAACCAGCGGCCGGACGGAGGCGCGCGGGAAGGCGTTCTGGATGGAGACCGCGCACGAGTACAGGTCGGCCCAGGCCTCGTCGGTCTCGTCGGCGAGCAGCACGAGCAGGATGAGCGGTCCGGCCAGGAGCGCGATTGCCTCTACGAACGCCTTGGGCTCGGGGCTCGTGCGCATGGCCAGGAGGATCAGCGCGCCGAGCGTGTAGAACCACACGTTGGCGACCAGGTAACCCAGCGTGGTCCCCCAGAACGCCGGCGCCGGCCGCCGAGCGAAGCGGCTGTAGTCCGAAACGAGCGGGAGCCACGAGATCGGCATGGCGATCACGATGTCCACGGCGGCCCAGAACGACAGGCCACCGGCCGCGGGAGCGGACCAGAGCGCCGCGATGTCGACGCGGTCGAGCAGGCGCCAGGTCAGCCACCCGGTGGTGACGATCACCGCCCAGAGCGCGAACTTCGTGAGCCACTCCCGCACCACGACCACGGGACCCCGGAGGCCGAGCGCGATCACGGCGCCTCCGAACGCCAGGATCCACACCCACGCCGCGTCCAGCCCGGTGAGGCTCCGGACGACGGCGTTGGCCGCGTGGCCCATGATGGCCAGCTCGAACACCGTCCAGCCCAGGAGCTGGATGACGTTGACCGCGGTCGCCACGTACGAGCCGCCGCGCCCGAGCGCCGGCCGCAGGCAGACCATCGTGGGCAGCCCGGTCTGGCTCCCCACGATTCCGGTCAGACCGAGCAGCGTCACGCCGATCACGCTCCCCAGCAGGATGGCGCCGAGCGCCTGCGGGAGCGAGAGCGCGGGAACCAGGAAGCTCCCGGCG
>JBKPDG010000202.1:0-7432 GCA_046727755.1 Actinomycetota bacterium
GCTGGTGCCAACGCCGTAGCCGAGCTCGCGGAGGCGCGCGATGGCCTCGCCCTCCACGGCGGCGACGGTGAGGCCCGCCCGGTCGCACGCGTCAGTGGCAAGCACCGACGCGCCTCCTCCCGGGCCGACGATCAGCACCGACGGGTCGGCCTCCGCCGCGTTCGTCGAGTACCGCTGGTGGAAGGCGAGCACGGCGAGGAACTGCTCGAGCGTGGCGACGACGGCGGCGCCCGTGGCCTTGGCAATCGCATCCCAGATGCGGGCGTCGGCTGCGAGTGCGCCGGTATGCGACGCTGCCGCGCGGGCACCCTGGCGGCTCGAGCCTCCCACGAGCAGCACGACCGGCTTTCGCCCCGCGGCGCGTCGAAGCGCGCTGACGAGTCGACGGCCGTCGGGCGCGGCCTCGAGATAGAGGCCGAGCACGGCGGTGTCCGGGTCGTCGACCAGCCACTCGAGCAATTCGCCGGGCTGCACGTCGATGGCGTTCCCGACCGTCACCAACTTCGAGAAGCGAATCCCGCGCCGGTCCCCCGCTTTCACGATGTCGCCGGCGAGCCCGCCGCTCTGGGACACGACGCTCACGCCGCCCGGCTCCTTCGGCACATCCAGCTGGAACGTCTGGCGCCCCCCGGGGCTGAACACCCCCATGCAGTTGGGCCCGAGCACCCGAATCCCCGCGCCGCGCGCCGCGGCAAGAAGCTGTTCCTCGAGGGCGGCGCCATCGGCACCCGTTTCGCCGAACCCACCGCTGATCACGTGGGCGAAGCGGGCCGAACCCGCGGCCTGGCCGACGAGACCGGGTGTCCGGGCCGCGGGCACCGCGACGAGCAGGTAGTCCACACCTCCCGGCACTGCGTCCACGCTCGGGTAGGCGGGAACACCGTCGATCTCACGCGCGTCGGGGTGGATTGCGAACAGGCCGTCGGTCCACCCGGCGTCCCGATAGGCGGCGAGAAATCGGTTTCCGAAGGTCTCCCGCGACGTCGACGCGCCCGCGACCGCGATCGCCCGGGGTGCGAACAGCGGGGTGAAGTCGGTGGCCGGAGCCGGCGCTCGCTCCACCCCGGCGTCGCGGGCCGCCAGCACGAGCCGGGCGTCGACGGCCACCGCGGCGTCCGAGGTCGCGATCACGGGATTGCATTCGAACTCGACCAGCGCGTCGCCGAGCTGCTCGACCGCCCCACCGGGACCCGCGACGCGCAGGAGCAACGACACGACCGCGTGACGGTCGACGGGTTCGGCGCCACGCGCGCCGTCCAGCAACGCGGGCGTCGGGAAGTCGGCGAGCATCCGCCACGCCGACTGTTCGTCGAGCGGGTACAGGCTCATCACGGTGCGGTCGACCAGCTCGGTGAGCGTCCCGCCGGCACCGAGCAGCACGACGGGTCCGAAGCTGTCGTGCCGCATCACGCCGATGATCAGCTCGACGCCCGGCGCCTGTTGCTCCTCGACCAGATATCCGGCCGGCGTGACCCCGTACTCGGCGAGCCCTGCTGCCATCGCCGCCGCCGCGTGCTCGACCTCACCCGTCGCCAGTCCTACCCGGACCGCGCCGACGTCGCTCTTGTGCACGATGCGGGGGCCGAACGCCTTGAGCACGACAGCCCCGTCGAGGCGCTTGGCGGCCACGGACGCCTCGGCGCCGTCCGCCGCAGTCACGCCGCGGGGCACGGTGATCCCGAGGTCGCGGAGCGCGGCCTTCACGACGGGCTCGGGTACGAGCACGCGGTCGGACTCGCCCTCGAGGGCGACGGCGCGCGCCCGCAGCGCGCCCAGGTCGATCGGCACCGCCATCAGGGTCCCTCGTCGGTCGCCGGCATCCAGCGCAGCAGCGACACGGGATCGGCGCCCTCGGGCACAGCGACGTCGTCGAACGCCACGACGAGGCGCCGGCCGATGTGCAAGTCGTGCCCGTCGGGCGCTCCGCCGTAGGCACCGGGCAGGAGGATGTCGTCCTGTTCGTCCAGTCGCGCCATCACCACGACGAACGGCACACCGAATGCCTCGCTGAAGGCGTGCCGGTTGACGATCCAGCTCGCGGTCGTCGCCCGGCCTGACACGGCCACCCAAGACCAGTCGAGCGAGCCGCACCGGTTGCACAGCGCGCGCGGCGGCCAGCGCAGCGTTGCGCACGCGTCGCAGCGCTGGAGGCGGAGCACGTGCTCGGCGAGACCCGCCCACCAGGGCGTCGAGTCGCGGTCCGCGACGGGAAGCGGCCGGTCGTCGCCGGCGGAGGTCACCGCTCCCTCGTGAGGATGAGCGCGGAAGTGGTGCCGGCGACGTAGCCGGGCTGACCGGTGGACAGCGCGACCTCTGCTCCCTCCACCTGCCGTGGCCCACACGTGCCGCGCAGTTGCGCCACCGCCTCGGCGACGTGGTTCAGCCCGTGCACGTACCCCTCCGACAGAAAGCCGCCGTGCGTGTTCACCGGGAGCCGTCCGCCGAGCGCAGTCGTCCCGTCGGCCGCGAAGGCCGCGGCATCGCCCTTCTTGCAGAAGCCGTAGTCCTCGAGCTGCATCGGCACGAGGGGCGTGAACGCGTCGTACAGCTCGGCCACGTCGATGTCGTCGGGGCCGAGCCCGGCCATCGCGTACAGCCGCTTCGAGGAGTCGGCGGCCGCGGTCGTGGTGAGGTCGCCTCGGTCGTTCGAGTACAGCGTGTGCCCGCCGCCGAAGACGGCGCCGGTGATGCGGACCGGAACGTGGCGAAGGTCGTGCGCTCCCTCGACGGGGGTGACGACCAGCGCGACCGCGGCGTCGGTCTCGAGGCAGCAGTCGAGCAACCGGAGCGGCTCCACGATCCATCGCGACGCCATGTAGTCGTCCATCGTGATCGGCGTGCGCATCATCGCCCGCTCGTTCGCGACCGCGTGCTGCCGCTGGGTGATGGCGACCCGGCCGAGATCCTCGGCACGCAACCCGAAGGCGTCCAGGTAGGCGCGCGCCACCATGGCGAACTGCTGCGGAGGCGTCATGTAGCCATACGGGGTCTGGTACTGGAACTCGACCGTGTCGGGCGCGGCCCGGCCCGTGCCGCCCATGCGGAACTCCGAGCGGGCGTTGATCGCGCGCCAGCACACCACGCACTCCGCCATACCGGTGGCCACCGCCATCGCCGCCGAGCCGACGACCGACGCCGACGTGCTGCCGCCCCCGAACAGGTCGAGGTGGAAGCGGAGATCACGGATGCCGAGGGCTTGCGCGACCAGCGCCGCCTGCACCGAATCGCCTACGCGGTGGCACGCCACGCCGTCGACGTCGCCAATCGTGAGTCCGGCGTCGTCGAGCGCGGCGCGGATAGCACGCAACGCCAGCGTCTGCGTGCTCACACCCGAACGCTTCGAGAACTCCGTGTAGCCGACTCCCGCGATCGCAGCCCGATCACGCAGTGGGTGGGCGCCGACCGTCACGTGAGGTCGATCCACGCCGTCTTCAGCTGCGTGTTCTCGAGCACGCTCTCGATCCCCGAATCACGGCCGTACCCGCTGTCCTTCACGCCGCCGAACGGCAGCGCCCAGTGGATGCGCCGGTACGCGTTGACCCACACCGAGCCGGCCCGCAGGTCACGCACCATGCGGTGTGCGCGCTTGAGGTCGGACGTCCAGACCCCGGCAGCCAGCCCGTAGCTCGAGTCGTTGGCGAGGGCCAGCGCCTCCTCGTCGGTGTCGAACGGCATTGCGACGGCGACCGGCCCGAAGATCTCCTCGCGGCAGATCCGGTGGTCGTTGCCGTCGACGACGAAGAGGGTGGGCTCCACGAAGTAGCCGCCGGCGTATGGCGATCCGGGCGGAAACAGCTCCGCGCCGCTGCCACCGCCGAAGACGAGCTTGCCTTCCTGCCGGCCGAGCTCCAGGTACCCGCGCACGCGCTCGAACTGCTCGGCCGAGACGATCGGGCCCATGGTCGTGCCTTCGTCGAGCTGCCCGCCGAGCCGGACGCGGGCGGCCTCCTTGGTGATGCGCTCGACCATCTCGTCGAACACCGACGACTGGATCAGGATGCGCGAGCCGGCGACGCAGGTCTGGCCGGCGCCCCCGGTGAACACGGCGGCGGTGCTCGTTCCGACGGCGGCCGCGTCGAGGTCGGCGTCCGCGAACACGATGTTGGGCGACTTGCCGCCGAGCTCCAGGTGGAGCTGAGTGAGCGTGCCCGCGGCGCGCTCGGTGATCACCCTGCCGGTACCGGTCGCGCCGGTGAACGTGACTCTCGGGACGCCGGAATGGCACACGAGGGCGTCGCCGGCTTCTTCACCCAGACCGGCGACGATGTTGACGACTCCGGGCGGGAGCCCGGCTTCCTCGAGCAGCGAGCCCCACCGCAGCACCGAGCACGACGCCTGCTCCGCCGGCTTGATCACCACCGTGTTGCCGGCGGCGAGGGCGGCGCCCGCTTTCGCACTCACGAGCGACAGGGGCGAGTTCCACGGGATGATGATCCCGATCACACCGATCGGCTCCCGGCGCGTGAAATTGAAGCTCGTCGGGGCGACGTTCACGGTGTCGCCATGGATCTTGTCGGCGGCGCCGGCGTGGAAGTGGAACATCTGCACGCACGCGGGGAGGTCGCCCGCGATCGTCTCGGCGACCGGCTTGCCGTTGTCACGCGACTCGATCTCGGCCAGCTCTCGGCTGTGACGCGCCATGGTCTCGCCGACGGCGCGGAGGTGCGCGGCGCGCTGGAGCGCGGGAAGGCCCCACCACGCGTCGAACGCGTGCGATGCGGCCGTCACCACGTCGTCGACGTCGCTCGCGCCGCCGCGAGGGATGGTCGCCCAGACCGAGCCGGTGGTCGGATCGACGCTGTCGAGCGTCGCGCCCGAGGCCGCCGGAGCTTGTCGGCCACCGACGAGGTTCAGGAACGCTTCCGTGCTTGCTGCCATCGGGGCCCCCTAGATGCGGTATACCCGTGCCGCGTTGCCGCTCAGGATCTTGTCCACGTCGGCGTCACTCAAGCCCGCGGTCAGCCGGGCGATGTGGTCGCGCGAGTTCGGCCACAGCGTGACGCTGTGCGGGTAATCGGTCGACCACATGCACGCGTCGGCGAGGCGCGGGTACCCCGCCCGCATCAGCGCGAAGCCGACGTCGTCGTCGAGCACCGTGACGGTCACGTTGTCACCGACGTACTCGCTCGGTTTCCGCGCCAGCGAGACGCCGGCCCAGGAACCCTCGGTCTCGAGGGTGTGGTCCATGGTCTGGGACCAGAACGGGATCCATCCGCAGTTGACCTCGCCGGCGACGACCTTGAGGCCGGGATGGCGGTCGAACACGCCGTTGAAAACGAGGTACGTGAGCGGGCGCACCGCGCTGAAGAACCGGGTGACGATGCCGGGCACGCTCACGTTCTGCTCGACGAGCTCGTCCCAGTCCTGATCCGGGGGCGCGCCTCCGAACGTCCGGTGGAAGGTAAGCGGGACACCGGCGTCGGACGCGGCCGCCCACAACGCCTCGTACCAGGGGTCGTTGTACGGCCGCCTCGGCATGCCCGGGATGAAGCAACCGCGAGCCCCCTTGCCGACCACGCGATGGAGCTCGGCCACGCACACATCCATGCCGTCGTCGACGGGGAGCATCGGAAGGCCTACGAGACGGTCGGGCGCCGCGCCCTGGAAGTCGTCGAGCACCCAGTCGTTGTAGGAGCGCATGCACGCGAGCGCGAGCCCGCGGTCGCGTTCGAGGTACACGAAGATCGCGTTCGCCGGATACACGACGCTCACGTCGATGCCGTCGCGCGCCATGTCTTCGACGTGGGCGGCGCCGTCCCAGTTGCCGGGCAGGATCTCGTCGAACCGGAGCCCCGACACCTGGAAGTCGCTCCTGGCCCGCCCTGCCATCGCCTCGATCCCGAAGGTGCGCTTGGGCGGCTTCCCGTCGAAGCTCCAGCCGTCGCCTCCGTCTTCGCCTCGCATCATGCGGGGCGCCCGGTCCCGGTACTCGGGAGGAACGCGGTCGAAGACGTGCGGCGGCTCGTTGATATGGCAGTCGGCCGAGATGACTCGCGTCATGGGACATCCTCGGGGTCGTGCGAACCTGTCGGCTGGTCTTGCTCCTCAGTCAAACACTTGTTTAACCTCGGCCCGGCGGACGGTCAACGTCGGTAGAGTCCCGGCGTCGACGTCGCCGGAGCCGGGGGCCCGCATGGACGCAGTGGTGATCCGCAGCTACGACGACGGTCCCGCCCTCGAGGCCCTCACCGTCGACGAGCCGCGAGCGGGCGAGGTGCTCGTGGCGTTGGCCGCGTCGGGGGTGTGCGGCTCCGACATTCACGCCGCCCACGGTGAGAGCAACGCGGGTGTGTTGCCGATGGTCGCCGGTCACGAGGGCTCCGGCGTCGTCGAAGCGGTCGGCCCGGGCGTCGCGTCGGTCGCCGCCGGCGACCGCGTCGTGCTCGGCTTGTACGGGCCGTGTTACACGTGCGATGCGTGCCGGCATGGCCGTTTCGTGCACTGCACGGGCGAAGCGCGCGTCAACGCCATCCGGGGCTTGATGCCGGACGGCACGACGCGCTTGCGCTCGGAGCGTGGGGCCGTCCACCCGTTCGTCGGCATCGGGTCGCTGGCCGAGTACGCGGTGCTGCGCGACGCGCAAGTCGTCAAGATCCCCGAGGACGTCGCGCTCGACGTCATGGCGCTCGCCGGTTGCGGCGTCACGACGGGTCTCGGTGCCGTCTTCAACATCGCGAGGGTTGCGCCCGGCGACCGTGTGCTGGTCGTCGGGTGCGGCGGGGTGGGGCTCAACGTGATCCAGGGCTCGCGGCTGGCGGGAGCGTCGGCAGTCGTCGCGGCCGACACGAACCCGGCGCGGCTGGATCTGGCGGCGGATTTCGGCGCCACCCACCTCGTCGACCCGAACCAGACGGCGATCGCCGACGCGGTCGCCACGGCCGCGCCCGGTGGCGTCGACGTCGCGTTCGAGGTCGTGGGCGACCCCGCGCTCGTGGCCGAGGCCTTCGAGCTGACTCGGGGTGGCGGCACGTGCGTCATGGTCGGGGCGCCGCCTCCCGGCAGCACGATCCCGGTGCCGTCGTCGTCTCTGATGTTCGGTGAGCGGCGACTCGTGGGGTGCCTCGGCGGGAGCAATATGCCCCACCGCGACATCCCGAGGATCGTGGAGCTGTATCGAAACGGGCGCATCAAGCTCGACGAGCTCGTGGGGGAACGCCTCCCGCTTACCGACTTCGGCCGCGCCTTCGCCGACACGGAGACCGGCAAGGTCGCCCGCTGTCTCGTGACGCTCGGCGGATAGCTTCGCCTGTGCAGTACGACCCGTCGTCCGTGCTGCTGACTGATCGCGTCGCGATCGTCACTGGGGCGGGCCAGGGTGTGGGCAAGGCGACGGCCATCGTGCTGGCGCGGTTCGGTGCCCGGCTCGCCGTCGCCGACCTGTCTCTTATACACATCTCCGAGCCCACGAGACGGTGAGTAATATCTCGTATGC